>NZ_JBEZOK010000006.1:204783-332455 GCF_040706515.1 Streptomyces sp. NPDC047880 | reverse complement strand
CACTGCCGGTGACCAGCTCCCGCAGCGGATACCGGGCCAGCACCGCGTCCACCTCCGGCGTCAGCGCCCCCGCCAGACGGGACGCCGCGGGACGGTCCTCGTCCCGCAGGGCGTCGACGGCGGTGCGGATCACGTCGCGCAGTCCCTCCTCCTCGGGCACACCGGCGGCCGCCCGCTCGTACAGACGCGCGCCCTCCTCCAGGACCACGTCCGTGTCCATGCCCGCCGGGATCTTGATCTCGGCGTGATGGCGCCAGGTGCTGACCGGGTCCCCCCATGCCTCGACGGTGAACGTCCACAGGCCCGGCTCCCCGGCGGTGACCGTGGCACCCCACCGGTCCGTCCCGGGGGCCAGCTCGCGCATGGGCGTCCAGGGGCCGGGGCGGCCCTCGGGGTCCTTCAGGACGACGTTGGCGGCCACCGCGTCGTGCCCCTCCCGGAACACGGTCGCCGAGATCTCGAAGGTCTCACCGGTGACGGCCTTGGCCGGCCGGCGTCCCTGCTGCACCACCGGGCGGACGTCCAGGACGGGTATGCGTCCGACGGCGGTCGAGTCGTTCACGGGAGGTGGTGGCGAGGCCGGTGGGCCCGCCTCGGCCGGGCGCGCGGGGCGTGGTTCGCCGCCGGGTGCGCGCGCCCCGGTGGTGCGGCGGTTGGGGGGTGCTGGCGAATGGTGCTTGGCGGGCATGACCGCTCCTGTCCGCGTCAACGTGGGTAGGCGGATGTCTGTGGGGAGGTGGGTCCTGCATGGTGCTCCTGAGAGGGGTACCCGCAGGAGCCTTCCCACCCTATTCGGGTGGGCAATCCGGCACTTTGTTAACTACTCACGCGTATGTCGACACACAAGACCGGCCTCGTCCGCGACGGACGAGGCCGGCCCCCGGCGTGGCTGCTCCTTCGCCCTACTCGCGCGGCACCCGCAGTAATTTGTCCGGCGATCCGAGACCCCGGCCGGAGACCTTCCCGTTCGCCGCTGAGGCCGTCAAAGCCCTCCCGACCTGCGCCGGAGTCGCTTTCCGGTGATCGGCCAAGTAGAGCGCGGCGGCTCCCGCGGCGTGCGGAGACGCCATCGAGGTACCCGAACGGGTTGCCCGCGCGGTGTCGCTCACCGCGGACGCGGAGGTGATATCGACGCCCGGGGCGAACAGATCGAGGGCCGGACCGTGATTGGAGAAGGCCGGTTTTGCATCCTCCCGGTCGGTCGCCCCCACCGTGACGGCCTGCTCGACGCTCCCCGGCGAGTACAGGCCGGCCGGCCTGCCGTCGTTGCCCGCGGCGACCGTGTAGGTGACCCCGGAGGCGATCGAGGCGCGGACGGCCGCGTCCAGCCGCTCGTTGCGCGGTCCGCCCAGGCTGAGGTTGGCGACCGCGGGCTTCCTCGCGTGCCGGGTCACCCAGTCGATCCCGGCGATCACCCGGGCCGTGGTGCCCGCGCCAGCGGCGTCGAGGACGCGCACGGAGACGATCCGGGCCTTCTTGGCGACGCCGTGGACCGTCCCGGCGACCGTGCCGGCGACGTGCGTGCCGTGGCCGTTGGCGTCCGAGGCGTCCCGGTCGTTCCCGACGAAGTCCCAGCCGTGGCCCGCCCGGCCCGCGAAGTCCCGGTGGGTGGTCCGGACGCCGGTGTCGATCACGTACACCGTCACCCCCGCTCCGGCCGACCTGGGCCAGGTGTAGCTCCGGTCCGGTGGCGCCTTCGGCTGGTCGAGGCGGTCCAGCCCCCAGGACGGAGGGTTCTTCTGGGTGCCGTCGAGCCGTACGCGGGTGTCCTGGACGACCGAGGCGACCCGAGGGTCGGCGGCCAGCCGCCCGGCCCGTCTCCCGTCCGCCCGGACCGCGTAGCCGTTCAGGACCGTGCCGTAGACGTGGCTGATCCGCACCCCGTACTTTCCGGCGAGCCCCTTTCCGGCCGCCGACCGGGCCTGCGTGCCCTCCTTCAGTGTCACCAGGTAACTGCCGTGCACGGAGCCGGGTGATCCGGCGCCGGTTATCCGCCCCTCCGGTACGGCGTGCGCGGGCAGGGTGGTGGCCGAAAACGTCACGGCGCAGACCGCCGCCGCCAGGCCCCCCGTCCGGCGCAGACGCCGCTCGCGCGACCGAGCCATGGTCCGAGTTCCCCTCCTCGACTCGGCGTACGGCTGCCGCGCGGCGCCGCGTGCGGCGGGCGCGGGCCGGTACGCCACAGGCAGCCTCTCGTGGCGTGTGAAGCACCACAAGAACGCCTATGGGTGCGGAATCGGCCATATCCGCGGATGGTGCGGTTCAGGCCGATCGGGGGTCCGGTGGCGGAGCCTCAGCGGCGCGGGCGCCGACGCCGGTACTGTCGTAGGAGACGTCGTCGAAGCCCTGCGAAATCCAGCGAACGCGCCGAGGTGGAACCCGTGAAGGCGATCCGTCGATTCACCGTCCGACCCGTTCTCCCCGACCCCCTCCGGCCGCTCAGCGACCTGGCCCGCAACCTGCGCTGGTCGTGGCACGCGGAGACCCGGGACCTGTTCCGGTCCGTGGACCCCGAGCGATGGGCCGCCTCGGGCGGCGACCCCGTCCGGCTGCTCGGCAGCGTGCCGCCCGCGCGACTGGCGGAGCTCGCCGGGGACGACTCGTTCCTGAGCCGCCTCGCCGCGGTCGCGGACGATCTGCGCGACTACACGACCGGCGAGCGCTGGTACCAGACCCAGCCCGAGGAACTGCCCGCCGCGATCGCCTACTTCTCACCCGAGTTCGGCATCACGGCCGCCCTGCCCCAGTACTCCGGCGGCCTCGGCATCCTGGCCGGCGACCACCTCAAGGCGGCCAGCGACCTCGGCGTCCCGCTGATCGGCGTCGGCCTGCTCTACCGGCACGGCTACTTCCGCCAGACCCTGTCCCGCGACGGCTGGCAGCAGGAGCACTACCCCGTCCTCGACCCCAACGAGCTGCCCGTGGCCCAGCTCGAGGAGCCCGACGGCACCCCCGCCCAGGTCGCCCTCGCCCTGCCCGGCGGCAGGCAGCTGCACGCCCGGATCTGGCTGGCGCAGGTCGGCCGCGTCCCGCTGCTGATGCTGGACTCCGACGTCGAGGAGAACGACCTCGGCGAGCGCGGCGTGACCGACCGGCTCTACGGCGGCGGCAGCGAGCACCGGCTGCTGCAGGAGATGCTCCTCGGAATAGGAGGGGTCCGGGCGGTACGGACGTACTGCCGGCTGACCGGCCATCCCGAGCCGGAGGTCTTCCACACCAACGAGGGGCACGCCGGGTTCCTCGGCCTGGAACGCATCGCCGAACTCTGCGCCGAGGGGCTGGACTTCGACGCGGCGCTGGAGTCGGTCCGGGCCGGGACCGTCTTCACCACCCACACGCCCGTCCCGGCCGGCATCGACCGCTTCGACCGCGAGCTGGTCGCCCGGCACTTCGGCCCCGACGCCGAACTGCCCGACATCGACGTCGACCGCGTCCTGCGGCTCGGCATGGAGAGCTACCCGGGCGGCGAGCCCAACCTGTTCAACATGGCCGTGATGGGCCTGCGCCTGGCCCAGCGCGCCAACGGGGTGTCACTGCTGCACGGCAACGTCAGCCGTGAGATGTTCTCCGGCCTGTGGCCCGGCTTCGACGCGGACGAGGTGCCGATCACCTCCGTCACCAACGGGGTGCACGCACCCACCTGGGTCGCCCCCGAGGTGTTCCGGCTCGGTGCCCGGCAGATCGGCGTCCGGCGCGCCGAGGAGGCGATGACGGTCGGCGGCTCGGAGCGCTGGGACTCCGTGGCCGACATCCCCGACCAGGACATCTGGGACCTGCGGCGGGTGCTGCGCGAGCAGCTCGTCGAGGAGGTCCGGGAGCGGCTGCGGGCGTCCTGGCGGCAGCGCGGCGCCGGTACGGCCGAACTGGGCTGGATCGACGGCGTGCTCGACCCGGACGTGCTGACCATCGGCTTCGCCCGGCGTGTCCCGTCGTACAAGCGCCTGACGCTGATGCTGCGCGACCGGGACCGGCTGATGGACCTGTTGCTGCACTCCGAGCGGCCGGTCCAGATCGTCGTCGCGGGCAAGGCGCATCCGGCCGACGACGGCGGCAAGCGGCTCGTGCAGGAGCTGGTGCGGTTCACGGACGACCCGCGGGTGCGCCACCGGATCGTGTTCCTGCCGGACTACGGCATGGCCATGGCACAGAAGCTGTACCCCGGCTGCGACATCTGGCTGAACAACCCGCTGAGGCCGCTGGAGGCCTGCGGCACCTCCGGCATGAAGGCCGCGCTGAACGGCTGTCTCAATCTGTCCGTCCTGGACGGCTGGTGGGACGAGTGGTTCCAGCCCGACTTCGGCTGGGCCATCCCCACGGCGGACGGCGTCGGGACCGACCCGGACCACCGTGACGACATAGAGGCCGCGGCGCTGTACGACCTGCTGGAGCAGCGGGTGACGCCCCGCTTCTACGAGCGCGGGCGCAGCGGGCTGCCGGACCGGTGGATCGAGATGGTCCGGCACACGCTGAGCCTGCTCGGGCCGAAGGTGCTGGCGGGGCGGATGGTCCGCGAGTACGTGGAGCGCCTCTACGCGCCCGCTGCGCTCTCCCACCGGTCCACGGGCCCGGACGCGGCACGCGACCTCGCCGCGTGGAAGGGGAAAGTGCGGGCGGCGTGGCCGGATGTGACCGTCGACCATGTGGAGACGTCGGCGTCGGACGCGCTGGCCGAGCTGGGGACGACGCTGGGGCTGCGGGTACGGGTCGGGCTCGGTGAGCTCGGGCCGGACGACGTGGAGGTGCAGGTCGTCTCCGGGCGGGTGGACGAGGAGGACCGGATCGGGGACGCGACGGTCGTGCCTCTGAAGCCGGTGGGGTCTCCCGACCAGGACGGGCGCTGGGTGTACGAGGGGCCCTTGTCGCTGGATCGCACCGGGCCTTTTGGGTACACGGTGCGGATCCTTCCCGCGCATCGGCTGTTGGCGTCCAGCGCGGAGTTGGGCTTGGTGGCCGGGCCCTCTGAGGAGCTGGTGGCGGCTGCGGGGTTGCTCATGCGGTGAAGGTGGCGTGCGGGTGCGTGGGGGCTTGTCGCGCCCACGCGGCGGAGCCGCTCATCGATACAGCCCCGCGCGCCTAGGGCGAGTCGGCGCCCTGCGTCGACAAGTTCCGCAGGACGCTGCCACACCTGCGGGCGTAGGCGTGCTGGAAACCCCTCGTCGCGGGGCCGCCCGCCTTCGCGTACCACTTGGCCGGCCGGCTGAAAGCGTTCACCGTGAGCCAGACCGTGCCGTCTCCCGTGCGGTCCACGACGAACGACTCCTCGCCGGTCTCCGGGTGGCCGGGCAACGTGCCGTAGGCCCAGCCCGCCCGGCGGGGTTCCTCGACCGTCCAGACCACGCGGCAGGGGGCCTTGATCACGCCGGCGAGGGTGACCGTGACGTCCACGCCGGGGGCGGCACGGTCCGCGGTCGTGTCCATGCCCACGCCCATGGCCCGGTGCATCTCCCAGGTCAGGACCGCCTCCGAGGCACGGCGGAAGACCTCCTCGCCCTCGCCCAGGCGGGTGCGTACGTTCATGGGACGGAAGCCCGGCGGGCAGAAACCCTGGTCACGGGTGGCGCCGACATCGGCGTAGGTGAAGTCCTGCGAATCCGTAGAAGACACGGTCCCCAAGAGTAAGGCGGTACCCGGACCCGCCCGGGGCCCGGGTACCGCCCGTGGTCGTGCTTCGGTCAGCCGACGTTCACGGCCGACCAGGCGGCGGCGACCGCCTTGTACTCGGTGCTGGACGCGCCGTACAGAGCCGAGGCCGCGTTCAGGGTCGCGGTGCGGGCCTGCGCGTACTTGGTCGTCGACGTCATGTACGTCGTCAGCGCCTTGTACCAGATCTGCAGCGCCTTGGTGCGGCCGATGCCGGTGACCGTGGAGCCGTTGGACGTGGGCGAGTTGTAGGTCACGCCGTTGATCGTCTTCGAGCCGCTGCCCTCGGACAGCAGGTAGAAGAAGTGGTTGGCGGGACCGGAGGAGTAGTGGACGTCCACGCCGCCCAGGCCGGAGGACCAGCTGTCCTTGGACGAGCCGTCCTTGCTGGGCTTGTCCATGTAGCGCAGCGGGGTGCCGTCGCCGTTGATGTCGATCTCCTCGCCGATGAGGTAGTCACCGACGTCGGAGGAGTTGCCCGCGAAGAACTCGGCGCCCGCGCCGAAGATGTCGCTGGTGGCCTCGTTCAGGCCGCCGGACTCGCCGCTGTAGTTCAGGCCCGCCGTGGCCGACGTCAGACCGTGGCTCATCTCGTGCGCCGCCACGTCCAGCGAGGTCAGCGGGTTGGTGTTGCCCGAGCCGTCGCCGTAGGTCATGCAGAAGCAGCTGTCGGACCAGAAGGCGTTGACGTAGCTGTTGCCGTAGTGGACCCGCGAGTAGGCGGCCTTGCCGTCGTTGCGGATGCCGTTGCGGCCGAAGGTGCTCTTGTAGAAGTCCCAGGTGATCTGGGCGCCGTAGTGCGCGTCGGCGGCGGCGGTCTCGGCGTTGGACGGGTCGCCGGTGCCCCAGACGTCGTCGGCGCCGGAGAAGAGGGTGCCGGTGCCGGAGGTGCCGCGGTTGAGGTTGTAGGTCTTGTGGCCGCCGCGGGTGCCGTCCGTGAGGTTGTAGGTCGACCCGGACTTGGTGGTGCTGAGGGTGACCTGGCCGCTGTACGTGGTGTTGCCGGTGCCGGTCTCGATGCCCTGGTACTCGTAGAGCTTCTTGCCGGTGGCGGCGTCGGTGATGACGTGCAGCTCGTTCGGGGTGCCGTCCTCCTGGAGGCCGCCGACGACGGTCTCGTAGGCGAGGACCGGCTTGCCGCTCGCGGCCCAGATCACCTTGCGGGGAGCGGAGTTCGCCTCGGCCTTGGCCGAGCCGGCCGCCTTGGCGAGGGTCACGGCCTGCTGCTCGGCCGTGGCGGCGGTGACCCCGGGCTTGAGCGAGGCGACCTTCAGGGCCGCCTTGGTGGCTCTGGTGACGCCCTTGGTCGTGCCGGACTTCGACTCGTGCACCACGAGGTCGCCGCCGAGGACCGGCAGGCCCCCGTAGGTGCGCTCGTAGCGGGTGTGCACCGAGCCGTCGGCGTCCTTCACGACGTCCTTGACGACCAGCTTCTCCTGGGCGCCGAGGCCTATCGCGTCGGCGGTCTTCGTGGCGTCCGCCTGCTGCTCCTGGATGAGCGCGGTGCGGGCGGGCGCGGAGAGCAGCACGGGGGCCGCGGCGAGGGCCGGCTTGCTCGCGGAGTCGGCAGCGGCGCTGCTGCCGGAGGTCAGGCCGGTGGTGAGCAGGGCGCCGGCGGCGACAGCGGTGGCGATGGCCAGCGTGGCGCGCTTTTGACGCGCGTAGAGAGAGGTGGACACACAAGCTCCTCGATGTGGGGGAAGTGCTGTGGTGCTGTGCGGCGTGGGGGAAGAGTGGCACTGGGGACGCGTACATGTCAGGAGAGAGGCGTGATGTTGGCCGGAACTCGACGGCCAGATGTACGCGAGGACACGTGAAACGGACGCCGCCCCGGGGGATTCGAACCCACCGGGGCGGCGCCCTGACTCGAGGGCCGGATGGCCTGTGGAGCTACCGGTCTACGGGAAGGTCAGCTTCCAGCTGTTGATGTAGCCGGTGTCGATGGCCGCGTTGTCCTGGACCCGGAGGTTCCAGACGCCGTTGGCCACCTCGGAGGAGGCGTTCACCGTGTAGGTGGTGTTGATGTTGTCCGCGCTTCCGCCGGTGCCGTAGCCCTTCAGCGTGTACACCGTGCCGTCGGGGGCGACCAGGTCCACCTTGAGGTCACCGATGTAGGTGTGGACGATGTCCACCGCGACCTGGAGGTTGGACGGCGCGTTGCCCGTCCGGCCGGAGACGGTGACCGGCGAGGTGACCGCCGCGCCGCGGTCCGGGATCGCCACGTCTGCGGTGTTCTCGAAGGACGTGCCGCCGCCGCCTCCGCCGCCGGAGCGGGTGCCGACGTTGACGCCCGCCCACGCGTCCTGGACCGCCTTGTACTCGGCGCTGTCCGTGCCGTACAGCTCACCCGTGGCCGCGAGGGTGCCGGTGCGGGCGCCCGCGTAGTTGGTGTTCGAGGTGAACTTCGTGGTGAGCGCGCGGAACCAGATCTTCTCCGCCTTGTCCCGGCCGATGCCGGTGACCGGAAGGCCGTCCGAGGTGGCCGAGTTGTACGTGACACCGTTGATGGTCTTGGTGCCGCTGCCCTCGGAGAGCAGGTAGAAGAAGTGGTTGGCGGGGCCCGACGAGTAGTGCACGTCGACCGAGCCGATGCCCGAGTACCAGCTGTCCTTGGACGCGCCGTCCTTGCTGGGCTTGTCCATGTAGCGCAGCGGGCTGCCGTCGCCGTTGATGTCGATCTCCTCGCCGATGAGGTAGTCACCGACGTCGGAGGAGTTGTTCGCGTAGAACTCGACCGTCGATCCGAAGATGTCGGAGGTGGCCTCGTTCAGACCGCCGGACTCGCCGCTGTAGACGAGGCCCGCGGTGTTGGACGTGACGCCGTGGGTCATCTCGTGACCGGCCACGTCGATGGACGTCAGCGGGTGGGTGTTGCCCGACCCGTCGCCGTAGGTCATGCAGAAGCAGCTGTCGGACCAGAAGGCGTTGACGTAGTTGTTGCCGTAGTGGACGCGGGAGTAGGCGCCGACACCGTCGCCCTTGATGCCCGAACGCCCGTGCACGTTCTTGTAGTAGTCCCACGTCAGCGCGGCGCCGTAGTGCGCGTCCGCCCCCGCGGTCTCCGCGTTGGAGGGGCTGCCGTTGCCCCACACGTCGTCGGGACCGGAGAACAGCGTGCCGGTGCCGGACGTGCCGCGGTTGAGGTTGTACGTCTTGTGGCCGCCGCGCGCGCCGTCCGTGAGGTTGTACGCCGACCCGGACTGCGTGGTGCCGAGCGTCACCGTTCCGCTGTACATCGTGTTGCCGGTGCCGTTCTCGATGCCCTGGTACTCGTAGAGCTTGGCACCCGTGGCGGCGTCGGTGACGACGTGCAGCTCGTTCGGCGTGCCGTCCTTCTGGAGGCCGCCCACGACGGTCTCGTAGGCGAGGGTGGGCTTGCCGTTGGCCGCCCAGATCACCTTGCGCGGCGCCTTGTCGACATCGGCGCTCTTGGTGTCGTCCGCCTTGGCGACGGCCAGCGCCTGCTTCTGCGCCTTGGCGGCGGAGACGGCGGGGGTGGTGGTGGCCGGCTTGATGGCGGCGCGGGTCGCCTTGACGACCGCCTTGGCCGCACCGGACCCGGCGGTCTTGACGACCAGGTCGCCGCCGAGGACGGGCAGGCCGTCGTAGGTGCGCTCGTAGCGGGTGTGGACCGTGCCGTCGGCGTCCTTCACGACGTCACGGACGACCAGCTTCTCCTTGGCGCCCAAGCCCAGGTCCTGGGCCGTCTGCGCCGTGCGGGCCTCGGCCTTGCGGATCAGCGCGGCCCGCTGGGCGGGGCTGAGCTTGACCGACTCCGCGCCGGGGACCGCCTTGCTCGCGGCCGCCGGTGCCTGTTCCGGGGCGGCGACCGCGGTGCCGCTCTGGACGGCGGCGGCGATCAGCGCGGCGACGCCGGCGAGGGCCACGGCCGCGGTGGTGTGGGGAGTGCGTCTGTGGGAGGTGCCTCTTCGCGAGGAACTGCTTCTCAACACTGACTCCTTCTGCGGGACCGGGGGTCGCCCGGCCTGGGGAGGTGGAGGTGTTGCTGTGGGGTTCCTGTGGAGCAGTCGTGGGAAGCGTGGCAGGGGAGCGCGCTTTCTGTCAGGACCGCGTCAAAAGTATGGCCGGAAACGGTTCGTTGTCCGGAAGTTCATGTTCGGTATGCGGACGTTTCCCCGAGCCGACGCTTCGCTGCGCCGGGGCGCAGGAGCGCTGCGCCCGCGAGCCGCCGGTACGGCGACGACCACCTGGCCCGACGGGTGCGGGCCCCGGACGCCGCCGCTGCGCGCCCTACGCCAGGCTGTCCCGCCAGGCCCGGTGCAGATCCGCGAACCGGCCGGTCCCCGCGATGAGTTCGGCCGGTTCGCCGTCCTCCACGATCCGGCCGTCTTCCATCACCAGGACCCGGTCCGCGATCTCCACGGTCGACAGCCGGTGCGCGATGACCACGGCCGTACGGCCCTTCAGCACCGTCTTCATGGCCTGCTGCACCGCACGCTCCCCGGGGACGTCCAGCGAGCTGGTCGCCTCGTCGAGGATCAGCACCGCCGGGTCGGCCAGCAACGCCCGGGCGAACGCGACCAGTTGCCGCTGCCCGGCGGAGATCCGGCCGCCCCGCTTGCGCACGTCGGTGTCGTAGCCGTCGGGCAGGGCGCTGATGAAGTCGTGCGCGCCGATCTCCTTCGCCGCCTGCTCCATCTCCTCGCGGGTGGCGTCGGGCCGGCCGATCGCGATGTTGTCGGCGACCGTGCCGGAGAACAGGAACGTCTCCTGCGTCACCATGACCACCCCGCGCCGCAGTTCGGGCACGGCGAGGTCGCGCAGATCGACGCCGTCCAGCAGCACGCGGCCGCCGGAGGGGTCGTAGAACCGGGCCAGCAGCTTGGCCAGCGTCGACTTCCCGGCGCCCGTGGAGCCCACGACCGCGACCGTCTGCCCCGCCGGCAGGGTGAGGCCGAACGCGGGCAGCACCTCCCCGCCGGTGCGGTAGCCGAAGCGGACGCCGTCGAAGACCACTTCCCGGCCGGGGTGTTCGCCCTCCAGCGGCGGAAGCTGCCGCGGGGCGGCCGGCTCGGGGACCGAGGGGGTCTGGGCGAGCAGGCCGGCGATCTTCTCCAGCGAGGCCGCCGCCGACTGGTAGGAGTTCAGGAACATCCCGAGCCGGTCGATGGGGTCGTAGAGCCGCCGCAGGTACAGCACGGCCGCCGCGAGCACACCGAGGGCCAGCGTGCCGTCCGCGACCCGGTGGGCACCCCACAGGACGATCGCCGCGACCGCCGTGTTGGCGATCAGCCGCGAACCGGTGACGTAGCGGGCCATCTCCAGCAGCGCGTCGCCGTTGACCCGCTCGTGCCGCCGGTTGAGCTCGCCGAAGTCCGCGTCGTTGGCGGACTCGCGTCGGAAGGCGCGCACCGGCCGGATGCCGTTCATCGTCTCGACGAACTTGACGATCACGGCCGCGATGGCGGTCGACCGCACCCGGTACACCCGCCCGGCCCGCCGCCGGTACCACCGCACGAGCGCGTGGAGCGGCACCAGGGACGCCACCGCCACGCCCCCGAGCCCCAGGTCGAGCCAGAGCAGCATCGCCGAGATGTAGACGAAGGAAAGGATCACCGTCACGAGCTCCTGGAGGCCCTCGTCCAGCAGTTCGCGCAGCGACTCCACGTCGGTCGTGGAGCGGGAGATGAGCCGGCCCGAGGTGTAGCGCTCGTGGAAGTCCACGCTCAGCGCCTGCGCGTGGCGGAAGATCCGGCCGCGCAGATCCAGCAGCACGTCCTGGCTGACCCGGGCCGCGGCGGCGACGAAGGCGAACTGCAGCCCGCCGGCGGCCAGCGCGCACGTCAGATAGGCGACGCCCACCGCGATCAGCGGCCCGTGGTCCTGCGCCCGGAACGCCGGCACACCGCGGTCGATGGCGTACGCCACGAGCAGCGGACCCGCCTGCACGACCGCCTGCTGGAGCAGCAACAGGAGCGTCGTGACCGCGACCCGGGCCTTCATGGGCGCGAGCAGGGAGCGCAGCAGGGCCCCGGTGGCGCCCGGCGGGGTGGGCAGGACGTCCCGGTCGAACGGGTCGCCGGGGGAGGGGGACCGGTCGTCGGGCCGGTCGCCGGGCTTGCTGCCGGGCGGTGCGCCGGTGGCCGTGGTCATCGTGCGCCCTCCTCTTCCCCAGACATCAGATGCGCGTACTCGGCGTTCTCGCGCAGCAGTTCGTGGTGGGTGCCGACCGCGGCGATCCGGCCGCCGGACAGCAGGGCGACACGGTCGGCGAGCAGCACGGTGGACGGGCGGTGCGCGACGATGAGGGCGGTGGTGTCCGCGAGGACGTGCCGCAGAGCGGCCTCCACGGCGGCCTCGGTGTGTACGTCCAGCGCCGACAGCGGGTCGTCCAGGACGAGGAACTCCGGCTGCCCGACGACGGCCCGGGCCAGCGCGAGCCGCTGGCGCTGCCCACCGGAGAGACTGAGGCCCTGCTCGCCCACCTGGGTGTCGGTGCCCTGGGGCAGGGCGTGCGCGAAGCCGGCCTGGGCGACGGCGAGGGCACGCTCCAGATCGGCCGGGCCGACGGTGTCCCCGGCGCCCATGAGAACGTTGTCGCCGACCGTGGCCGAGAACAGTGTCGGCTCCTCGAACGCCATGGCGACCTTGGCGCGCAGCGCTTCCCTGGACAGGTCCGTGATGTCGATGCCGTCGAGGGTGATGCGGCCCGAGGTCACCTCGTGGAGGCGGGGGACGAGCGCGGTGAGGGTGGTCTTGCCGCTGCCGGTGGCACCGACCAGGGCCATGGACTCGCCGGAGCGGATGTGCAGGTCGACGTCCCGCAGCACGGGCGCGGAACCGGGCTCGGCGTCCGGGTAGCGGAACTGGACGTGGTGGAAGCGCAGCCCGGTGTCCTCCGGCCGCCTCGCGCCGGTGAGCGCGCTCGAGGAGGCCTGCGCGCTCGAGGAGGCGTGCGCGCTCGAGGAGGCCTGCGCGCTCGAGGAGGCGTGCGCGCTCGAGGAGGCCTGCGCGCTCGAGGAGGCGTGCTCCGCCTCCTCGTCCATCACCTCGAAGAACCGCTCCGTCGCCGTCGCCGCCTCCTGGCTCATCGCCAGCAGGAACCCGATCGACTCCACCGGCCACCGCAGGGCCAGCGCCGTCGACAGGAACGCCACCAGTGTCCCGGCCGACAGGGAACCGTCCGCCACCTGGACGGCCCCCACCACCAGCGCCGCCCCGATCGCGACCTCCGGCAGCGTCACGATGACGCCCCAGATCGTCGCCAGCAGCCGTGCCTTGCGCAGCTCCGTGCCGCGCAGCGTCCTCGACAGGTCCCGGAACGCCCGGGCCTGACTGCGGTGGCGGCCGAAGCCCTTGATGATGCGGATGCCGAGCACGCTCTCCTCGACGACCGTCGTCAGGTCGCCGACCTGGTCCTGGGCCCGCCGGGCCACCTGCGCGTACTGCTTCTCGAAGATCACGCAGGTGACCACGACGGGCACGGCGGGCCCGAGGACGACCAGCCCCAGCGTCCAGTCCTGGAGCAGCATGATGACCACGCCGACGACGATCGTCACCCCGTTGACCAGCAGGAACGTCAGCGGGAAGGCGAGGAACTGGCGCAGCAGCATCAGGTCCGTGGTGGCCCGGGAGAGCAACTGCCCCGAGGCCCACCGGTCGTGGAAGGCCACCGGCAGCCGCTGCAGGTGCCGGTACAGCCCCGCCCGCATGGACGCCTCGACGTGGGTGAGCGGACGGGCCACCAGCCACCGCCGCAGCCCGAACAGCAGGGCCTCCGTGAAGCCGAGCAACAGCAGGTACAGCGCGCCGAACCACACTCCGGCCGGGTCCCGCCGGGCGATCGGCCCGTCGACCATCCACTTCAGGACGAGCGGGATCACCAGGCCCACGCAAGAGGCGAGTACCGCGACGCACGCGGCACTGGACAGCCGCGCCCGCACGGGCCGCACGTACGGCCACAGGCGCAGCAGCGAACGCACGGCGGAACGGTCCTGGGCGGGGGCGGGTGTCGTGGCCATCAGCAGCGAGACTACGGATCGCCACTGACACTGCCCACCGAGTTTTGGCCGGACCCGGCCCGGGCCTTGGTCCTGCGACCTGGGGGAACGTTCGACGGGTCGTACGTCCGCGTCAGCCGATCGGCCGATGCCGCCGGAGCGCGATCCCCGTCCTCGGCTCCGCCGGCAACTCCGGCCGCCCCGGCGCGAGATCGGCCCGCTCGCGCCGGTCGTCGACCGGGTCGCACAGGTGGCCGGTGTGCCCCGCGCCGCCCTCCCGCCCGGTCGGCGAAACGATGCCTCAGCCCGTCACCCGCAGCAGCAGCACCGCCCGCGCCGGCATCGTGATCTCCGAACCCGCCCGGTGCTCCACGCCCGGCGCCTCCCCCTGCTCCTCCAGGCTCGTGTCCACGACCACCTCGTACCGCTCGGCCCAGGGCGGCCCCGGCAGTACGAAGTCCACGGGCCCCTCACCCGCGTGCAGCACGGCCAGGAAGCTGTCGTCGAGGATCTGCTCCCCGCGTTCGTCGCGGCCCGGGATGTCCCGGCCGGACAGGTACATGCCCAGTGTGGCGGCGGGCGCGTACCAGTCCTGCTCGGTCATCTCCGTGCCCCGCGAGGTGAACCAGGCCAGGTCGCGCAGTCCGTCCGCGGTCTGCGCCCGGCCCGAGAAGAACGCCCTGCGCCTGAGCACCGGGTGCCGGTGGCGCAGCGCGATCAGCCGGGAGGTCAGTGCGAACAGGGCCTGCCAGGCGGGGTCCTCCAGCAGCTCCCAGTCCAGCCAGCCGATCTCGTTGTCCTGGCAGTACGCGTTGTTGTTGCCGCGCTGGGTGCGGCCCAGTTCGTCGCCCGCGACCAGCATGGGCACGCCCGTCGACAGCAGCAGCGTGGTCAGCAGGTTCCTGAGCTGCCGGCGCCTGAGCGCCCGTACCCCCTCGTCGTCCGTCTCGCCCTCGGCGCCGCAGTTCCAGGCCCGGTTGTCGTCCGTGCCGTCCCGGTTGCCCTCGCCGTTGGCCTCGTTGTGCTTGCGCTCGTAGGACACGAGGTCGCGCAGGGTGAAACCGTCGTGCGCGGTGATGAAGTTGACCGACGCGTACGGCCTGCGCCCGCCCCAGGCGTACAGGTCGCTGGAGCCCGACAGCCGGTAGCCCATCTCCCGGACGTCCGGCAGCGCGTGCCGCCAGAAGTCCCGTACAGCGTTGCGGTACCGGTCGTTCCACTCCGTCCACAGCGGCGGGAAGGCGCCCACCTGGTAGCCGCCCGACCCCACGTCCCACGGCTCGGCGATCAGCTTCACCCGGCGCAGCACCGGGTCCTGGGCGATGACCGCGAGGAACGGGGACAGCATGTCGACGTCGTGCATGGAGCGGGCCAGCGCCGCCGCCAGGTCGAAGCGGAAGCCGTCCACGCCCATCTCGGTCACCCAGTACCGCAGCGAGTCCGTGATCAGGCGCAGCACGTGCGGCTGGACCACGTGCAGGGTGTTGCCGCAGCCGGTGTAGTCGGCGTAGCGGCGGGCGTCGTCCTGGAGGCGGTAGTAGCCGCGGTTGTCGACGCCCTTCAAGGACAGCGTCGGACCCAGCTCGCCCGCCTCCGCGGTGTGGTTGTAGACCACGTCCAGGATGACCTCGATCCCGGCCGCGTGCAGGGCGCGCACCATCCGCTTGAACTCGCCGACCTGCTGCCCTCTCGTCCCGGAGGCCGCGTAGCCGGCGTGCGGGGCGAAGTATCCGATGGAGTTGTAGCCCCAGTAGTTCCTGAGGCTCCTGCGCAGCAGGTGGTCCTCGTGGGCGAACTGGTGCACCGGCAGCAGCTCCACCGCCGTCACCCCCAGCTTCACCAGGTGCTCGACCGCCGCCGGGTGCGCGAGACCGGCGTAGGTGCCGCGCAGCTCCTCGGGGATGCCCGGGTGCAGCCGGGTGAAGCCCTTGACGTGCAGCTCGTAGATCACCGAGTCGGCCCAGGGGGTCTTCGGCCGGCGGTCGTCGGCCCAGTCGTCGTCATCGTGGACGACGACGCCCTTCGGCACGTACGGCGCCGAGTCCCGGTCGTCGCGCACGGTGTCGGCGACGTGCTGCTGCGGCCAGTCGCGGACGTGCCCGTAGACCTCCGGCGGCAGGCCGAAGTCGCCGTCCACCGCGCGGGCGTACGGGTCGAGCAGCAGCTTCGCCGGGTTCCAGCGGGCGCCGGTCCACGGGTCCCAGCGGCCGTGCACCCGGTAGCCGTAGCGCTGGCCGGGCAGCACGCCCGGGACGAAGCCGTGCCAGATCTCGTGGGTCAGCTCGGCGAGCCGGACCCGCGACTCCTTGCCCGTCTCGTCGAACAGGCACAGCTCCACGCCCTCGGCTCCGCCCGCCCACAACGCGAAGTTGGTGCCCGCCACCCCGTCCGGGCCGACCCGGAACCGGGCACCCAGCGGGGTCGGAGCGCCCGGCCACGCGGGCACGGTGGGCGGCGGCGCGGCCCGCCGTGCTCCGTTCACGGCGGCGGCCTGGCGCCCGTTCCCGGTGGCCCGATGACCGGCCACCGCCTCCTGCTCGGCTGCGCTGGACACCTGTCAGCCTCCCACCGGCTCGTGGGACGACGGGGGACAGAGAAGTGCGGCCCTGTGCGGCGGCCCGGGTCGCGGCTCCCCTGCGCGTCGTCCTCCCCACTGTTCTGCCCAGAGCATGCGTCGCACTCACGTTTCCCCGGGGGCGGGCATGGTCGTTTCCCGGGGACACGGCCGGTCGTTGGGCACCGCGTGAGGCACGTACAAGGGCGCGCGCGGCGCGCGAGGGCCGCGCTGGCCGCCGTAGTGACATGGGCAGGGCTCCTCGCCGGGGCCACGGGGTGTACCTCGGACGACGCGGGTGGGATCGCCGGGGTGTTCGGCGCGCCCCCGGCGCCCGAGGACGTCATCGAGGTCTCGCCCGACGACGGCAGCAGGGGTGTGCGCCCCGGGAGGAAGCTGCGGGTGCGCGTGCCCGACGGCCGGCTGGAGAAGGTGAAGGTCGTCAGGTCGCAGGACGCGCAGGAGACCCAGGTGCCCGGGCGCCTCTCCGCGGACGGCCTGACCTGGGAACCCGACGAAGAGCGGCTCGCGCTGGCAGCCGAGTACACCATCGACGCGGTGGCGGTGGACGGCGACGGACGCCGCTCGGCCCGGCACACGACCTTCACCACCCACGTCCCCGAGGAACGCTTCATCGGCTACGTCGCCCCGGAGAACCGCGCCACGGTCGGCATCGGCATGATCGTCTCCCTGGAGTTCAACCGCGAGATCACCGACCGCGCCGCCGTCGAACGCGCGGTCCGGGTCACCGCCCGCCCGCCCGTCGAGATCCGCCCGCACTGGTTCGGCGCCGCCCGTCTCGACTTCCGCCCCCGGGACTACTGGAAGCCCGGAACCCAGGTCACCGTCGCCCTGCGGCTGCGCGACGTCGAGGGCGCACCCGGCGTCTACGGCCTCCAGCACAAGACGTTCTCCTTCACCGTGGGCCGCAGCCAGGTCTCCGTGGTCGACGCCGCCGCGCACTCCATGGAGGTCCGGCGCGACGGCGAGCCCCTCGCCACCGTGCCCGTCACGGCGGGCGCGCCCAAGAACACCACGTACAACGGCAAGATGGTGGTGACGGAGATGCTCGACGTCACCCGGATGGACGGCGCCACCGTCGGCTTCAAGAAGCGCGACGGCAAGGGCGAGTACGACATCCCGGACGTTCCGCACGCCATGCGCCTGACCGACTCGGGCACCTTCCTGCACGGCAACTACTGGGCGCACCACACCGTGTTCGGCCGGACCAACGTCAGCCACGGCTGCATCGGGCTGCGTGACGTGAAGGGCGGCGGGTCGGACACCCCGGCCGGCTGGTTCTTCGACCGCAGCCTCGTCGGGGACGTCGTCGAGGTCGTCAACAGCAATGACAAAAAGGTCTCTCCCGACAACGGGCTCGGAGGATGGAATATGGGCTGGAATGCATGGAAGGCGGGCAGTGCGGTGAAGTAGCGGGACAGAGGGGCGGGTTGGCCCGGGATCCGTTGGGACCGAACGGTGACAATCGGGGGCCGCCTGCGGCCGGTGCCTTGTGGTTAATATGCGCCGACGCGCGGGGGACGCGCGGGGTGCGGGCCTGACCAGGCCCTGGGAGGGGAGAACCACGTGAACGGGCGACCGATATCGGGGGCGTCGGTTGGGCGCAGGAACGGAGTGCTCGCGTCGGCGATCGGCGTGCTGCTGCTCGCCGTCACGGCGTGCGGCGGCGGGGAGAGCGGCTCCGGCTCCGGCGAAGGCGGCAACAACGGCAAGGACTCGGGCAGCGCGCAGAGCAAGCAGTCCGAGGCGGTCGTCGGCATCACCCCGAAGGACGGGGCCAAGTCCGTCGACACGAGCGGTGCGCTGAAGGTCACCGCGTCGAAGGGCAAGCTGACCGAGGTCGAGGTCAAGGACGCCGAGGGCGGGAAGATCGACGGCGAGATATCCGGGGACGGCGCCAGCTGGACGCCGTCCACCCATCTGTCCGGCGCCACGAAGTACACGGTCCACGCGGTGGCCAAGGACTCCCAGGGCCGCACCGCCGCGGAGGACGCGGGCTTCACCACGCTGACCCCGGAGAACACCTTCACCGGCACCTTCACCCCCGAGGACGGCTCCAAGGTCGGCGTCGGAATGCCGTTCTCCATCCGCTTCTCCCGGGGCATCACCAACCCGGAGGACGTCCAGAAGGCCATCCGCATCAAGACGGAGCCGGCCGTCGACGTCGAGGGCCACTGGTTCGGCAACGACCGTCTCGACTTCCGCCCCGAGAAGTACTGGAAGCCCGGCACCAAGGTGACCGTCGACCTGAACCTCGACGGCGTCGAGGGCCGCTCCGGCGTCTACGGCGAGCAGGACAAGACGGTGAAGTTCACCATCGGCCGCAGCCAGGTCTCCGTGGTCGACGCCAAGAAGCTGACGATGAAGGTCATGCGCGACGGCAAGACCATCAAGACCATCCCGGTCACCACCGGCCAGCCCGGCATGGAGACCTGGAACGGCCAGATGGTCATCAGCGAGATGCTCACCGTCACCCGGATGAACGGCGAGACGGTCGGCTACGGCGGCGAGTACGACATCAAGGACGTTCCGCACGCCGTCCGCCTGACCACCTCCGGCACCTTCCTGCACGGCAACTACTGGGCGAGCGGCGCCTTCGGCAACTACAACGCCAGCCACGGCTGCATCGGCCTGCGCGACGTGCGCGGCGGCTGGGACAAGAAGGTGCCGGCCGCGTGGTTCTTCAACCACTCGATGATCGGCGACGTGGTGGTCGTCAAGAACTCGAAGGACCGGATCGTCGACCCGGACAACGGGCTCAACGGCTGGAACATGTCCTGGGAGAAGTGGAAGAAGTAGGCAGCGCAGGACGTGGGGGCCCCGGTGTGACCGACCGCACCGGGGCCCCTTCTGTTAGTCCCGGTTAACCTGCTGCCCATGACCGTCTCTCTCGAAGTCGCTGAAGGCGTCGGCACGATCCGTCTCGACCGCCCGCCCATGAACGCGCTGGACATCGCCACGCAGGACCGGCTGAAGGAACTCGCCGAGGAGGCCACGCGCCGCGAGGACGTGCGGGCCGTGGTGATCTACGGCGGCGAGAAGGTGTTCGCGGCCGGCGCGGACATCAAGGAGATGCAGGCGATGGACCACACCGCGATGGTCCTGCGCGCCCGCGGCCTCCAGGACTCGTTCACGGCGGTGGCCAGGATCCCCAAGCCGGTCGTCGCGGCCGTGACGGGCTACGCGCTGGGCGGTGGCTGCGAACTCGCCCTGTGCGCGGACTTCCGCATCGCCGGCGAGAACGCCAAGCTCGGCCAGCCGGAGATCCTGCTCGGGCTGATCCCGGGCGCCGGCGGCACCCAGCGCCTGGCCCGCCTGGTCGGCCCCTCCAAGGCCAAGGACCTCATCTTCACGGGCCGCATGGTGAAGGCCGAGGAGGCCCGTGAGATCGGTCTGGTGGACCGGGTCGTCCCCGTCGACGAGGTGTACACCCAGGCGCACGCCTGGGCCGCGAAGCTGGCCCAGGGCCCGGCGCTCGCGCTGCGCGCCGCGAAAGAGTCGATCGACACCGGCCTGGAGACGGACATCGACACGGGTCTCGCGATCGAACGGAACTGGTTCGCGGGTCTGTTCGCCACCGAGGACCGCGCGCGCGGGATGCGCAGCTTCGTGGAGGAGGGGCCGGGCAAGGCGAAGTTCCTCTGAACATCCGGCCAGGGGCTTGCCATTGACGCGGTGTCTGACCCGGGGTCCCTCGATGGGGCGGTTTATGACAGCCTTAAGGCAACCTTAAGCGTGCCGGAGCGGGAGAGTCCGGCGATTGTGCCGGAGTAGGGCGTTCCAGCAGGTCACGGCGGATGCCGGAGACGTCGAGATGCCTTTGGCATATGTCAGACGATCGTCGTTCCACCCCTCGTTCCCCGGGGTGTATTCCCCGGGAACGGCCCCTTCGGGTGCCCCGGGCGGCCATGATGGGGGCATGGCGGGGCTGGAGGGTATGGAACAGCCGCGGGGACACGCACATGCGGCCGCGGCGCGCTGGTCGCCGACCGTCGAGGACGAACACGCGCTCAAGGCGCTGGAGTTGTACGGCAACCCGGCGGAGGCAGAGGTTCCACTGCCGTCCCGTCCCGAGTCCGCCGCCACCGCGAGACGGCTCACCCAGGTCGTGGTCCTGCGCCACTGGGGCCTCACCCCGAAGACCACCGAGGACGCGGTCCTGCTCGTCTCCGAGCTGGTCGGCAACGCCGTGCGCCACACCGGCGCCCGGGTCTTCGGGCTGCGTCTGCACCGGCGCCGCGGCTGGATCCGCGTCGAGGTCCGCGACCCCTCCCGCGGTCTGCCCTGCCTGATGCCCGTCCAGGAGATGGACATCAGCGGCCGGGGCCTGTTCCTCGTCGACAAGCTGTCCGACCGCTGGGGGGTCGACCTCCTGCCCCGGGGCAAGACCACCTGGTTCGAGATGCGGGTCGCCGACCGCTGAGCGCGTCCCGTGCCTCACCCGGTCGCCGGACGGGCGAATCGCGGGTTTCCCTGCCAGTCGCTCATTAAATGGTGCAATGCGCCCCCATCTCCTCAAGAGCACCCTGGTCGCGGGTGCAGCCCTCGCCGTCCTCGCCGCCTGCGGCACCGGGAGCGGGGACCGGGCCTCCGAGGCGCGCGGCACCGAGGCCGCCGTGCCCGCACCGTCCGAGAAGAAGCCCGTCGAGGGCCTGCCCGGCATGCCGCCCGTCCTGG
This sequence comes from Streptomyces sp. NPDC047880, assembly GCF_040706515.1. NCBI lineage: Bacteria > Bacillati > Actinomycetota > Actinomycetes > Kitasatosporales > Streptomycetaceae > Streptomyces > Streptomyces sp. NPDC047880. Next base: position 311,602 of record NZ_JBEZOK010000006.1, on the reverse strand, counting down.
ACCCCGAGGACGTGTACGCGGCCGACCGCCCGAACAAGCTGTCCCCGGTGGTCAAGGACTTCCCGTCCCGGGTCTACGTCCCCAACACCGAGTCCGACACGGTCACCGTCATCGACCCGAAGACGTACGAGGTCACCGAGGCGATCCGGGTGGGCCGGCAGCCGCAGCACGTCGTCCCGTCCTGGGACCTGAGGACGCTGTGGGTCAACAACAACCGCGGCCACACCCTCACCCCGATCGACCCGAGGACCGGCAAGGCGGGCAAGGAGGTCGAGGTCCACGACCCCTACAACCTCTACTTCACACCCAACGGCAGGTACGCCGTCGTCATGGCCTCCCTCGACCGGCAACTGGTCTTCCGCGACCCGCACACCATGGAGACCAGGAAGACCGTCCCGGTCTCCTGCTACGGCGTCAACCACGCCGACTTCTCCCTCGACGGACGCTACTTCATCGTCTCCTGCGAGTTCAGCGGCGAGCTGCTCAAGGTCGACACCGAGAAGATGGAGGTCGTCGGGCAGCAGCGGCTGCCGTTCCAGGGCGCCATGCCGCAGGACGTGAAGATCTCGCCCGACGGCAGGAAGTTCTACATCGCCGACATGATGGCCCACGGGATGTGGGTCCTCGACGGCGACCGGTTCGGCAAGCCCACCCTGATGCCCACCGGCAAGGGCTGTCACGGCCTCTACGTCAGCCGCGACTCGCGGGAGATGTACGTGACCAACCGCGGCGAGGGCACGATCTCCGTCTTCGACTTCACCCAGGACAGGCTGACCAAGAAGTGGCAGCTGCCCGACGGCGGCAGCCCCGACATGGGCGGTGTCTCCGCCGACGGCAAGGTGCTGTGGCTGTCCGGCCGCTACGACGCCGAGGTGTACGCCGTCGACACCCGCACCGGCACCCAGCTCGCCCGCATCCCGGTCGGCAGCGGCCCGCACGGCCTCGCCGTCTACCCGCAGCCCGGCCGCTACTCGCTGGGCCACACGGGCGTGTTCCGGTGAGACCGGGCCGGTCACGGCCGGTGGCGGGCGGGCAGGATCGCGGACGCGCACGCGGTCGCACGCCCTCACCGGGCCGGCCGTCACCGTGAGTTGCTCGCCGAGGTGCAGAGCACCGGGCCCGAGGCGGCGCACCACGAGGAGTGCGCCCGGGTGGGCGCCGCGCTGGAGGCGTGCCCGGCCGGTTAATCTGACCTGCGTCAGACCTGCGCCAGCAGGACGTACAGCACGAGATGAGGGGCGGACCGGTGGCGGACATCGAGGAAGCACGCAAGCAGTTCGAGCGGATCGATACGGACGGTGACGGGTTCATCACCGCTACCGAGTTCAAGGCCGCCCTGGCCCAGTCGGGTGACTGGAACGTCACCGAGTCGGTCGCCGAGGTCGTCATCAAGACCCGTGACCTCGACGGCGACAAGCGGCTGAGCTTCGACGAGTTCTGGGCCTACCTGAACAAGTAGGCGCCCGGCTCGCCCTGCCGAGCGAAGGGGCCCGGTCCATGCTGCGGACCGGGCCCCTCGCCGTGCCCGGGACGGCGAGGAGCCGCACCCGGAGCCGGAACAGCCGACCCGCCGCGCCGGTTGACCCGGTCACGGGACTCCATGGGACTCCACGGGCCGCTGTTCACCTCCGGAAGGGGCGTGGCGAGGACATGAGGATCGGCATCATCGGAGCGGGCAACATCGGCGGCAACCTGACCCGGCGGCTCACCGCCCTCGGTCACGACGTGTCCGTGTCCAACTCCCGCGGGCCCGAGACGCTCACGGCCTTGGCGGAGGAGACCGGCGCGACGCCCGTGACGGTCGGGGAGGCAGCCGGGGACGCCGAGATCGTCGTCGTCACGATTCCGCTGAAGGCGGTCCCGGATCTTCCCTCCGGTCTGCTCGACGGCGCGGCGGACGGCGTCGTGGTCATCGACACCGGCAACTACTACCCGCGCGGGCGCGACGGCAGGATCGCGGGGCTCGAGGACGACGGCCTGACCGAGAGCCGCTGGACGGAGCGCCAGATCGGCCACCCGGTCGTCAAGGCCTTCAACGGCACCTACGCCCAGGACATCCGGGGCCGCCCGCTCCCCGCGGGCGGCCCCGGCCGCATGGCCCTGCCGGTGGCCGGCGACGACGAGGCGGCCAAGCGCACGGTACGGGAGCTGATCGACGCGCTCGGCTTCGACACCGTCGACGCTGGCGGCATCGACGACTCCTGGCGCCAGCAGCCCGGCACCCCGGTCTACGGCCTGCGCGACGGCGTGGAGGCGGTCAGGAAGGCCCTGGCGGAGGCGTCCCCGGAGCGCACGCCGGAGTGCAGCGGACAGCTCAGGCCTTGCCGGCCCAATTCCGCAGCGCCGCCTTGCTCGCGAAGTCGGCCACGTTCTTGTCGAGCGGGTCGTCGGTGTACTGGTGGAAGCGCCACGTGGCCTCGATGCGGGGCTGGCCCGCGGAGACGTAGTCGGCGATCCACAGACCGTCGCCCGCATAGGACGACGTGTCGACGTTCAGCCAGAAGTGCCGGTTGCAGTAGAGCACCACTCGGTTCTCCGGCCGGAGGCCCTTGAGCTTCCGGATGAACCGGTCCTTCTCGGCGTTGCTCGCGTGCGTCCCCTCTCCGGTCGTCTCCCAGTCGACGGCGAGGATGTCGCCCGGCCGGTCCGGGGCGCTGCCGACGAAGTGCTCGGCCTGGGCGGTGAGGTTGCCGGGCCACAGGAAGTGGTAGAAGCCGACGACCAGTCCGGCGTCTCTGGCGCGCTTGGTCTGGGCGGCCAGCTTGGGATTGACGTAGGTGCGGCCCTCGGTCGCCTTGACGAAGACGAAGGAGAGGCCGTCGGTGTCGTAGGAGGAGCTCTGGTAGGCGCTCACGTCGATTCCGCGCAGCATGGGGGTCTCCCTGAAGTGCACGTGGGGGGAGGGGGAGTTCCACCACCTGGGCACGGGGCTGTGCCGGCTGGGACAAGAAGGCCGGCCTTGGTCGCGTGCGGGGCGGAGGTCCCCCGGGTCTGGGCTGTTGTGATGCCCCCGCTGCGGCGGCCCTACGCCGGGCGCGAGGCGGCTCGCACCCGGCGCTCGTGCACAGAGGGCGGATTCAGGAGGCGGGGGAGGTGACCGGGGGAGCGGGCGCGTCGGTGACGGATGCGGCCTCGCCCGAGTCGAGGGAGAGGTGTTTGGTCTCCTTGCCGATCAGGAGCGCGACCAGCGTGAGCACCGCCATCGCCGGGAGGTAGACGCCCACCAGCCAGGGCGAGCCGTCCCCGGCCTGCCACAGGGCCACGGCGATGAACGGCGCGACGGCCGCCCCGAGGATCGAGCTGACGCATGCTGAGAAGTCCGGCGGGATGGGCTCAGCACTCGATGATGTTCACCGCCAGCCCGCCCCGGGCCGTCTCCTTGTACTTCACCGACATGTCCGCGCCGGTGTCCTTCATCGTCTTGATGACCTTGTCCAGCGACACCTTGTGGGAGCCGTCGCCGCGCATCGCCATGCGGGCGGCCGTGACGGCCTTGACCGCGGCCATGCCGTTGCGCTCGATGCACGGGATCTGGACCAGCCCGCCGACCGGGTCGCAGGTCAGGCCGAGGTTGTGCTCCATGCCGATCTCCGCGGCGTTCTCGACCTGCTCGGGCGAGCCGCCGAGCACCTCGGCCAGCGCGCCCGCGGCCATGGAGCAGGCGGATCCGACCTCGCCCTGGCAGCCGACCTCGGCGCCGGAGATGGAGGCGTTCTCCTTGAAGAGCATGCCGATCGCGCCCGCGGCGAGCAGGAAGCGGACCACGCCCTCCTCGTCGGCGCCGGGCACGAAGTTGACGTAGTAGTGCAGGACCGCCGGGATGATGCCGGCGGCGCCGTTCGTGGGGGCGGTGACGACCCGGCCGCCGGCGGCGTTCTCCTCGTTGACCGCCATCGCGTAGAGGGTGATCCACTCCATGGCGAGGGCCAGCGGGTCGCCCTCGGAACGCAGCTTGCGCGCGGTGTTCGCGGCACGGCGGCGCACCTTGAGTCCGCCCGGCAGGATGCCCTCCTGGGACAGTCCGCGTGCCACGCAGTCCCGCATCACCTGCCAGATCTCCAGCAGGCCCTCGCGGATCTCGTCCTCGGTGCGCCAGGCCCGCTCGTTCTCCAGCATCAGCGCGGAGATGGACAGGCCGGTCTCCTCGGTCAGGCGCAGCAGCTCGTCACCCGTGCGGAAGGGGTACTTCAGCACGGTGTCGTCGAGCTTGATGCGGTCCGCGCCGACCGCCTCCTCGTCCACGACGAACCCGCCGCCGACCGAGTAGTACGTCTTCGTCAGCAGCTCCGCGCCCGAGGCGTCGTACGCCCACAGCGTCATGCCGTTCGCGTGGTACGGCAGGGCCTTGCGGCGGTGCAGGACCATGTCGTCGTCGAAGGAGAACGCGATCTCGTGCTCGCCGAGCAGGTTCAGCCGGCCGCCGGACTTGATCGCCTCCACCCGCTCGTCGGCGCTCCCCACGTCGACCGTGCGCGGCGAGTCGCCCTCCAGGCCGAGCAGCACCGCCTTGGGCGTGCCGTGGCCGTGGCCGGTCGCGCCGAGCGATCCGTACAGCTCCGCGCGGACCGAGGCGACGGACCCCAGCAGCTCCTCGTTGCGCAGCCGCCGGGCGAACATCCGGGCCGCCCGCATCGGGCCGACGGTGTGGGAGCTGGACGGGCCGATGCCGATCGAGAACAGGTCGAAGACCGAGATGGCCACGGGGGAACTCCTGACTACGGGGTGGTGCAGAGGGGGTGGGTGCCGCCGCCCGCCACTGACGGGCGGCGGCACCCGAAAGGTTTCTTCTTTACTTGTTCAGACCCGGGTACAGCGGGTGCTTGTCGGCCAGGGCCTTCACCCGTGCCTTGAGGGCCTCGGCATCGTAGGACGGCTTCAGCGCCTCGGCGATGACGTCCGCGACCTCCGCGAAGTCCTCGGCCTGGAACCCGCGGGTGGCCAGGGCCGGGGTGCCGATCCGCAGACCGGACGTCACCATCGGCGGACGCGGGTCGTTCGGGATCGCGTTCCGGTTGACGGTGATGCCCACCTCGTGGAGGCGGTCCTCTGCCTGCTGCCCGTCCAGCTCCGAGTGGCGCAGGTCGACCAGGACCAGGTGCACGTCCGTGCCGCCGGACAGGACGTCCACGCCCACGGCCCGGACGTCGTCCTTGACCAGACGCTCGGCCAGGATGCGGGCACCCTCCAGCGTACGGCGCTGGCGCTCCTTGAAGTCCTCCGAGGCGGCGACCTTGAAGGCGACCGCCTTGGCGGCGATCACGTGCTCCAGCGGACCGCCCTGCTGACCGGGGAAGACAGCGGAGTTGATCTTCTTGGCGAGTTCGGCCGTGGAGAGGATCACACCGCCGCGCGGGCCGCCGAGGGTCTTGTGGGTCGTGGTGGTGACCACGTGCGCGTGCGGCACCGGGTTGGGGTGCAGCCCCGCCGCCACGAGCCCGGCGAAGTGCGCCATGTCGACCATCAGGTACGCGCCGACCTCGTCCGCGATGCGGCGGAACGCGGCGAAGTCCAGCTGCCGCGGGTACGCCGACCAGCCGGCGACGATCAGCTTCGGCTTGGACTCCTTCGCCAGCCGCTCCACCTCGGCCATGTCGACCCGGCCGTCCTCGCCCACGTGGTAGGCGACGACGTCGTAGAGCTTGCCGGAGAAGTTGATCTTCATGCCGTGAGTCAGGTGACCGCCGTGGGCGAGGTTCAGACCCATGATGGTGTCGCCCGGCTTGAGCAGCGCGAACATCGCGGCCGCGTTGGCCTGGGCACCGGAGTGCGGCTGCACGTTGGCGTGCTCGGCGCCGAACAGCTCCTTGATGCGGTCGATCGCGATCTGCTCGACCACGTCGACGTGCTCGCAGCCGCCGTAGTAGCGGCGGCCCGGGTAGCCCTCGGCGTACTTGTTGGTGAGGACCGAGCCCTGCGCCTCCATGACCGCGACCGGAGCGAAGTTCTCCGAGGCGATCATCTCGAGGGTGGACTGCTGGCGGTGCAGCTCGGCGTCGACCGCCGCGGCGACGGCCGGGTCGAGCTCGTGCAGGGGTGTGTTCAGGACGGACATACGACTCCTCAGCCGGCGGAGAACGCGGTGTACTCGTCGGCGGAGAGCAGGTCGCCCGGCTCGTCCGTGACCCGCACCTTGAACAGCCAGCCACCCTCGAAGGGGGCCGAGTTCACCAGCGACGGGTCGTTCACGACGTCCTCGTTGACCTCGGTGACCTCACCGGACACGGGGGAGTACAGGTCGGACACGGACTTGGTCGACTCCAGCTCGCCGCAGGTCTCGCCGGCGGACACGGAGTCACCGACCTCGGGAAGCTGGACGAACACGACATCGCCGAGCGCGTTGGCCGCGTGCTCCGTGATGCCGACCGTCGACACGCCGTCCTCGGCGGCCGACAGCCACTCGTGCTCCTTGCTGTAGCGCAGCTCGTTGGGGTTGCTCATGGCCTGGATTCTCCTGTACGCGCGGGAGTGCTGTGGAAGGGGGACTGCTGATGAGCTGGGACGACGGGCACGGGGCCGCTGCCGCGGCCCTCCGGCCAGTGTCTACTTCTGGCGCTTGTAGAACGGCAGCGCCACGACCTCGTACGGCTCGTGACTGCCCCGGATGTCCACGCCCACGCCGGCCGTGCCGGGCGCGGCGTGCCCGGCGTCGACGTACGCCATCGCGATCGGCTTGCCGAGGGTGGGGGAGGGAGCGCCGGAGGTGACCTCGCCGATCACCTCGCCGCCGGCGACGACCGCGTACCCGGCGCGCGGGACGCGGCGACCCTCGGCGACGAGTCCGACCAGGACGCGCGGCGGGTTCTGCTCGGCGCGGGCGGCGGCCTCGCGCAGGGCCTCGCGCCCCACGAAGTCGCCCTCCTTCTCGAACTTCACCACCCGGCCGAGCCCGGCGTCGAAGGGGGTGAGGGAGGTGGTCAGTTCGTGCCCGTACAGCGGCATGCCCGCCTCCAGGCGCAGCGTGTCGCGGCAGGACAGCCCGCACGGGACCAGGCCGACACCCTCGCCGGCCTTGGTCAGGGCCTGCCACAGCTCGACGGCGTGCTCGGGCTTCACGAACAGCTCGAAGCCGTCCTCGCCGGTGTAGCCGGTCCGGGCGATCAGGGCCGGGACGCCCGCGACCGTGCCGGGCAGCCCGGCGTAGTACTTCAGGCCGTCGAGGTCGGCGTCGGTGAGGGACGCCAGGATCCCGGGCGACTGCGGGCCCTGGACGGCGAGCAGCGCGTAGGCGTCCCGGTCGTCGCGCACCTCGGCGTCGAAACCGGCGGCGCGCTCGGTCAGCGCGTCCAGCACCACCTGGGCGTTGGAGGCGTTGGCGACCACCATGTACTCGGTCTCGCCCAGCCGGTAGACGATCAGGTCGTCCAGGATGCCGCCGTCGGCCCGGCAGATCATGGTGTAGCGGGCCCGGCCCGGCTTCACACCGCCGATGTTGCCCACCAGGGCGAAGTCCAGCAGGGCGGCGGCCTGCGGGCCGGTGACGGTGATCTCGCCCATGTGGGAGAGGTCGAAGAGGCCTGCCTTCGTGCGCACCGCGGTGTGCTCGTCGCGCTCGGAGCCGTAGCGCAGGGGCATGTCCCAGCCGGCGAAGTCGGTCATCGTCGCGCCGAGCGAGCGATGCAGGGCATCGAGCGCGGTGTGACGGAGTTCTCCTGTACTGCTCACGGTCGGTGTCTCCCAGGGGCATGACGGGCGAGGTCGTTCCTCCCCATCTGTCATCGGAACCTGAGAGGTTCGCCATGACCACTCGGGACACGGCTTGCACCTTGGGTGGGGCCACGCCTCGCGTGCGGAGGAGGTGGCCCGCTTTTCAGATGTGCCTCGCCCGCGCGGTAACGGGGCCTGAGAGATTCAAGGGAGGGACTTGCTCCTTCGGCGCCCCAGCTCTTGCGGTGCTGGGAACTCTCCCGCGCGGATTCAAACGGCCGGTATGCAGTTGGCGCGCACATCATTGCACGCATCCTTCCGGCGCGGCAGGGGGACCTTTCACAGGGGGAGTGCACGCGTCCCACGCGTCGGGCACGGTGACCTGTAGCAGCCCTGTTGCAGGACGAGCACCAAATGGAGAGGCGTGCGGCATTACCTTCTCTTTACACTCGGCGGGGATGGGACTCCGTACCTGGCCCCAGGGGAGGACGATCACGGTGAACAGGACCACCGCGTACGCGACGACGGGCATCGCGCTGCCCGAGCAGCCGGCCGCCCGGGCCCGGGCGGTCAGCACTCCGGCACCGGCACCGGCGCCGGTCGTCCGCGATCTGCGCGACCGTGCCGGCCGGAGCCCGCACGCGCTGCTGTTCGGCCCCCGCGACCTCGTCGTGGTCACGGGCCTGCCGGGCAGCGGCAAGTCCACGCTGATGCGGCGCACCGTGCCGGGCCGGCGCATCGACTCCCAGGACACCCGCGACCGCTGGGCCCGCCGCATGCCGCGTGCCCTGCCGTACGCGCTCTACCGCCCGTTCGTCCGCCTCGCCCACTACGCCGGACTGCGCCGCGCCCTGCGCACGGGCGAGGGCGTCGTCGTCCACGACTGCGGCACGCAGGCCTGGGTCCGCCGCTGGCTCGCCCGCGAGGCCCGCCGCCGCGGCGGCACCCTGCACCTGCTCCTCCTCGACGTCACGCCCGAAGAGGCCCTGGCCGGTCAGCGCGACCGCGGCCGCGGCGTCTCGCGCTACGCGTTCCTGCGCCACCGCGCGGCGAGCACCCGCCTGCTGCGCGCGGTGGAGCGCGGAGACCTCCCCGCCGGCTGCGGTTCTGCCGTCCTGGCCGACCGGGACGCGGCGGACGGCCTCCGCAGAATCGGCTTCACGGGCTGAACCGCACACGCGCCCGCGGTCCGGCATCACCCATGCCGCCCCGAGTCCGTCAGCCGTTAGCCTTTTGACCCACAGCAGTGGTTCCAGGCAGGCGGTAGGCAGATGGACATCCCGGCGGACTTCTCCGCGGACTTCCCGGCGCACACGCAGACCCACCCGCACGGCGGTTGGCCCGGCAACGAGCTGGAGGAGGTGCTCTCGGCCTCCCTCGGCGCCGGACCGGCGGCCGGCGGGCGGATCGTCGAGGTGCTGGGCCGGAGCTTCGTCTGGATCCCGCTGCCCAACGGCGGCGGCCCGCACAGCGGCCCCCTCGACCTGCCCGGCATCGAGATCGACGGCCAGGCGTTCGTACCGGTGTTCAGCTCCGAGGAGCAGTTCCGCCAGGTCGCCGGCTCGCACATGTCGTACACCATCGCCCCCGCGGTGGAGTTCGCCCGCGGCCTGCCGCCGCACGCGGGGATAGCCGTCAACCCGGGCGGTGTGGTCGGCATCCCGCTCCCGCCGCCCGCCGTGGCCGAGCTGTGCCGGGCCGGCCGGACCCCGCTGGACGGCCCCGCGAGCGGCGGCCGGGTCCGCCTCTTCGAGCCCGACTGGCAGGACGACCCGCTGGACTTCCTGGCCGCCGCCGCCGCGGAGTTCGAGGCGACCGGCGTCGTCGTCACCGCCCGCCGCTGCCTCGCCGCGATCGAGACCGCCGACCCGGTGATGTTCGTCGGCGTCGAACTCTCCCAGTGGGAGGGCGACCTGCGCGTCCTGCCCCTGGACGCCCTCACCCGGGCCGTCACCACCGCCCCGGCCCCCTGGCCGGTCAACCTGGTGCTGCTCGACGTGACGGAAGACCCGGTGGGCGCCTGGATGAGGGAACGGGTCCGGCCCTTCTACCAGCGGTAGGGCAGCCGCCACGGGGGCGCGGGGCTGTATCGTCATGCGGCTCCGCCGCGGGGGCGCGACCCACCACACGCGACCCGCACCCGCCCGGCGGCATAATCCCCGGGCTCCCCTGCGGGCTTAAGCTAGGACACCGTCGAGGCGTTGTACGAAGGGGCGGTAAAGGTGAGCGCGAGCGGCACGGCCGCGGCCGGACAGGTCGAGCACATGCTGCGCCAGGTCACGCCCGGGCGTTACGACGCCTACGAGGCACTCCTGCGCGCGCTCGCGACCCCGCACACCGGCCAGATCTGGATGCTCCTGTGGCAGGGTCAGGCCGGCTCGCCCGACGCCCAGTACGGGAACATGGACGTCGACGGCCATGGCTACGCGCCCTGCGTGACCTCCGCCCAGGAGCTCTCCGCCAGCGGCTGGAACCGCTCGTACGAGGTGATCGACGGGCTCGACGTCGCCCGCGCCCTCTACCCCGACCACTACGGCCTCTGGCTCAACCCGCACGCCCCGGGCGGCGGGGTCGGCATCCCCTGGCTCGACCTGCGCCGGATCGCCACGGGCCTGGACCGCCAGCCCGCCGGGCCCCTGCGCCTGTCCGAACCGGCCATCGAGATCCCGCAGTTCTACGCCCTGCTCGCGCAGAACGCCCACCGCACCCCGGCCGTCCGCTCGCTGCGCCGCGCCTGGGTGCAGCCCGCGCTGGGAGCGCCCTACCTTGCCATCGGACTGGACGTGTACGACACTTCGCCGCCGGCCGTGGACTCGGTGCGCGCGATGATGCAGCAGTCCCTGGGCGCCGTACCGGACGGGCTGCCCGTGTCCACCGTCGCCATGTCCGACGAGCACGACCCGGTCGCGATGTGGCTGCGCGCGAAGGCACGCCCGTTCTACGACCGCGAGGCCCACGCCACCGCCCCGGTCCAGACGCCGGCCTCCGGCTACGGCTACCCTCCGGCCCAGGGCCGGTACTGACCGGCTGGAAGTCGTCCCCGGCAGCCTCCTCCGCACCCTCCCCGGAACGCGAGGATTGCTCAGCTCTTCGCGCGTAGATAGGGGTGAAAAGTTCGCACCTGTCCTAAAATGCCCTTGTCCTGGGGTGTCCGACCCCTGTTACCCGTTGTCCGGATAACGGAACCCCGCAGACAGCATCACGTTTACGCATCCTTTCACCGCCAAGTCTGGCAACAGATCGCCAAAGCGTTGAAGACTCCCCGCAAGACACGGGCCGGGTCGGTCTCGTGTACGAGACAAACAAAACCGCTACAGCGGCACCAGGGGCTCGGCGACCGCCGGCCCGAGAGGGGTCAATCGCACCGTGACCGCACCGATCGAGACCACCGGGGCGGAAGCCGGAGCACAGCCCGAGGCCGTGCTCTCCGGGGTCAAGAAGAGCCAGATCGAAGGGCGCTCGCTCACCCAGATCGCCTGGATGCGCTTCAAGCGGGACAAGGTGGCGATGGCGGGCGGCGTCGTCGTCATCCTGCTCACGCTGCTGGCGGTGTTCTCCAAGCCGATCCAGTGGATCTTCAACCTCGATCCCAACAAGTTCAACCAGGACCTCATCGACCCCGCACTGCTCGCCCCCAAGGGCGGCTGGGGTGGAATGAGTTGGGACCACCCGCTGGGCGTGGACCCCCAGTACGGCCGTGACATGCTCGCCCGCATCATCGACGGCTCCTGGGTCTCCCTCCTGGTCGCGGGCGGCGCCACGCTGCTGTCCGTGTGCATCGGCACCGTGCTCGGTGTCGTCGCCGGGTACTACGGCGGCTGGATCGACAGCGTGATCAGCAGGCTGATGGACACGTTCCTGGCCTTCCCCCTGCTGCTGTTCGCCATCTCGATCTCGGCCTCGGTGCAGGACGGGTTCTTCGGCCTCGAAGGACTCTCCCTGCGCATCAGCGTGCTGATCTTCGTGATCGGCTTCTTCAGCTGGCCGTACATCGGCCGCATCGTGCGCGCCCAGACGATGACCCTGCGCAAGCGGGAATTCATCGAGGCGTCCACCAGCCTCGGGGCACGCGGCCCGTACGTCCTGTTCCGGGAGCTCCTCCCGAACCTCGTCGCACCGATCCTCGTCTACGCGACGCTGATCATCCCGACGAACATCCTGTTCGAGGCCGCGCTGAGCTTCCTCGGCGTCGGTATCGCTCCGCCGCAGGCCTCCTGGGGCGGCATGCTCAGCAACGCTGTGGATCTCTACACGGCTGATCCGCAGTACATGTTCGTGCCCGGACTGGCGATCTTCATCACCGTCCTGGCCTTCAACCTGCTGGGTGACGGGCTGCGTGACGCCCTCGACCCTCGCAGCAAGTGATCCATCGAATGAGGGGGCTTCCTCAGGTGAAGACGAGAAGGGTGACCGCCGGCGTTGCGTCGGTCCTGGCACTGTCGCTGGGCGCTGCCGCGTGCGGCGGAGGCGACGACAACGACGGGGGAGGCAGTGGCAAGAAGGACGCCGCGCTGAACTCGATCGTCAACGCGTCCGACAAGAAGGGAGGGACGGTCACGTACGAGCACTCGGACGTGCCGGACTCCCTCGACCCGGGCAACACGTACTACGGCTGGGTCCAGAACTTCTCCCGCCTCTACGGCCGGACGCTCACCACGTTCAAGCCGGCGGCGGGCAAGGCCGGCCTGGAGGTCGTGCCGGACCTCGCGGAGGGGCTCGGCAAGTCCAGCCCGGACGCCAAGACCTGGACGTACAAGCTGCGTGCCGGTGTGAAGTTCCAGGACGGCACCCCGGTGACGTCCAAGGACGTGAAGTACGCCATCGAGCGCTCCAACTTCGCGCCCGAGGCGCTGTCCAACGGCCCGACGTACTTCAAGGCCTACCTGGAGGGCGGCGACAAGTACAAGGGCCCCTACAAGGACAAGTCCGCCGAGGGCATCAAGTCCATCGAGACGCCGGACGACCGGACGATCGTCTTCAAGCTGAAGCAGCCGTTCGCCGACTTCGACTACCTGGCGACCTTCTCGCAGACGGCCCCCGTGCCGCAGGCGAAGGACACCGGTGCGAAGTACGTCCAGGCCATCCAGTCCACCGGCCCGTACCAGTTCCAGTCCTACGAGGAGGGCCGCGGCGCCACCCTCGTGCGCAACAAGCAGTGGGACGCCAAGACGGACCCGATCCGCAAGGCCCTGCCGGACAAGATCACGATCAAGTTCAAGGTCAACCCGGTCACGGTCGACAACAACCTGCTCTCCGACAAGATCACGGCTGACGCGGCCGGCACCGGTGTGCAGCCGCAGACCCAGCCGAAGGTGCTGCGCGGCAAGTACGCCAACCAGACGGACAGCTCCTACGCGGGTGCCACGCAGTACATCGCGCTCAACGTGAACGTGAAGCCGTTCGACAACGCCGACTGCCGCAAGGCCGTGCAGTGGGGCCTCGACAAGCAGTCGGTGCTCGACGCCATGGGCGGTTCCCCGAAGGGCGACGTGGCGACAACGCTGCTGCCGCCGTCGGTGAACGGCTACACCAAGTTCGACACCTACGCGACCGACGGTCACAAGGGTGACGTGGCCAAGGCCAAGGCGGCCCTGAAGGCGTGCGGCAAGCCGAACGGCTTCAACACGATCCTGACGGCCCGCTCCGACCGTCCCGCCGAGGTTGCCGCGGCGACCGCCATCCAGGCGTCGCTGAAGAAGATCGGCATCAACATCGAGATCAAGCAGTTCCCCTCCGGCAAGTACTTCTCGAACTTCGCCGGTGTCCCGAGCTACGTCCACGACAACAAGCTCGGCATGCTCTCGATGGCGTGGGGCGCCGACTGGCCGACCGGCTACGGCTTCCTCGACCAGATCATCAACGGTGCGGCCATCAAGCCCTCGGGCGGCAACAACCTGATGGAGCTGGACGACCCGAAGATCAACAAGGCCCTGACGGACGCGATCGCCAACACCGACGACGCGGCCCGCACCAAGGCCTGGGGTGACATCGACAAGATGGTGCTCGACAACGCCTCGGTCGTCCCGCTGGTCTACCGCAAGAACCTGCTGCTCCGGCCGACGTCCGCGCAGAACGTCACGGTCACGCAGGCCTACCTCGGCATGTACGACTACCTGCTGATGAGCTCCTCGAAGTAATTCAGCAGGCCGGATCCTTTCGAAAGGCAGGTGAAGGCACCGGGTGGCCGCGGCGGACGATCCCGCCGCGGCCACCCGGGGCCGTACAGCTGTGGCTGCGTACATCCTCCGACGCGTCATGGGCGCAGTGCTGTTGCTGCTGGTGGTCAGCGCAGTCACCTTCGCCATCTTCTTCCTGGTCCCCCGCCTCGGGGGGCAGACGGCCGACCAGTTGGCCACCCAGTACGTCGGCAAGGACGCGAACCCCGCATCCGTCGCCGCGATCAAGCAGAACCTGGGTCTGGACCAGCCGGTCTACGTCCAGTACTGGGAGTTCATCAAGGGCCTCGTGGTGGGCGCCGACTACAAGTTCGGTCCCGACGCGACGCACTGCAGCGCACCCTGCTTCGGGTACTCCTTCAAGAGCCACATCGAGGTGTGGCCGCAGTTGGAGCAGCGGATCCCCGTCTCCTTCTCGCTGGCCATCGGTGCGGCCGTGATCTGGCTGGTCACCGGTGTCACGACCGGTGTCATCTCGGCCCTGCGCAAGGGCAAGCCGATCGACCGCTTCTCCATGTTCATCGCGCTCGCCGGCGTCTCGCTGCCGATCTTCTTCACCGGCCAGATCCTGCTCGCGCTCTTCGTCTACGAGATCCCGATCTGGGAGAGCATCGACTACGTCCCGTTCACGGACAACCCGGCCGAATGGGCCTGGCACCTGATGCTGCCCTGGATCAGCCTCGCGTTCCTCTTCTCCGCGCTCTACGCCCGGCTCACCCGGGCGGGCATGCTGGAGACGATGAGCGAGGACTACATCAGAACGGCCAGGGCCAAGGGTCTGAAGGAGACCACGGTCGTGGCCAAGCACGGCCTGCGCTCCGCGCTCACCCCGATCGTCACCATCTTCGGCATGGACTTCGGCACCCTGGTCGGCACCGCGGTGCTCACCGAGACCGTGTTCTCCCTCCAGGGCATCGGCGCCTACTCGGTCCAGGCCATCAAGGACAACGACCTGCCCATCGTGATGGGTGTGACCCTGGTCGCCGCGTTCTTCATCGTCTTCTGCAATCTGATCGTCGACCTGGTGTACGCCGCCATCGACCCCCGGGTGAGGTACTCGTGAGCAAGCTCGACAAAGCCGCGCTCGGCGAACCGGACACCACCGCAGCGTCCGTCCCGGACGACGTGTTCCTGTCCGTCCGTGATCTGCGCATCCACTTCGACACCGACGACGGCCTGGTCAAGTCCGTCGACGGCGTCAGCTTCGACGTGCGCAAGGGCCAGACCCTGGGCATCGTGGGCGAGTCCGGCTCCGGCAAGTCGGTCACCTCGCTCGGCGTGATGGGCCTGCACCGCTCGGCGCGCGCCAAGGTCTCCGGCGAGGTCTGGCTGGACGGCCAGGAGCTCATCGCGGCCGACCCCGACGACGTACGGCGGCTGCGGGGCCGGAAGATGGCCATGATCTTCCAGGACCCGCTGTCGGCGATGCACCCCTACTACTCGGTGGGGCACCAGATCGTCGAGGCGTACCGGGTCCACCACGACGTCAGCAAGAAGGTCGCCCGGCAGCGGGCGATCGAGATGCTCGACCGGGTCGGCATCCCCGAGCCCGGCAAGCGCGTCGACGGCTACCCGCACGAGTTCTCCGGCGGTATGCGCCAGCGCGCCATGATCGCCATGTCGCTGGTGAACAACCCCGAGCTGCTCATCGCCGACGAGCCGACCACCGCCCTGGACGTCACCGTGCAGGCACAGATCCTCGACCTGATCCGGGACCTGCAGAAGGAGTTCGGCTCCGCGGTCATCATGATCACCCACGACCTGGGCGTGGTCGCCGAGATGGCCGACGACCTGCTGGTCATGTACGGCGGCCGGTGCGTGGAACGCGGCCCCGCCGAGGACGTGTTCTCCGAGCCCCGGCACCCCTACACCTGGGGTCTGCTCGGCTCGATGCCGCGTCTGGACCGGGAGGAGACCGACCGGCTCATCCCGATCAAGGGCGCGCCGCCCTCCCTCATCAACCTCCCGTCCGGCTGCGCCTTCCACCCGCGCTGCCCGTACGCGGACATCCCGAAGGACAACGTCACCCGCACGGTCCGCCCCGAGCTGACCGAGGTCGGCGGCTCGCACTGGGCCGCCTGCCACATGACGCAGGAGCAGCGGGAGCGTATCTGGACCGAAGAGATTGCGCCGAAGCTGTGAGCGACGACAAGACGGTGAGCACACCGGACACGAGCGGGAGCACCCTCACCAAGGGCACCACCGCCGACGGCGAGGTCCTGCTGAAGGTGACCGGCCTTCAGAAGCACTTCCCGATCCGCAAGGGCCTGCTCCAGCGGCAGACCGGCGCGGTGCGTGCCGTCGACGGCATCGACTTCGAGGTGCGCAAGGGCGAGACGCTCGGTGTCGTCGGCGAGTCGGGCTGCGGCAAGTCCACCATGGGCCGGCTGATCACCCGGCTGCTCGAACCGACCGGCGGTACGGTCGAGTTCGAGGGCAAGGACATCACGCACCTGAAGACCGGCGAGCTGCGCCCCATGCGCCGCGACGTGCAGATGATCTTCCAGGACCCGTACTCCTCGCTGAACCCCCGCCACACGATCGGCACGATCGTCAGCGCCCCCTTCCGGCTCCAGGGCGTCGAGCCCGAGGGCGGGGTGAAGAAGGAGGTCCAGCGGCTGCTGTCGGTGGTCGGCCTCAACCCCGAGCACTACAACCGCTATCCGCACGAGTTCTCCGGCGGCCAGCGCCAGCGCATCGGCATCGCCCGCGCGCTCGCGCTCAACCCCAAGCTGGTCGTGGCGGACGAGCCGGTCTCCGCGCTGGACGTGTCGATCCAGGCGCAGGTGGTGAACCTGCTGGACGACCTCCAGAAGGAGCTGGGCCTGACGTATGTGATCATCGCGCACGACCTGTCGGTCGTCCGGCACGTCTCCGACCGGATCGCGGTGATGTACCTCGGCAAGATCGTGGAGCTGGCCGAACGCGACCAGCTGTACAAGTCGCCGATGCACCCGTACTCCAAGGCCCTGCTGTCGGCCGTGCCGATCCCGGACCCCAAGCGCCGGGGCGTCAAGAGCGAGCGGATCCTGCTCAAGGGCGACGTGCCCTCGCCGATCGCCCCGCCGAGCGGCTGCCGCTTCCACACCCGGTGCTGGAAGGCGACGGAGATCTGCAGGACGACCGAGCCGCCGCTCAAGGAGCTGCGGGCCGGGCAGCAGGTCGCCTGCCACCACCCGGAGAACTTCGCGGACCAGCAGCCCCAGGACACCAAGCTGCTGTCCTCGGCGCACGAGGTGGCCGCGGAGAACGGCGTGGAGAAGTCCACGGGGAGCGACACCGCGACCGTCGAGAAGTGAGTCACCCCGAGCCCCCGCCCTCGTACATCGGGGCGGGGGCTCACCCGTGGGTGAAAATGTGCGGGTGCTCCAGCAACTCTTCAGCCCGTCCGTCCAGCACACGCTCGACCTGATCGGCATCTTCGTCTTCGCGATCTCCGGCGCCCTGCTGGCCGTGCGCAAGAACTTCGACGTGTTCGGCATGGCCGTGCTCGCCGAGGTCACCGCGCTGGGCGGGGGGCTCTTCCGGGACCTGGTCATCGGGGCCGTGCCGCCCGCGGCCTTCACGGACCTGGGGTACTTCCTCACCCCGCTGCTCGCCACCCTGCTCGTCTTCTTCCTGCACCCAGAGGTGGAGCGCATCCAGGTCGCGGTGAACGTCTTCGACGCGGCCGGCCTCGGCCTGTTCTGCGTCGCAGGCACGACCAAGGCATACGAGTACGGGCTCGGCCTGACCGCCTCGGCCGGGCTCGGGCTGACCACCGCCGTGGGCGGCGGTGTGCTGCGGGACGTGCTCGCCAACGAGGTGCCCTCGCTGCTGCGCTGGGACCGCGACCTGTACGCGGTCCCGGCGATCGTCGGCTCCGCGCTGGTCGCCCTGTGCATCCGCTACGACGTCCTGAACCCGCTCACCAGCGGCCTCGCCGTGATCACCGCCTTCGTACTGCGCCTGCTCGCGATGCGGTACCACTGGCGAGCTCCGCGGGCGTGGCACCGGCGGTCGACGGTGAGCGAGGAGGAACAGCCCGTCCTGCCCTGACGGGTCCGACGCCCATCTCCTGGGTCAGCCACCCGAACACCGGGACCACCTGCGGCCGCCACAGCGCCATGGTGTGGCCGCCCGCGCTCTTCGGGATGTGGACGACGTGCACGGTCGTCGGTGCCTCGGCGGCCTGCTCCAGGGCCACGGCGTCCTCGTAGCCGTCGTGCGGCCGGCCCGAGAGGTACAGCGCGATCCGCGGCGGCACGGGCGACCTGCGCAGCATCAGCAGCGGGTTGTTCGCGGAGCGCAGGGCGGGGCTCTGCGCGGTGAGCGAGTCGCGCTCGCCGATCGGGTCGTTGTAGCCGGACAGGCTGACGGCGGCCCGGTAGCGGTCGGGATGGGCGACGGCGAGCCGGGCGGCGCAGTGCGCCCCGGCCGAGTACCCGGCGACGGCCCAGCCCCGCGGGGCGGACTGGGCGCGGAAGTTGTCGGTGACCATCTTCGGCACGTCGATGCTCAGCCAGGTGTCGGCGTTGACCGTACCCGGGACGTTGGCACAGCCGGTGTCCTTGGCGGCCAGCAGGTTCGTGCGGGGTGCGACCAGGATGAACGGGGCGACCCGCCCGTCGCGCATCAGCGGCTCGAGCTGCTCGTGCGCGTGCAGCGAGCCGAACCACGCCTTCGCCGAACCGGGGTAGCCGGGCAGCAGCTCCACGACCGGGAACCGGTGGTGCCGGTAGGCCGGTTCCCGGTACTGCGGCGGCAGCCAGACGTAGACCTCCGCGTTCACACCCGACACCCGGCCCCTGAGCTGGGTCACCCGCACCCCGCCGGCCGCGCTCATCCCGGGCCCGGTGGCGGACTCGAAGGTCTGCCGCACCTTGGGCAGCCGCTTGAACGCGATCCCGCCGGTGCCGTCGGCGCCCAGGTTCGCCGCCTGCTGCACATGGTCGCCGGTACCGAGGAGATCGGCCCAGTTGCCGTACAGGTTGGCGTTGTTGACCAGCGTAAAGACCAGGGCCACGGCCGTCCTCTGCGCGAACAGCAGCATCAGCGCCCTGGCCGTGGTCCGCAGCACCCGGGGCCCGCGGACGCGCGACCAGAGGACCAGCGGCAGGACGAGGGCGGCGACGGACAGGGCGATCAGCGTGCAGAGGAACGGGGTTCCGGTGAGGCTCATGCCCTTGCAGAGGGGCGAGCGGGAGCGAAGGTTTACGGATCAGCCGGACACTTACCGAGATATTGCCCGTGTCTCACCGACGCGACCGGGACCGGAAGCACAAAGCTACCGCTTAGTAGTTAGTTCTTGTAATGTTCAGCCATGCCAGAAGCAGCCACCGCCCCGGCCGTCCGGGCCACGATCGGCGACAGCGAGTTCGACCGCGACACCGCGCTCACCCGCCGTGCGCCCGGCGTCTACGACATCGACCTCTCCGCCGGCTGGACGATCATCAGCGCCGTCAATGGCGGCTACCTGCTGGCCGTCCTCGGCCGGGCCCTCGCGGACGCCCTGCCGCACGCCGACCCCTTCACCGTCTCGGCGCACTACCTGACCGCCTCCCAGCCCGGCCCCGCGGTCGTCCGCACGGACGTCGTCCGCACCGGCCGCACGCTGTCGACCGGCCAGGCCTCCCTCTTCCAGTACGACGACGAGGGCCGTGAGGTGGAACGCATTCGCGTCCTCGCCTCCTACGGCGAACTGGACGCCCTGCCCGACGACGTCCGCACGACGGCCCGGCCGCCCGCGATCCCGCCGATGGAGCACTGCTTCGGCCCGGAGGACGGGCCCACCCCCGTCGACGGCAGCTCGGCGATCACCGAGCGCCTGATGCTCAAGCTCGACCCGTCCACCCTCGGCTGGGCCCTCGGGCAGCCCTCCGGCAAGGGTGAGATGCGGGCCTGGTTCGGGCTCAAGGACGGGCGCGACCCCGACCCGCTCTCCCTGCTGCTCGCGGTCGACGCCCTGCCGCCCACCGCGTTCGAGCTCGGGCTGAAGGGCTGGGTGCCGACCGTCGAGCTGACCGTGCACGTCCGCTGCCGCCCGGCCCCGGGCCCGCTGCGGGTGTCGATCACCACGCGCAATCTCGCCGGCGGCTTCCTGGAGGAGGACGCCGAGGTGTGGGACAGCGCGGACCGGCTGGTCGCGCAGTCCCGGCAGCTGGCGCGGGTCCGGCTGGGCTGAACCCCGCCCCCGTTGACAGGCGGATCACAGGACAGCCCCAAGGGGGTCCCAGGCGGCGCTGGTTGAGTGCGTCGCCTCGGAACTCCCTCCTTCTTCCTGGAGCTGTCTCTCATGAAGCGTGCGCGTCTCGTCCCCGCCGTGGTCCTGCTCGTGCTGTCCCCCTTTGCCCTCGCGGCTTGCGGGCCGGGTGACTCCTCGTCGGCCTCGGACGGCGGGGGCGGGGCAGGGCGGCAACAGGCCTGCCGGGCCCCGTCGGGGGCGCCCTCGGGGGCACCTTCCGGTGTTCCTTCGGGGGCACCGTCGGGTGCGGCATCCGCGGGTGCGAAGCCCACAGGTGCGAAGCCCACGGGTGCGCCGTCGGGTGCTCCTTCGGGGATGCCCGGCGGTGCGCCGGGAGGCGGGCAGGGCGGCCAGGGCGGTCCCGGTGGGGGCCAGGGCGGCGGCTGCGGCGGGCCGGGCGGCGGCCGGACCGCCGGCGGGCAGGGGCAGGACGCGCAGCCTCAGCAGTCGCAGAAGGCGCAGGAAGCGCAGAAGAAGCGGTAGGCGCTCCAAGGCGGCACAGGTGGGCAGGTGGGCCGGTGGGCCGGTCCGGGCCCACCCGGGACACGGCGAGGGCGGCGCGTCCGGCGAACGGGCGCGCCGCCCCAGTGTGTTGCCGGGGGTGTCAATCCAGCCAGTGATGGCGCCCGAGCCCGATCAGCCGCATCTGGCGGGTCGCCAGCTGTGCGACGTGCCGGGTCCGGGCCGGGCGCTCCCCCTCCGGCCCCTCCAGGGCCTCCAGGAACAGCGACGCCGTGCTCAGCATCTGGTCGACGTAGAGGTGGGCGAGCATCAGCAGGTCGTCCTCGCTCCAGCCCTCGGACACCGGGTCCTTGGCCAGCTCGTCCTTGACCTCCTGTGCGAACCGGGCCAGTTGCTCGCGTATCGCCTCCCGAACCGGCTGAACTCCGCCATGTCGTTCACGGGCGATGAAGCGGACATGGGCGGGGTACCCGTCGACGTGACGGGCGATCAACTCGATGGTGCGCGTGATGCGTTCCTCGTGGTCGCCCGTGGTGGACACCGTCGTCCGGATCATCGGGTGCAGGCTGCCCAGCGCCTCCTCGACCAGAGCCACGCCCAGGTCCGCCGTGGAGCGGAAGTGGCGGTAGAAGGCGGTCGGGGCGACACCGACGGCGCGGGTGACCTCGCGCAGTCCCAGGCTGCTCAGGCTCTGCCCCTCCAGCAGCCCGAGGGCCGCGTCGAGGAGTGCCTTCCGGGTCTTCTGCTTCTGGGCCTGCCGGATGCCGAGGGTGTGACTCATACCATGCAGTTAACAACTGTTCTCTGGAATTGGGAAGTCATGAGAGGCGTTAGACTGGGAAGTCAGTGAACAACTGTAGCCACAATCGTTCACCGAAACCCTGGGGGTTGTTCCCGTGCTGTTCATCGTCGCCGCACTCCTGCTGCTGGGCGTCGTCCTGGGCACCGTGGCCCACGCGCCGCTCACCTTCTCCGTCGCCGTCGGCGCCGTCATCGCCGTCTGGCTCGGCATCTTCGCGCTCCGCGAGCGCGGCCGCCGCCGCCACACCCAGGCCCACTGACCCCGACCACCCCTCCCTCGACCCGACCTCAGGAGTCGATCATCATGCAGCTCACCGCTCCGGCCTCGCGCCGCACCGGTATCCGTGACACCGACGGCATGGCCGTCGCGTCCTTCATCCTCGGCCTCCTCGGCCTGCTCGTGCTCAACCTCTTCCTCGGCCCGATCGCCATCGCGCTGGCGAGCGTCGCTCTGTGGCGCGGTACCGAGCGCCGCGGCCGCGCGCTGCTGGGTCTCGGACTGGGCGTCGCCGACCTGCTGGTCCTCGCGGCCTTCATGGAGTTCGACAGCACGATCTCGTGGAGCTTCTGAGCCGCCGTCGGACAGCCGTCCGCCGGTACGCCGCGGCCGGGCCCGGGGACGACGGGCCGTCGCCGCGCCGGAAGGCGGTCCGCATTCGGCCAGCCTTGCTCTGAGGCCGGTCGAAAAGGAGCCGTAGAATCGGGCTCACCATGGCTTACCTCGACCACGCCGCGACCACCCCGATGCTCCCGGAGGCGGTTGAGGCGTTCACCGCCCAGCTGGGTGCCACCGGCAACGCGTCCTCCCTCCACGCATCCGGCAGGCAGGCCCGCCGCACCGTCGAGGAGGCCCGCGAGACCCTCGCCGAGGCCCTCGGCGCCCGCCCCAGCGAGGTCGTCTTCACCTCGGGCGGCACGGAAGCCGACAACCTCGCCGTCAAAGGCCTGTACTGGTCACGCCGCGACGCCGACCCGGCCCGCACCCGCGTCCTGGCCAGCCCCGTCGAGCACCACGCGGTCCTCGACGCCGTGCACTGGCTCGGCGAACACGAGGGCGCCACCGTCGAGTACCTGCCGGTCGACACCCACGGCCGCGTCCACGCGGACGCCCTGCGCGAAGCGATCGCCCGCAACCCCGGCGACGTGGCACTCGCCACCGTCATGTGGGCGAACAACGAGATCGGGACCATCCTGCCCGTCCGCGAACTCGCCGACGCGGCAGCCGAGTTCGAGGTCCCGCTGCACGCGGACGCCGTCCAGGCCTTCGGCCAGATCCCCGTCGACTTCGCCGCCTCCGGCCTCGCCGCGATGACGGTCTCGGGCCACAAGATCGGCGGCCCCTACGGCATCGGCGCGCTCATCCTGGGCCGCGAGCACACCCCCGTCCCCGTTCTGCACGGCGGCGGCCAGGAGCGGCACGTGCGCTCCGGCACCCTCGACGTGCCCGCCATCGCCTCCTTCGCCGTCGCCGGACGGCTCGCCGCTCAGCAACGCGAGTGGTTCGCCGCGGAGATCGGCGCCCTGCGCGACGCCCTCGTCACCGCGGTCCGCTCGGCCGTGCCGGACGCGATCCTCGGCGGCGACCCGGACCCGGCCGGACGCCTCCCGGCCAACGCGCACTTCACCTTCCCCGGCTGCGAGGGCGACTCCCTGCTGCTCCTGCTCGACGCCCAGGGCATCGAGTGCTCGACCGGCTCCGCCTGCACCGCCGGCGTCGCCCAGCCCAGCCACGTCCTCCTCGCCACCGGCACCGACCCCGACCTGGCCCGCGGCACCCTGCGCTTCTCCCTCGGCCACACCTCCACCGAGGCCGACGTCGAGGCCCTGGCCAAGGCCATCGGCCCGGCGGTGGAACGGGCGAGGGCGGCGGGCCTCACCTAGGCCCCGGGGCGGGCAAGCCGTGGCGGCGGGCCTCACCTGGGAGCCGGGGCGCGGCAACGTGCCGGCCTCCCCTCGGCCCAGGGGCGGGCGAGCCGTCGCGCTCAGGCCGGTGTCGTACGCGCCCGGCGTATCAGGCGCAGGTACTTGTCCCAGTCCCAGTGCCGCCCCGGGTCCGTGTGGTCCGTGCCCGGGACCTCCACGTGGCCGATGATGTGCTCGCGGTCGACGGGTATGTCGTAACGGGCGCAGATCCGGGCCGTGAGACGGGCCGAGGCCTCGTACATCTCGTCCGTGAAGTCCTGCGGGCGGTCCACGAAGCCCTCGTGCTCGATGCCGACACTGCGTTCGTTGTAGTCGCGGTTGCCCGCGTGGTACGCCACGTCCAGCTCGCGGATCATCTGGGCCACATGCCCGTCCTGCCCGACGATGTAGTGCGCCGCCGCACGGTGGCCAGGGTCCTGGAAGGCCTTCACCGCACTGTCGAAGCTGCCCTGGGTGACATGGACGACGACCATGTCGATGCCGTAGTCGTCGGGGCGGTCCGCGCGGCGCCAGTTCGCCTCCGACGCCGCCACCCAGCGCGCGCCCGCGTAGTCGACCTCGCCCTCCTTGCGCGGCTTCTCCACGCCCGGAGTGCGCCACCACAGCCGCGCCAGCTCGTCGCGGGCGAGCAGGGCGGAGCCCGCCGCGGCCGCCGTGCCGCCGATCAGCAGCGCACGTCGGCCGACCTTGCGGTCGCCGTCCCTCGAAGCCTTCCGCTGTCCCATGTGATCGACAACGGATACCCGGCGGCCCCGGTTCCCGCGCCCCGTACCCTGGAAGGGTTATGACTGAGACCCCGCAGCGCCCCCGTCCCCTCCGCGTCCTGGCCGCCATGTCCGGCGGAGTCGACTCCGCCGTCGCCGCCGCCCGCGCGGCCGAAGCGGGCCACGACGTGACCGGCGTCCACCTCGCGCTCTCCGCCAACCCCCAGTCCTTCCGGACCGGCGCGCGGGGCTGCTGCACCATCGAGGACTCGCGTGACGCCCGCCGCGCCGCGGACGTCATCGGCATCCCGTTCTACGTGTGGGACCTCGCCGACCGCTTCCGCGAGGACGTCGTCGAGGACTTCGTCGCCGAGTACGAGGCCGGCCGCACCCCCAACCCCTGCCTGCGCTGCAACGAGAAGATCAAGTTCGCCGCGCTCCTCGACAAGGCGCTCGCGCTCGGCTTCGACGCCGTCTGCACGGGCCACTACGCCCAGGTGATCGTGCGCGAGGACGGCACCCGCGAGCTGCATCGTGCCTCCGACATGGCCAAGGACCAGTCGTACGTCCTCGGTGTGCTCGACGACCGGCAGCTCGCCCACGCGATGTTCCCGCTCGGCGACACGGTCACCACCAAGGACGAGATCCGCGCGGAGGCCGAGCGCAGGGGCCTGGCCGTGGCCAAGAAGCCCGACTCGCACGACATCTGCTTCATCGCCGACGGCGACACCCAGGGCTTCCTCGCGAACCGGCTCGGCCGTTCCGAGGGCGACATCGTCGACGAGTCCGGCACCAAGATCGGCACGCACGAGGGCGCCTACGGCTTCACGATCGGCCAGCGCAAGGGCCTGCGCATCGGCACGCCCGCCCCCGACGGCAAGCCGCGCTACGTCCTCGACATCTCGCCGGTGGACAACACGGTGACCGTCGGCCCGGCGTCCGCCCTGGACGTCAGCGCCCTCACCGCGATCAAGCCCCGCTGGTGCGGTGCCGCCCCCGTCGGCCCCGGCACCTACACGGCCCAGCTGCGCGCCCACGGCGGCGAGACCGAGGTGAGTGCCGAGGTCGTCGACGGCTCCCTGGAGGTCACCTTCACCGAGCCCGTCCGCGGCGTCGCCCCCGGCCAGGCGATCGTGCTGTACGACGGCACGCGCGTAGTGGGCTCGGCGACGATCGCGTCGACGGTCCGGGCGACGGCGGGCGTGGCCTGATCCCACCGCGGGAAGCGGGAGCCGGCTCCACGCGGTTTCCCGCCGTGGGGAGCCGTGAGCGCACGGGGGCACGCGCGTGGGGCACGCCCACGGCTTCCGGCGGCGGGGCCGGCGTTCGGCTCAGTCCCGGCCGAAGAACTCCATGAGCACCGGGGCCAGCACGTTCGTCTCGACCATGTGCGTCTGTCCCTGCAGCGTGCGGTACGCGCCCTCGGGGACCGATTCCGCGATCGCCCGGGCCGCCTCGCGCAGCCACTCGGGGCTCGCGTCGCCCGCCACCGCCAGGACGGGAACGCCGACCGAGCCCAGCCGGGAGCGGGGGACGCGGCCGTCGCGCATGACGGCGTCGTCGTAGGCGAGGCTCGGGGCCATCGCCTCCATGCCGGCCCACATGGGGGACTGGCGGGCGCCCTGGATCACTCCCTCGGCCAGACCCGTCAGGCGCAGGAACAGCTCGACCGCGTCCCCGCGCCGCCCCTCGCCGAGCGCCTCCGTCAGCCGCCCGGTGTACTCCGCACGCTCCTTGGCGCCCTCCTCCGACATCGCGAACGGCGTCTCGTAGACGGCCACGCGCCGCACCGGCAGCCCGCTCGCCGCCGCCTCGAGCGCCAGGGCCCCGCCCGAGGAGATGCCGTACAGGAGCGCCTCGCCGCCCACCGCCTCGATCACCGCGGCCAGGTCCTCGACCTCACGTTCCACGGCGTACGGCGCGGTGTCACCGCTGGCATCGCGGCCCCGGCGGTCGTACACCACGGCCTGGAAACGCTCCGAGAGCGACACGGCCAGCGGCGCCAGGGTGCCGCCCGTCGACATCGCGCCGCTCACCAGGACGACCGCGGGGCCGCGTCCGGTGCTCTCGTAGGCGATGCGGGTGCCGTCACGCGAAAGGGTCTTCTTGTCCATGCTCATGCAGACTGCCGCACGCCGCGGTGTTCATCGATGAGGCGGGCGGCGCGTCCGCCGATCAGATCACTTCCACCTCGTAGAAACACAGGTGGTTCCTGATCTCGGCGACGTTCGGCTTGGGGTCCGGATACGCCCAGACGAGGTCCGCCGCGTCCGGCCGCGACCAGTAGGAGGCGGTGCCCTTGAACGGGCAGTACGTCTGCGTGCCGGACGGCGTCAGCAGGTCCGTGCGCACGTCCTCGGGCGGGATGTAGTAGCGCTCGGGACAGCCCGTCTCGCGCAGGACCAGCGACCGGTCGCTCTCCGCCAGCACCTGACCGTCGTGCACCACGCGCACGCGCCTGCCGCTCCGCTCGATGGTGATGCGATGCCCTGTCGTCACGATCGTCTCTCCTCGGGTAGCCGACTCCTCCGCTACAGCGCAGGCTGAAGCGGAGTTCTTCCCCCGCGGCAGGAGGCCCCCATGCGCGCCACGGAACCGGCCGGAAACCGCTCCCGCCTGCTCCACCAGGTCCGGTACGCCCTGCGGCACCCGGACCGGGTGCCCGCGCACGCCCGGCGCACGCTGCGGGACGCCTGGCTGCGGCTGCGCCACCCCGACCACATCGCCTACTACCGGGCCGTGATGGCCTCGGACTCGGCCCGCAGCACCGAGGCGGCGGTCGGGCACAACCCCTCGCGTGAACAGTGGGAACGCGTCGGCCGCATGCAGTTCGACTACCTGGTGGGCCACGGCCTGCGGCCGCACCACCGGATGCTGGAGATCGGCTGCGGCAACCTGCGCGCCGGACGGCTGTTCATCGACCACCTCGACACCGGGCACTACTACGGCATCGACATCTCGCCGCACATCCTGCTCGCCGCGCAGGAGACCCTCGTGGCCGAGAAGCTCCAGCCCAAACTGCCCTACCTGGCGCTCGCCGACGACCTCACCTTCGCCTTCCTGCCGGACGCCCACTTCGACGTCGTGCACGCGCACAGCGTCTTCTCGCACTCGCCGCTGCACGTCATCGAGGAGTGCTTCGCCCACGTCGGCCGGATCCTCGCGCCGGGCGGCTTCTTCGACTTCACCTTCGACCGGACCGAGGGGGAGGAGCACCAGGTCCTGCACGAGGACTTCTACTACCGGACGCGGACCCTCACCGACCTCGCCGCGAAGCACGGCCTGTCCGCCCGGTTCATGGACGACTGGGAGCGCCTGCCGCACCGGCAGTCCAAGATGCGGGTCACCGTCACGGGGGACCGGGCCCGTACGGTGGGCGCATGAACATCTGTGTCTTCCTGTCCGCCGCCGACCTCGACGAGCGCTACACCCGCCCCGCGCGCGAGTTCGCCGAACTGCTGGGCAAGGGCGGCCACACGCTCGTCTGGGGCGGCTCCGACGTCGGCCTCATGAAGGTGGTCGCCGACGGGGTGCAGGAGGCCGGCGGCCGGCTGGCCGGCGTCTCCGTGCAGTTCCTCGCGGCCAAGGCCCGCCCGGGCGTCGACGAGATGGTCGTCGCCAAGGACCTCGCCGAGCGCAAGAAGCTGCTCCTGGAGAAGGCCGACGCCGTGGTCGTCATGGTCGGCGGCACCGGCACGCTCGACGAGGCGACCGAGATCCTGGAGCTGAAGAAGCACGGGCACACCGACAAGCCCGTGGTCCTGCTCAACACCGCGGGCTTCTACGACGGCCTGAAGGAGCAGTTCCGCCGCATGGACGCCGAGGGCTTCCTGCCCCGGCCCCTCACCGACCTGGTCTTCTTCGCCGAGGAGCCGGTGGGGGCACTGGCGTACCTGGAGGAGAGCCAGGGCATCGAGTAGGCCGGTGCCGGTGCGAGCGGGGGAGGGCCGGCGGGGCATCGAGTGACCGGCCGTGATGCGAGCGCGGTGGGGGTGCCGGGGCGTCGAGGGGCCGGCTGTGGGGCCTGCGCGGTGGGGGTGCCGGGGCGTCGAGTGGCCGGCCGTGGGGCCTGCGCGGTGGGAGTGCCGGGGTTCGAGTGACCCGGCCCTGATGCGAGCATGGCGGGCATGGCTACTCATGTGATCACCGGAGCCGGCTCCGGCATCGGCGCGGCCGTGGCCCGCCGCCTGCACGCGCGCGGGGACGAACTCGTGCTGCACGCGCGCGACGCGGGCCGCGCCAAAGAACTGGCGGCCGAGTTCCCCGGGGCGCAGACCCTTGTCGGCGACCTCGCGGACCCCGACAGGCTGTCCTGGGCCTTCTCCCACCAGCCGCTGCCCGACCGCGTGGACTCGCTGCTGCACATCGCCGGTGTCGTCGACCTCGGCCCGGTCGGCGAACTCACCCCGAAGACCTGGCGCCACCAGCTCAACGTCAATCTGATCGCCCCGGCCGAGCTGACCCGCCACTTCCTGCCCCAACTGCGCGCCGCCCGCGGGCACGTGCTCTTCGTCAACTCCGGCGCCGGCCTCAACGCCCACGCCGACTGGTCCGCCTACGCCGCCTCCAAGCACGGTCTGAAGGCCCTCGCCGACTCCCTGCGTCACGAGGAGCACGGCAACGGGATCCGCGTCACCTCGGTCTACCCCGGCCGCACGGCCAGCCCCATGCAGGCCAAGGTCCACCAGCAGGAGGGCAAGGCCTACGACGCCGCGCGGTGGATCGACCCGGAGTCGGTCGCCACGACGGTCGTCATGGCCCTTGACCTGCCGCGCGACGCCGAGGTCAACGACCTGACGGTGCGCCCGGGGAGCTGACCCCGGCACGCCACCTGCGTAGGCTTCTCCGGTGAGTGAAAACAGCCAGTTCAGGTTCGGCGCGGCCACCGGCGTGGGGTCCATGCCGGGCGGCGACGCCCGAGAGGCCGCCAAGACCGTCACCGGCACCTTCGAGGACTTCCCCTTCCTGCCCGAACTGCCCGCCCGGGGACCCGGCGCGGACATGATCGGCCGGACCGCCGGCCTGCTCGTCGAGCTGTACGCGCGCGTGGAGCCCAGCGGATGGCGGCTCGGGGACCGGCCGGGCCGGGACACCAAGCGGGCCCGCTCCTGGCTCGGCGAGGACCTCGACGCGCTGGAGGAGTTCACGCAGGAGTACGAGGGCCCGCTGAAGGTGCAGGCCGTCGGTCCCTGGACCCTCGCGGCCAACCTGGAGCTGCGCAACGGGGAGGCCGCCCTCTCCGACCCCGGAGCCTGCCGCGACCTCGCCGCCTCCCTCGCCGAGGGGCTGCGACTGCATCTCGCCGAGGTGCGGCGGCGCATCCCCGGCGCGCAGCTCGTCCTCCAGCTCGACGAGCCGTCCCTGACCGCCGTTCTGCGCGGCCAGGTGAAGACCGCCAGCGGCTACCGCACCCACCGGGCCGTCGACCGGCAGGTCGTCGAACAGACGCTGCGCGACCTCGTCGGGGTGCACGAGGCGGGCCCGGTCGTGGTCCACTCCTGCGCTCCCGACGTGCCGTTCGCCCTGCTGCGCCGGGCCGGGGCGGCCGCCGTCTCGTTCGACTTCTCCCTGCTCACCGAGCGTGACGACGAGGCGATCGGGGAGACCGTGGAGGCCGGCACCCGGCTCTTCACCGGTGTGGTGCCGTCCGCGGAGGGCCCATTGTCAGACCCTGCCGGTAGCGTCATGGGTGTCAGGACGCTGTGGCGCAGGCTGGGGCTGTCTCCGGGGCTTCTCGCGGAGGCGGTCACGGTCACCCCCGCGTGCGGACTCGCGGGGGCCTCCCCGGGGTACGCGCGCAGGGCTCTCGCGCACTGCGCCCGGGCGGCGAGATCCCTCGCGGACAACCCAGAGTAACGGGAGGACGACACGGTGGCCGGCGACAAGCAGGCGGAGACGACGACGGTGCCCGCCGAGGCACGGGAGAAGCACGCGCGCCTCGCGGAGCAGATCGAGGAGCACCGCTTCCGTTACTACGTGAAGGACGCTCCCGTCGTCAGCGACGCGGAGTTCGACCAGCTGCTGCGTTCCCTGGAGGCGCTGGAGGAGGAGTACCCCGAGCTGCGCACGCCGGATTCGCCGACCCAGAAGGTCTCCGGGTCCTACGAGACGGAGTTCACGGCGGTCGCGCACCGCGAGCGGATGCTCTCGCTGGACAACACGTTCAACGACGACGAGATGGCCGCCTGGACGGAGCGCATCGCCAGGGAACTGGGCGAGCAGGAGTACCACTTCCTGTGCGAGCTGAAGGTCGACGGCCTCGCCGTGAACCTCACCTACGAGCGCGGCCGCCTCACCCGGGCGGCCACCCGCGGCGACGGCCGCACCGGCGAGGACATCACCCCCAACGTGCGGACGATCGCCGAGATCCCCGACCGCCTCAAGGGCGACGACGTGCCCGACCTCGTGGAGATCCGCGGCGAGGTCTACTTCCCGATGGAGAAGTTCCAGGAGCTCAACGCCCGCCTGGTGGAGGCCGGCGACAAGCCCTTCGCCAACCCGCGCAACGCGGCGGCCGGTTCCCTGCGCCAGAAGGACCCGCGCGTCACCGCCACCCGCCCCCTGCACATGGTGGTCCACGGCATCGGCGCCCTGGAGGGCTTCACCGGCCTGACCCGCCTGTCCCAGGCCTACGACCTGCTCAAGACCTGGGGCCTGCCCACCTCCCGGCACAACAGGGTGGTCGACGGCCTGGAGGGCGTGCGGGAGTTCATCGCCCACTACGGCGAGAACCGCCACTCCGTGGAGCACGAGATCGACGGCGTGGTCGTCAAGCTCGACCAGATCCCCCTCCAGGGCCGCCTCGGCTCCACCTCGCGTGCCCCGCGCTGGGCGATCGCGTACAAGTACGCGCCGGAGGAGGTCAACACCAAGCTCGTCAACATCCGCGTGGGCGTGGGCCGCACCGGCCGCGTCACCCCGTACGCCCAGGTCGAACCGGTCACGGTCGCAGGCTCCGAGGTCGAGTTCGCCACCCTTCACAACCAGGACGTGGTCAAGGCCAAGGGCGTCCTCATCGGGGACACGGTGGTGCTGCGCAAAGCCGGTGACGTCATCCCGGAGATCCTCGGCCCGGTCGCCGACCTGCGCGACGGCAGCGAGCGCGAGTTCGTCATGCCGAGCGAGTGCCCCGAGTGCGGCACGGCCCTGCGGCCCATGAAGGAGGGCGACGTCGACCTGCGCTGCCCGAACGCCCGCACCTGCCCGGCCCAGTTGCGCGAGCGCCTGTTCTACCTCGCCGGCCGCAAGGCCCTGGACATCGAGCACTTCGGCTACGTCGCAGCGGCCGCCCTCACCGCCCCGCTGGAGCCGAGGACCCCGCCGCTGGTCGACGAGGGCGACCTCTTCGACCTCACCATCGAGCAGCTGCTGCCCATCAAGGCGTACGTCCTCGACCCGGACAGCGGCCTGCCCAAGCGCGACCCGAAGACCGGCGAGGAGAAGGTCGCCACGATCTTCGCCAACCAGCAGGGCGAGCCCCGCAAGAACGCCGTCGCCATGCTGGAGAACATCGCGGCGGCCAAGGAGCGCCCCCTGGCCCGCGTCCTCACCAGCCTGTCGATCCGTCACGTCGGGCCCGTCGCCGCGGAGGCGCTGGCCCGCGAGTTCCGCTCGATCGAGCGGATCGACCAGGCCACGGAAGAGGAACTGGCGGTCACCGAGGGCGTCGGACCGACCATCGCCGCCTCCCTCAAGCAGTGGTTCGCCGAGGACTGGCACCGCGACATCATCCGCAAGTGGAAGGCCGCCGGCGTCCGCATGGAGGCCGAGAGCACCGGCGAGGACGAGGGGCCGCGCCCTCTCGAGGGCCTCACCGTCGTCGTCACCGGCACCCTCGAACACTTCACGCGGGACGGCGCCAAAGAGGCGCTGCAGAGCCGCGGGGCCAAGGTGACCGGCTCGGTCTCGAAGAAGACGTCGTTCGTCGTGGTCGGTGACAGCCCCGGGTCGAAGTACGACAAGGCGATGCAGCTGAAGGTTCCGGTCCTGAACGAGGAGGGTTTCGGCGTCCTGCTGGAGCGGGGGCCGCAAGCCGCGGCCGAAGTCGCCCTTTCGGCCGAGGAGTAGCGGTTGAAGGCCACCCGTTCGGCGCATACCAGATGCATACGGGTGGCCGGGGCGCATTCGGGCAACCGTCGGCGACCGCTGCCCGTGGAAGCCTTCTGCGGCCTACTGTTGAGATGTGCGCCTGCCGTGCCCAGCTGCGGTCGGGGCATCTTCGTGCTCGCACGGAGCGCGGGGAAGGGTTTTCGGGCGCGGGCCGCCTAAGGGTTGTCGGGCACCGGGCCGCGGGGCGTGGGCACCGCCGGCTGTGAGAGGGACGGGAATGGAACCGACCGAGAGCGCCGTGCCGGGCTCACGGCTGCACCTGCGCCGGATGGCGGTCGCCTGGCGTGCGGTCCGTGAGGCCGTACGGCCGGCGGGGCGTCCGGGTGCGGAGGTGCGCGCCGTCGGACAGTACACCCCGGACGGGCGCGGCGCCGGTGGGCGCGCCGCGGACGGGCCCGGGGCACAGCCGGTCATCGACCACACCCCCGGACCGTCCGGCGCGGATCAGGACGCGGACGGCGATCGGCACCAGTCCTGGCCCGCGCTGCCCGCGGCGGTCGTCGCGGCCGCCGGGCTCGTCCTGGGCGCCGGCTTCTACCGGGCCTTCACCGGCGGACACGCGCTCTTCCCGGCCGGCACGGCCGGCTGGTCGCTGGCGGTGCTCACCGGCATCATCGTCGGCCACCTCGTCATGCTGGGCCGCTCCCGCTGGTGGGGCGGCACCGGCTCGGGCGCCGCCCTCACCCTCGCCGTGCTGCTGCTCTACGGCTGGGTTCCGGCCGGCATGGTCAGCCTCACGGTGGTCGTACTGGTCGGCATAGCCCGCCGCAACCGCTGGCGCCAGGGAGTGCTGCACGGTGCGGTCGACCTCCTCGGCATCGGCGCGGGCGCGCTCGTGCTGGGCGTCTTCGGCACCGTGCCGTCCGTCGAGTCCCCGGCGGAGCCCGCCGCCTGGACACTCGCCACGGCGCCCCAGGTCGCCCTGGTCGCCGTCGCGTACCTGATGGTCACCCGGGTCCTGCTCTGGTACCTGCACGCCCCGCGCCCCGGGCTGCCCACCGTCGCCCGCACCGCCCTGGTCAGACAGGGCCTGGTGGCCGTCGCGCTGCTGGGCATCGCGCCGCTGGTCTGCGTGGTCGCCGTGGCCAAGCCCATCCTGCTGCCGCTGTTCTCCATCCCCCTGATCGCCCTGGACTCCACCCTGTGGATCGCCCGGGCCCGGGCGGAGGAGCAGCTGCGCGACCCGCTGACCGGGCTGCCCAACCGCCAGTGGCTGCTGGAGCGCATCTGGACCGCGCTGGACGACGCGGAGCGGATCGACGCCCGCGCGGCCCTGATGCTGATCGACCTCGACCGGTTCCGGTCGGTCAACGACACGCTGGGTCATCTCGCCGGTGACCGGCTGCTGCTGCAGATCGCCGACCGGCTGCGGGTGGCGCTGCCGCGCGGGGCGGAGGCCGCCCGGCTCGGCGGGGACGAGTTCGCCGTCTTACTCCCGGTCGCCGACTCCACGACCTCCGCCACCCGGGTCGCCCGCAACCTCGTGGCCGCCCTCAGCTCTCCCCTCGACCTCGACGGCCTCACCCTCGTGCTGGAGGCCAGTGCCGGGGTCGCCGTCTTTCCCGACCACGCGCTGGACGCCGAAGGGCTGCTGCGGCGCGCGGACGTGGCGATGTACCAGGCGAAGCGGGACCGCACCGGCGTCGAGGTCTACGAGTCCAAGCGTGACTCCAACACCCCCGACCGGCTCGGTCTGCTGGGCGATCTGCGCCGCGCCCTCGACGCGCACGAGGTGCAGCTGCACTACCAGCCCAAGGTCCGTTTCGACGGGCAGGTCGCGGGCCTCGAGGCGCTGGTCCGCTGGGTGCACCCCGAGCGGGGCAAGGTGCCGCCGGACGAGTTCATAGCGATCGCGGAGTCCTCGGGGCTGATGCCCCATCTCACCGAGTACGTGCTGGAGACCGCTCTCGGCCAGGTCGCGCACTGGCGGGAGCAGGGTCTGTTCGTCCCGGTCGCGGTGAACGTCTCCCCGCGCGATGTGCACACCCCCGGCTTCGCCGGTTCCGTCGCCGCCCGGCTGGCCCGGCACGGCGTCCCGGCGGGAGCGCTCCAACTGGAGATCACGGAGCACGTGCTCCTGGAGGACCCGCAGCGCGCCGCCGACACCCTCAACCAGCTGACCGCGCACGGCGTGAAGATGTCCCTCGACGACTTCGGCACGGGCTATTCCTCGCTCGTGCACCTGCGGCGGCTGCCGGTGAGCGAGCTGAAGATCGATCGTTCGTTCGTGGCGCGGCTCGCTGTCGATGCCGAGGACGCGGAGATCGTGCGCTGCACGGTCGACCTCGCCCACTCCCTCGGCCTGCTCGTCGTCGCCGAGGGCGTCGAGGACGACGAGACCTGGGAGCGCCTGCGCGATCTCGGCTGCGACGCCGTCCAGGGGTGGCTGGTCGCCGCCGCGATGCCCCCGGAGGAGACCACGGCGTGGCTGCGGGCCCGGGGCGCCCGGGGATGGCAGCGCCCGCGCGCCGCGCTGCCCGCGGCGACCGCCGACGAATAGGCCCCCCGCTGTCGCGCTCGTCCGGAGCGAACTCCCCGGGGCGAGCGCTCAGTCCGTGCCCTGCGGCACGAAGTGGCCGATGAACAGCGCCAGCCGTCGCTCGTGCGCCTCCTCGGGCAAACGGCCGCTGCGCATCAGGGTCACCAGTCCGTGCAGCCCGGCCCAGTACGTCTCCGTCAGTGCTCCCGTGTCCTCGCCCTCGGCCGCGATCGGCTGGACGGCCTGCAGCAGTTCGCCGAAAGCGTCCTGGAGGGCCGCGGGCGCCTCCGGGGTGGCGAAGGGCAGGTCCACGTCGAGCGTGAAGATCACGTCGTAGAGCGCGGGCCGCCGCCGGGCGAAGGCGGTGTACGCGCGGCCCACCGCGGCCAGCGCCTCGCGGGCACTCCCGGCCGCCGTGCGCGCCGCCCGCATCTCCTCGGCCAGGTCGGCGCAGCCCTGCACCGCCACCGCCGCCATGATCGCGCCCTTGCCCTTGAAGTGGCTGTAGAGCACCGGCTGGCTGTACTCGATCTCGTCGGCGAGCCGGCGCGTGGTCACCGCGTCCCAGCCCTCCGCCTCCGCCAGCTCCCGCGCGGCCGTCACGATCAGCCGCTCGCGTTCCGCTCGTTCACGCTCCCGGCGCGTCTGGATCGTCATGCCAGAAACCCTAGCACCGCTAGCATTCCTGCCGACGCTCTGCTAGCTTCGCTCTTGTCCCTAGCAGTGCTAGCAATCAGCGAACCGGAGAAGGTCATGACCGTCGCCGCATACACCCTGGCCGTCGTGCTCAACCTGTTCTGCCTGTTCCTCGGCTACCGGTTCCTCTTCCAGCCCGCCCCCGCGGCCGCCGGCTACGGCGTCCCGGCCGGCCCCGGCGGCGACGCCGGTGCCTACCTGACGATCAAGGGTCTGCGGGACGGCACCCTCGGGCTGGCCGGTCTGGCTCTGCTCGCCTTCGCGGGGGCCGGGGCCGAGGCCTGGTTCATGCTCGCCGTGGCACTCGTGCCGCTCGGCGACACCCTGATCGTGCTGCGCCACGGCGGTACGAAGGCGGTGGCCTTCGGTATCCACTTCGCCACCGCGGTCGTCGTCCTGATCAGCGCCGGCCTGCTCTTCGCGGTCTGAGCGCATCCCGAGCGCCTCCGGGGCGAAACCGTTTCACGGGCACGGCCCCGCGCCCCATAGGATTGGGCCAAACCACATTCACTCACCCCAGAGGATCGCTGCATGCCTGGCATCACGCGCGAGGAGGTCGCCCACCTCGCCCGGCTGGCGCGTCTGGAGCTGAAGCCCGAAGAGCTCGAGCACTTCGCGGGACAGCTGGACGACATCATCGGCGCGGTCGCACGCGTCAGTGAGGTCGCCGACCAAGACGTACCGCCGACCTCGCACCCGCTCCCGCTGACGAACGTCATGCGCGTGGACGAGGTCCGTCCGTCGCTCACCCCCGAGCAGGCGCTCTCCGGCGCCCCGGCCCAGGAGCAGCAGCGTTTCAAGGTGCCGCAGATCCTGGGGGAGGACTAACAGCCATGACGGACATCATCAAGCTCACGGCCGCCGAGACGGCCGCGAAGATCGCCTCCGGCGAGCTCACGGCCGTGCAGGTCACCGAGGCCCACCTGGCCCGCATCGAGGCCGTCGACGAGAAGGTGCACGCCTTCCTGCACGTCGACCGCGAGGGCGCCCTCGCCCAGGCCCGTGCCGTGGACGCCAAGCGTGAGCGCGGCGAGAAGCTCGGCCCGCTGGCCGGCGTGCCCCTGGCGCTGAAGGACATCTTCACCACCGAGGGCGTGCCCACGACCGTCGGTTCGAAGATCCTCGAGGGCTGGATCCCGCCGTACGACGCGACCGTCACCCAGCGCCTGAAGGCCGCCGACGTGGTCATCCTCGGCAAGACCAACATGGACGAGTTCGCCATGGGGTCCTCCACCGAGAACAGCGCCTACGGCACGACCGGCAACCCCTGGGACCTCACCAAGATCCCCGGCGGCTCCGGCGGCGGTTCCTCCGCCGCGCTGGCCTCCTTCCAGGCGCCGCTCGCCATCGGCACCGACACCGGCGGCTCCATCCGCCAGCCGGCCGCCGTCACCGGCACGGTCGGCGTGAAGCCGACGTACGGCGCGGTCTCCCGGTACGGCATGGTCGCCTTCTCCTCCTCCCTCGACCAGGGCGGCCCCTGCGCCCGCACGGTCCTGGACGCGGCCCTGCTGCACGAGGTGATCGCCGGGCACGACCCGATGGACTCCACCTCCATCGACGAGCCCGTCCCGGCGGTCGTCGAGGCCGCCCGCAACGGCAGCGTCGAGGGCATGCGCGTCGGCGTCGTCAAGCAGTTCCGCGGCGAGGGCTACCAGGCCGGCGTCATCCAGCGGTTCGACGAGTCCGTCGCGCTGCTCAAGGAACTGGGCGCCGAGATCGTCGAGCTGGACTGCCCGTCCTTCGACCTGGCGCTGTCGGCGTACTACCTGATCGCGCCCTCCGAGTGCTCCTCCAACCTCGCCCGCTTCGACGGCCTGCGCTACGGCCTGCGGACCGGCGACGACGGCACGCACTCCGCCGAGGAGGTCACCTCCCTCACCCGTGAGGCGGGCTTCGGCCCCGAGGTCAAGCGCCGCATCATGCTCGGCACCTACGCCCTGTCGAGCGGCTACTACGACGCCTACTACGGCAGCGCCCAGAAGGTCCGCACGCTCATCAAGCGGGACTTCGACAAGGCGTTCGAGCAGGTCGACGTGATCGTCTCGCCGACGACTCCGACCACCGCCTTCGGGATCGGCGAGCGCGCCGACGACCCGATGGCGATGTACCTCGCCGACCTGTGCACCATCCCGACCAACCTGGCGGGCAACGCGGCCATGTCGCTGCCGTGCGGTCTCGCCCCGGAGGACGACCTCCCGGTCGGTCTGCAGATCATCGCCCCCGTCATGAAGGACGACCGCCTGTACAAGGTGGGCGCAGCCGTCGAGGCCGCCTTCGTGGAAAAGTGGGGCCACCCGCTGATCGAGGAGGCTCCGTCGCTGTGAGCGCACTGTCCAAGGCCAAGGGCTTCAAGAAGTCCAAGTCCGGTCTGTACGTGTCGATGGCCACGTCGGCGTTCGGCGCCGTCGGTGTCTACAAGCAGATCAAGAAGGCCCGCGGAGACAACGACACGCTGCGGCTGCTCGACGCCGTCGTGACCGGCGCCGCTGTCGTCACCAACCTGGCCATTCTCTACCGCGAGCTGAAGCGGCTGGGCGACGACGACGTCCTGCTGGGCTGAGAGGGAAGTACTCACCGTGACCACCACGACCGACCTGGTGTCGTACGAGGAAGCACTCGCGTCGTACGACCCCGTCATGGGCCTCGAGGTCCATGTCGAACTCGGCACCAAGACCAAGATGTTCTGCGGCTGTTCGACCGCCCTCGGCCAGGACGCCAACACGCAGACCTGCCCGGTCTGCCTCGGCATGCCCGGCGCGCTCCCGGTCGTCAACGCGACCGGCGTCGAGTCCGCGATCAAGATCGGCCTCGCGCTGAACTGCGAGATCGCCGAGTGGTGCCGCTTCGCCCGGAAGAACTACTTCTATCCGGACATGCCGAAGAACTTCCAGACCTCCCAGTACGACGAGCCGATCGCCTTCAACGGCTACCTCGACGTGCAGCTGGAGGACGGCGAGACCTTCCGCGTGGAGATCGAGCGCGCCCACATGGAGGAGGACACCGGCAAGTCGACGCACGTCGGCGGTGCCACCGGCCGTATCCACGGCGCGTCCCACTCGCTGCTGGACTACAACCGCGCCGGCATCCCCCTCATCGAGATCGTCACCAAGCCGATCGAGGGCGCGGGCGAGCGTGCCCCCGAGGTCGCCCGGGCCTACGTCCGTGAGCTGCGCG
This sequence comes from Streptomyces sp. NPDC047880, assembly GCF_040706515.1. Taxonomy (NCBI): domain Bacteria; kingdom Bacillati; phylum Actinomycetota; class Actinomycetes; order Kitasatosporales; family Streptomycetaceae; genus Streptomyces; species Streptomyces sp. NPDC047880. The sequence goes on along the minus strand of NZ_JBEZOK010000006.1, from coordinate 273,208 downwards.
AGGTCATCAAGGCGCTCGGCGTCTCCGAGGCCCGGATGGAGATGGGCCAGATGCGCTGCGACGTGAACCTGTCGCTGCGCCCCCACGGCACCGAGAAGTTCGGCACCCGTTCCGAGACGAAGAACGTCAACTCGCTGCGGTCCGTGGAGCGCGCGGCCCGCTTCGAGATCCAGCGGCACGCGGCCGTGCTGTCCTCGGGCGGCACGATCATCCAGGAGACCCGGCACTTCCACGAGGACACGGGGTCCACGACCTCGGGCCGGGTGAAGGAGGAGGCCGAGGACTACCGGTACTTCCCGGAGCCCGACCTCGTCCCGGTGGCCCCGTCCCGAGAGTGGGTGGAGGAGATCCGGGCCGCGCTGCCCGAGCTGCCGCTGGTCCGCCGCAACCGGCTCCGCGAGGAGTGGGGCGTCTCGGCCACCGACATGCAGGCGATCCTCAACGCCGGTGCGCTGGAGCCGATCGTCGCCACGATCGAGGCCGGAGCCGACGCCGCGTCCGCCCGCAAGTGGTGGATGGGCGAGCTGGCCCGCAGCGCCAACGAGTCGGGCAAGGCGCTCGACGAGCTGGCGATCACGCCGGCGCAGGTGGCCCGGGTCACCGAGCTCGTCGCGAAGGGCGACCTGAACGACAAGCTGGCCCGCCAGGTCATCGAGGGCGTCCTCGCGGGCGAGGGCACCCCGGACGAGGTCGTCGACAAGCGCGGCCTGAAGGTCGTCTCCGACGAGGGCGCGCTGACGGCGGCCGTCGACGAGGCCATCGCCGGCAACCCGGGCGTCGCGGACAAGATCCGCGGTGGCAAGGTGGCCGCGGCCGGAGCGCTGGTCGGCGCGGTCATGAAGGCCACGCGTGGGCAGGCCGACGCGGCTCGCGTCAAGGAGCTGATCCTTCAGAAGCTGGGCGTCAGCGAGGGCTGACCGCCCGTGGACCCGGCGAGGGGGGACGCACCGTACCCGGTGCGTCCCCCCTCGTCATTCACTCATGGGCGTCATCCACTCAGAGGCGGCGGCCGACGACCCGGACGAAGCCCAGCGTCCGGCCCCGGTCGAGGCGCAGCATCTCGGCGCACTGTCCGGCCATCCGGACGTGCCACTCGTCCGTGCTCTCGTCGGCCACGACCTCGCACCAGCGCAGCCAGTCGCGCCAGCCGTCCTCCAGCCAGTCCGCGGCCTCGACCTCCACGGCCCCGCTGCGGGTCCAGTGGCGCCGCCACCAGGCGGCCGAGTGGAAGCACCAGAAGTCGGGCTCCCAGTAGGGCTTGAGGTGCTCCGGCGGCTCGACGCCGTCGATCTCCTCGCGCAGCGCCGGCACGACGGCGCCGATCCGCCCGCCGGGCTTCAGCAGCCGGGTCAGCCCGGGCAGGTACAGGTCGTTCGTGCCGAAGTACTGGTAGGCGTCGATCGAGACGATCGTGTCGAAGCTGTTCTCGCCGAACGGCAGGTCGTGCGCCTCGGCGAACACGGGCAGGACGCGGTCGGCGACACCCGCCTCGACGATGCGCCCGGCGTTCTCGTCGGGCTTGATCCACAGGTCGGCGGCGGTGACCTGGGCGTCGTACTCCCTGGCGAGGAAGACCGACGTCATGGCGCGGCCGCAGCCCAGGTCGAGCACGCGGGAGCCGGGGCTCAGGGTGTCGAGCCCCAGGGCGGGGGCCAGCCACTCCAGCAGCCACAGGGCGTGCGGGCCCATCTGGTTGTCGACGGTCCAGCGGGCGTCGTAGCCGTTGCTGCGGGGGTAGCCGGGGTGGCTCACACGGTCAGTGAGGGGGGCGTTCGAGGTCCGGGAAGTGTTGTCCGACATCGGTGGACGGGCTCCTTGAGTCCTTGAGGAAGAAAGGGGATGCGTAGGAGCTCGGTCGGACCGTCAAACAATGCACCTGCTTCGGCCGGGCGGCGGGACGCCGCGGGCATTCCTCGGACCAGCGGACGCTAACAGCCGGGCTCCCGGCCCCGCAGCCGGTTTTCCCCGCCGGGCGCGCTACCGTCACGGCCATGAGTGGACGCCCTGATTCCGACAAAGAGCCCGAGATAGCGGACTCGGAGGCGGCTGCCGGGCAGGACGAGGCCGGTGACCCGGCGCAGGACGAGGGAGCCGCGCGCCGCGCCCGCTGGACGGCTGCCGCCACCGGTGCCGCACTGACCCTCGCGGGACTCGCAGCGGCCGTGCTCCGCCTCGCCCGCCCCGCGCCGGCGCTCGTCCCGGCCGCCTACGCCGGCGGGGCCGCCGTGTGCGCTGCCGCCGCCGTACTGGGCGCCCGCGGCCGCACCCGGCGGGCGCTGTGGCTGCTGATCGCGGGCGTGATGGTGATGGCCCTGGGGGACCAGTTCGACTGAGACCGGCCGCTGTGAATAAGCCCACGAAACCGACAAATGATCTCTTTCGTTTGTAAGAGTGGCAGCGCATTGCTCATGCGTTCTTTGCTGGCTGTTCAGTTCATGCACGACTGTTCCCGGCCAAAGATCCACACAAGGCAACTCCGGGAGCACGTTCCGTGGCAGCCCTCGCACGCTGGTGTGTCCAGCGCCGTCTGCTCAGCGTCCTGCTGTGGCTCCTCGCTTTCGCGGGGGTCGCCGCCGGCGCCGCCGTCGCCGGCACCACGTACTCGAACGACTACCAGGTCCCCGGCACCGAGTCGGGCCGCGCCACGGAACTGCTGCACGAAGGCTTCCCGCGGTTGGGCGGCGACAGCGACACCGTCGTCTGGCACACCACGTCCGGCAGTGTCCGCGCCGCCGACGTCGAGCAGGCGATGACCCGAACCCTGGACCGCATCGAGAACCTCCCCGGTGTGGCCTCGGTCATCAGCCCCTACGGCGGGTCCGGCACAGGCCGCATCAGCGCGGACGGCCGGACCGCGTACGCCTCGGTCACCTTCGACGACCAGGCCGAGGACATCGCCGAGGGCGAGGCGCAGGCCGTCGTCGACACCGCGAAGAGCGCCGAGACCGGCGGGCTCCAGGTGGAGCTGGGCGGCAGCGCCGTCGCGCTCACCGAGTCCTCCGGCGGGCACGTCGCCGAGATCGTCGGCGTGATCGTCGCCGCGGTGGTGCTGTTCCTCGCCTTCGGCTCGCTCGCCGCGTCCCTGCTGCCCATCGCCACCGCCCTGGTCGGGGTCGGCACCGCGTACGCGGGGATCGTGCTGCTCGGGCACGCCATGACCGTCGCCGACTTCGCCCCCATGCTGGGCATGCTCGTCGGACTCGGCGTCGGCATCGACTACGCGCTGTTCATCGTCACCAGACACCGGCGCGGGCTGAAACGCGGGCTGTCCGTCACCGAGGCCGCCACGAACGCCGTCGCGACCACCGGACGGGCGGTCGTCTTCGCGGGTGCCACCGTTTGCATCGCCCTGCTGGGCATGCTGATCCTGCGGCTCAGCTTCCTCAACGGCGTCGCCGTCGCGGCCGGCCTCACCGTGATCCTCACCGTCGCCGCCTCCGTGACGCTGCTGCCCGCCCTGCTGTCGTTCATCGGCATGCGCGCGCTCAGCCGCCGCGAGCGCCGCCGCCTCGCGGAGCACGGCCCCGAACCCGAGGTGCCCACCGGCTTCGCGGCCCGCTGGGCGGCCTTCGTGGAGCGCCACCCCAAGGTGCTCGGCGCGGTCGCCCTGGTCGTCATGGCCGTCCTCGCACTGCCCACCCTCTCGCTGCACCTGGGCACCTCCGACCAGGGCAACGGTCCGAAGACGGCCACCACCCGCCAGGCCTACGACCTGCTCGCCGACGGCTTCGGCCCCGGCGTGAACGGCCCGCTCACCCTCGTCACGAAGGTCGACGGCGCCGACGACAGACTCGCCCTGGACAACCTCGACGGCACCCTCCGCGCCACCGAGGGCGTGGCCTCGGTCACCCCGGTGACGTACGACTCCGGCGGCCACACCGCGTACCTGACCGTCGTACCGGAGTCCTCCCCGCAGTCGAAGCAGACCAGCGACCTCGTCGACCGGCTGCGCGAGGAGGTGCTGCCGCGTGCCGAGTCGGGCACCGCGCTCGACGTGCAGGTGGGCGGCATGACGGCCGGCTACGACGACTTCGCCGACATCATCGTCTCCAAGCTGCCGGTCTTCGTCGGGGCCGTCATAGGTCTGGGCTGTCTGCTGCTCCTGCTCGCCTTCCGGTCCCTCGGCATACCGCTCAAGGCCGCCGCGATGAACGTCGCCGCCGTGGCCTCCGCCTTCGGGGTGGTGGTCGCGATCTTCCAGTGGGGCTGGGGCAGCGAACTGCTCGGCCTCGGCAGCGCGGGACCCATCGAACCCTTCCTGCCCGTGATCATGGTGTCGGTGCTCTTCGGCCTCTCCATGGACTACCAGGTCTTCCTGGTCAGCCGGATGTACGAGGAGTGGCTGGAGACCGGTGACAACCGGCGGGCGGTGCGGGTCGGCCTCGCCGAGACCAGCCGGGTGATCAACTCGGCCGCCGTCATCATGATCTCCGTCTTCCTGGCCTTCGTGCTCAGCGGCGACCGGGTGATCGCCATGTTCGGCATCGCCCTGGCCGCCGCGGTCGCCCTGGACGCCTTCGTCCTGCGCACGCTCCTCGTCCCGGCCCTGATGCACCTGCTGGGCGGCGCCAACTGGTGGCTGCCCCGCTGGCTGGACAAGCGCATGCCGCGCATCAGCATCGAGCCGCCCGAGAGCCGCGCCGCCCATGAGAGGCTGGCCGCCGCGACGGACGCCGAGGTGGCGGACGTCCTGGCGGAGGAGGAGCGGCAGCGGGATGTACGCGATATCGCTGGGTGACGACGCCGAGCTGAAGCCCCTGGAGCCCTGGCACGTCGGGGAGTTCCTGGCGCACCTGGAGCGGGGGCGGGAGTTCATCGGGCGGTACATCCCGTTCGGGACGACCGAGACGGACCTGCTCTCGGCCCGCGCGAAGCTCCAGCGCTACGCCGACATGCGCGCCGCCGACACCGGGTCCCTGCACGGCCTGTGGCTGGAGGGAACCCTGGTGGGCGGGGTGCTCTTCCTGAACTTCGACGCGGCGAGCGGGAACTGCGAGGTCGGCTGCTGGCTGGAGCCCGCGGGAACGGGCCGCGGCCTGGTCACCCGCGCGATGCGGGTGCTGATCGACTGGGCGGTCGAGGAGCGCGGCATCCACCGTGTGGAGTGGGTCGCCGCCTCGGGCAACCAGCCGAGCCTGAACGTGGCCCGGCGGCTCGGGATGACCCGCGACGGTGTGCGCCGCGAGGCTCACCCCTATGGTGGCGTACGGCACGATCTCGAAGTCTGGTCGGTGCTGGCGCCCGAGTGGCGGGCCGCACGCGCGTGTGCGGCTCACGACGATCATTAAGAGACTTCTCAGACAGCGACCCTACGGTGCGAGACATGGCAACGAACGCAGTGGACGAGACCGAGGCCACCAAGGCCACGACCGACGAGAAGGCGGTGGACACCACCGAGTCCGACCAGGCGCCCCGGGCCGACGTCCCGGCCGCTGCCGACGACGCAGACGTGCCGGCCAAGGAGCAGAGCCCCTCCGGTGTGGGCCAGGGCGCCGCGGCCGTGGTCTCCGCGGCGCTGGGCGTCGTCTCGCTCACCGGCAGCTGGATCGGCACCGTCGCCGCCGCGCGCCAGAACCTGGTCGGCCAGCTGGAGACCGCGCAGAACGCGGGTGTGGCCCAGCAGATCCAGGCGGTCTACGGCGACGCCTGGCAGACCACCGCCCTGTGGGGCGGCCTGTTCGCACTGATCGCACTGGTCGTCGGCGTCGTGACGCTCGCCCGGCCCGCGTTCGGCACGCCGGGCAGGATCCAGGCCCCCTGGATCAAGTCCGTCGCCTGGGCGGGAGTCGCGCTCGGCGTCATCGGCCTGTTCCTGGCCGTCCTCAAGTACACCGGCATCCTGCTCGGACTGCCGTCCGCGAGCTGAGAGCCCGCTGGTCCCGAGGGGTCTTAGGCGGTTCCGTGAGCACCTTACGGAACCCCTGAGGCCCCTCAGCCGCATCTAAGGCCCCTCCCACCGCCGAAGATGCGGAACTCTCCCGATGTGGCGGCCCCACCTGGGAGACGAGAGTGAGGTCATCGCGGAGGAACACTCCGCAACCGCCTCTCCTCGAAGGACACACCATGTACGAGTACGAGCTCCAGCAGCTGCGCACCTCCGACCTCATCCGCCGGGCCGACCACGAGCGTCTGGTCCGCGAGGCCGCCCGGGCCCGCCGCGCGGCCCGCCACGAAGCGGACCAGGACTCCGCCGAGCACGAGAGCCATAGCCGCCGCTTCCGCCGGCTCCGGTCCGCCCGGACCGCGTGAACACCCGGGCGGCTCCGGCCGCCGCCGTGGCAGTCCGGGGAGCAGCGGCCGTCGTTCGTACGGGAACGGCGGCCGCTGCCCGTGCCGTTGGAGGGAAAACCGGTGCCGCGCCGCCGGAGCCGCGTGCGATGCTCTGGCCCGTGGAGACCAGGTCCGTCAGCCCCGTCTTCGTCGGCCGTGCCGAGGAACTGGGCACGCTGCACGACGCACTCGCGCGCGCCTGCGCGGGCGAGCCGCAGGCGCTGCTCATCGCAGGGGAAGCCGGGGTCGGCAAGACCCGCTTCGTCGAGGAGTTCGCCGCCGCCGCCCGCCGCCGAGGGGCGGTCGTCGCCCTCGGCGGCTGCGTGGAGATCGGCGCCGACGGACTGCCCTTCGCCCCCTTCTCCACCGCGCTGCGCGCCCTGCGCCGCGAACTGCCCGGCGAACTGGCCGCCGCGGCCGCCGGGCAGGAGGAGGAACTGGCCCGCCTGCTGCCCGAGCTGGGCGAGTCACGGGCCGGACGGCACGACGAGGACGGCATGGCCCGCCTCTTCGAGCTCACCGCACGCCTCCTGGAGCGCGTCACCGCCGAGCACACCGTCGTCCTCGCCCTGGAGGACCTGCACTGGGCCGACGCCTCCACCCGCCACCTGCTCACGTACCTCGTCCGCACCCTGCGCACCGGCCGTCTCGTCGTCCTCGCCACCTACCGCTCCGACGACATCCACCGCCGCCACCCGCTCCGGCCCCTCCTCGCCGAACTCGACCGGCTCCGCACGATCCGCCGCCTCGAACTCGCCCGTTTCAACCGTGACGAGGTCGGCCGTCAGGTGGCCGGGATCCTCGCCCACGAACCCGATCCGGACCAGGTCGACGCGATCTTCCAGCGCTCCGACGGCAACGCCTTCTTCGTCGAGGAACTCGCCGTCGCCGCCCACGAGGGCTGCCGGACCGGCCTGACCGACTCCCTGCGCGACCTGCTGCTCGTGCGTGTGGAGGGGCTCCCGGAGTCCGCCCAGCAGGTCGCCCGGTTCGTAGCCGAGGGCGGCTCCACCGTCGAGTACCGGCTGCTGGCCGCCGTCACCCGGCTCGCCGAGGACGACCTCATCGAGGCGCTGCGGGCCGCCGTGAACGCCGGCATCCTCGCCCCCGCACCCGGCGGCGACGGCTACCGCTTCCGCCACTCCCTGGTCCGCGAGGCCGTCAGCGACGACCTGCTCCCCGGCGAACGCTCACGCCTCAACCGCCGCTACGCCGAAGCCCTGGAGACCGACCCGGCCCTGGTCCCCGCCGACCAGCGGGCGACCCGCCTGGCCAGCTACTGGTACCACGCCCACGACGCCGCCAAGGCCCTGCCGGCCGTCCTCGAAGCCTCCGTGGAGGCCCGCCGCCGGCACGCCTACTCCGAGCAACTCCGGCTCCTGGAGCGGGCGATGGAACTGTGGGACTCCGCTCCCGAGGCCGTACGCGCCACCCTGCGCCCCGTGGACTACACCGAGGTCTACCCGCCCTGCGGCTGCGACCCCGCCACCACCGCGCTGCGCTACCTCGACCTGCTGGCCGAGGCGGCCGTGGCGGGACGGCTCTGCGGGGAACGCGAACGCGCCCTGAAGATCACCAAGCGGGCGCTGCGCCTGCTGGAGGACGAGGACACTCCTCCCTCAGGCTCTCCACCGCGTGCGAGCAGGAGGGACCCCCAGCGCGCCGCCTGGTTCTGGATCCAGCGCTCCCGGCTGGTGCAGCGGCTCGCCCGGGGCGACGGCTGGCAGGAGATCGCCACCGCGCAGGAACTGGTCCGCGGCCTGCCGCCGTCCGAGGTGCACGCCGAAGTGCTGGCCACGGTCGCGCACTGGTCCATGCTGCGCGAGCCCGGCGCGGAGGCCCTGACGGCCGCCGAGCGGGCCGTCGAGTACGCGCGCATGGTGGGCGCCGACGAGATCGAGTCCAACGCCCGGCTCACCCTCGGCGGACTCATGGTCGAGGCCGGCCAGACCGAAGCCGGGCTGGCCCACATGTACGAGGTCCGGGACGAGGTGGTCGCCCGGGGCCTCGCCGCCGTCGTCGGCCGCAGCCATGTGAACCTGCCCTCCACTCTGGAGGGCATCGGACGCTCCGAGGAGGCCGTGACCATCCTGCGCGAGGGCCTGCGGCTCACCTCCAGGATGGGTCTGACGGAGTCCGAGGGCTGGGTCCGGGGCAACCTCGCCGAGTCGCTCATCTCCCTCGGCCGCTGGGACGAGGCCGCCGAGGCCGCCGCCAGCGCACAGCGTCAGGGTCAGACGGCCGCACCGTACGGATCGGGCGCCCGCAGCCTGGCCTTCCTCGCCCTCGCCCGCGGGCAGGTGTCCGAGGCCGCCCGCCACCTCGCCGAGGCCCGCGCCTCCTACGGTCCGCACGACCCCATGCCGCAGCACGACCTGCCGATCTCCTGCCTCACCATCGCCGTCGCAGCCGCCGAGGGCCGCCTGGCCGACGCCCGTGCCGAACTGGCCCGCACCCTGGAATCCGGCTTCCCGCTCGGCACCCAGCGCTACGCCTGGCCGCTGCTGCTCCAGGCGGCCACCGCCGAGGCCGACGCCCGGACCCTGCCCCTCGCCCGCGAGGGCCGCGAGCAGGTCCTCGACGGCATCTTCCGTGCCGTCAAGCGCCTCACCACCCACGTCCCCGTCTGGCTCGCCCACGAGCAGTGGGTCCGCGCCGAACTCGACCGCGCCGAGGGCCGGAGCACCCCGGACACCTGGTCGGACGTGGTCACCGCCTTCGAACCCCTGGGCCGGCCCTACGACCTCGCCCGCGTCCGGCACCGCCTGGCCGAGTCCCTGCTGACGGGCGCCGGCGAGGACGAGCGCGACCGCGCCACGGAACTCCTCCGGCTCGCCCACTCCGTCGCCCGCCACCTCGGCGCCGCGCCACTCGCCGACGCCGCCACCGCGCTCGCCCGGCGGGCCCGCCTTCCGCTGGCCCCCGTCACGGGACCCGGCCCCGCGCCGGCCGACCCCGCGGACGCCCTCGGACTCACCACCCGGGAACGGGACGTCCTGCGCCTGGTCGCCGCGGGCCACACCAACCGCCGCATCGCGGAGGAGCTGTTCATCTCACCCAAGACAGCGAGCGTGCACGTCTCCAACATCCTCGGCAAGCTCGGCGTCTCCGGGCGGGGCGAGGCGGCGGCGGTGGCGCACCGGCTGGGGCTGTTTCCGGCCGAAACGCTGCTGCCCGGTGCAGCCCGCTGAGGCATACGCTGTAAAGGACGTCGCGTACCCCGCGGCTCAGGGAGGCACCGTTGTTCAACGCGTTCGAGGAGCTGTTCTCGCCGGGGCGCAAGCACACCAGCGACGAGCAGAACCGCCTGGAACTGACCCGTGAGGACGTGGGGGACGGCGACCCCGGACGCGGGCCGATAGATCTCGCATCCGGGAAGGTCGTCGTACGGCCGCCCGACGAGGAGGCGGACAGCTCCGGCGGCTAGCGGGAGCCGCTACGTCACCCGCAGTTCCAGGATCCGGTCGTCGCCGGCCTTCGGGCTGCCCCGGCCGTCCGTGTTGCTGGTGACGAGCCAGAGCCTGTCACCGCCCGCCGCGACGACCGTGCGCAGCCGCCCGTACTCGCCCTCCAGGAACGCCTGCGGCTCCGCCGAGGCCGCCGTGCCGTCCAGCGGGACGCGCCACAGCCGCTTGCCGCGCAGGCCCGCCATCCACACCGACCCCTGCGCGTGGGCGATGCCGCTGGGCGAGGCCTCGGCCGTGGTCCACTGGTCGACCGGGTTGTGGAACTCCTCGTCGCCGGACCGGCCCTCGGCCTCCGGCCAGCCGTAGTTGTCGCCCGGCTTGATCGCGTTGAGCTCGTCCCAGGTGTCCTGCCCGAACTCCGAGGCGAACAGCCGCTGCCTGCCGTCCCAGGCGAGGCCCTGCACGTTGCGGTGCCCGTAGGAGTACACCGGCGAGTCCGGGAACGGATTGCCCGGCGCCGGCTCGCCCTCCGGGGTCAGCCGCAGGATCTTGCCGCCCACGGATTCCTTGTCCTGGGACAGGCCCGTGTCGCCGCTCTCGCCGGTGCCCACGTACAGCATCTTGTCCGGGCCGAACGCGATGCGGCCGCCGTTGTGGATGAAGCCCTTGGGGATGCCCCTGAAGACCGTGTCGGGAGCGCCGAGCTGCTCGCCGGCGGGCTTCTGCCCGTCGTAGATCATGCGGACGATGCGGTTGTCGGAGGCCGAGGTGAAGTACGCGTAGACCATGCGGTCCGAGGCGTAGTCGGGGGAGAGGGCGAGTCCGAGGAGGCCGCCCTCGCCGGCCGCCGAGACGCCCGGCACCTCGCCCAGTTCGGTCTTCTTGCCGGTCTTCTCGTCGACCCGGACGATCGTCCCGTCGTCCCGGGAGGAGACGAGCAGCCCGCCGCCCGGCAGCGGAGCGAGACCCCAGGGGGATTCCAGGCCTTCGGCGACGGTGCGCACCACCTTCACCGAGCCCTTGGCGGGCGGCGTCTCCCCGGCCTGCCGCGGCGGCGCGGACGACCCCGGGGCCGTACGGGTCGGGGAGGGGCTCCCGTCCTGGCCGGAGGGGCCTGTGCCGTCGGAGGAGCAACCGGCCGTCAGCAGGAGCGCGGCGGCGGTCAGCACGGCCGGGACGGCTCGACGTCGCACGATCATGGTCCCTTCGACGGGGCAGGTCCTCCCCCTGTCATACACCGCTCATGGCTCCAAGGTTCCCGATCACGGAATGCCGTACCGGGAACAGGGGGTTTGACCGGAACGCACCGGCGGACGCCGGGGCTCAGTCCCACGACCCCCGGGCCGGCGGCAGCGCGGCTATCTCCCTGAGATCGTCGAGCGTCAGGTGCACATCCGCGGCGGCCGTGTTCTCCGTGACCCAGCGCTCCTGCTTCGTGCCGGGGACCGGGACCACGTGCGGGCCCTGGGCCAGCACCCACGCGAGGGCGACCTGTGCGGGCGTGACGTCCGTGCCGTGCCGGCGGGCCACACGGCGCAGACCCGCGACGACCGGCTGGTTCGCGGCCATCATCTCGCCCGTGAAGCGCGGGTGCCGGGCGCGCGGGTCGTCCGCCTCGAAGCCCGCGCCGGGGCGCAGCCTGCCGGTCAGGAAGCCGTTGCCCAGCGGCATCGCGGCGAGGAAACCCACACCCCGCGTGCGGCACCACGGCAGCAGGCTCTCCAGCGCCTCCGGTGACCACACCGACAGCTCGGCCTGCACCGCGCTCACCGGGAAGACCTGTTGCACCCGTTCCAGCTGCCGGATCGTTCCGTCGTGCAGCCGGGCCCCGGTGCGGCGGCCGGTCCGCGCGCCCACCGCGCACAGGCCCAACGCCCGCACCTTCCCGGCCTGCACGAGCTCCGCCATCGCGCCCCAGGTCTCCTCCACCGGCACCTCGGGGTCGGCCCGGTGCAGCTGGTACAGGTCGATGACGTCCGTCTGCAGCCGCCGCAGCGAGGCGTCGCAGGCCCGCTTCACGTACCCGGGGCGGCCGTTGGCGACGATGTGCTGGTCGCCCACGAGCAGGCCGACCTTCGTCGACACGAACGCGTCGGACCGCCGCTCCTTCAACGCCCGCCCCACCAGCAGCTCGTTGGTGAAGGGGCCGTACATGTCGGCGGTGTCCAGCAGGGACGCGCCCAGGTCGAGCGCCCGGTGCACCGCCCTGAGCGACTCGTCGCCGCGCCGCCGCGACGCACTGTAGGCCCAGCTCATCGGCATGCACCCGAGTCCGACGGCCCCCACCGCGAGCGCCGCCGCGCCGATCGTCCTGCGCTCCACCTGGTCGTGACCCTCCCTGTTCGAGCCACCCCAACCTAACCTCTGCCGTCACACGCACCTGACATAGCCTCCAGAGCATGACTGCTGACGTGTGGCTGCCCATCCCGCCGGACGAGATCGACGGACTCCCCGAGGGCCCGGACTACCGTTTCTGGAACGGCGAGGAGGACTTCCCCGCGGACCCGGCCGACTGTGCCTTCTACGTCGTCCCCTACATGAAGCCCAGCCCGCTGTGCGTGCGTCCCCTGGGGCGGATGAGCAACGTCCGCGTCGTGCAGACCCTCTCCGCCGGGATCGACCACGTGGAGCCGGGGCTCGCGCAACTGCCCGCCGGGGTCCGGCTGTGCAATGCGCGCGGGGTGCACGAGGCCAGCACCGGCGAGCTGACCCTGGCGCTGATCCTCGCCTCGCTGCGCGGGATCCCCGACTTCGTGCGCGCGCAGGACCGTGGGGAGTGGCTCGGCGGGTTCCGGCCCGCGCTCGCCGACAAGAACGTCCTCATCGTGGGGTACGGCTCGATCGGCGAGGCCATCGAGGACCGGCTCGTTCCGTTCGAGGTGGCGCGGGTGGCGCGCGTCGCGCGCTCTGAGCGCACCACGGCGCGCGGTCCGGTGCACCCGCTCACCGAACTCCCCGCGCTGCTGCCGGAAGCGGACGTCGTCATCCTGTCCACCCCGCTCACCGAAACCACCCGTGGCCTGGCCGGAGCCGACTTCCTGTCCCGGATGAAGGACGGCGCGCTCCTCGTCAACGTCGCCCGCGGTCCTGTCGTCGACACCAAGGCCCTGCTCGCCGAGCTGGAGACCGGCCGCATCACCGCCGCCCTCGATGTCACCGACCCGGAGCCGCTGGCGCGCGAACACCCCCTGTGGCGTGCGCCGGGGGTACTCATCAGCCCCCACGTCGGCGGACCCACCTCCGCTTTCCTTCCGCGCGCCAAGCGGCTCCTGGTGGACCAGTTGAACCGTTATGTGAACCGGGAGCCGCTCCGCAACGTGATCCTTACGACGGGTGCCTCAACCGTCTGAGACAACCGCGAGCACCGTCCGCAATCCTCCAGGTGCGGTGGGTACTCATATATCTGTTGATCGTCACGGAGCGTAGAGAACCTATGTCCCTGAGTGACGAGACTGGTGTATCGTCCCGACAGGGGCTGCGCCGGGGACCAACGGCGCCGGGGACGGACACATCAGACTGTGAGGGGGGCGACAGGCGATGCACGGCCTATGGACGAGCGATCCGACGGGGCGGGGCTGCCGGCGGCGACCCTGGCGGACGGCCGCGAGCAGACGCGGTCAGCACGCCGATCACGTCGGCCACCACACCCACCACAGCGAACACCACACCGATCACAGCCATCACCACCGCAGGACCGGCAGGAGCAGAAGGCACGCCCAGCCGGTCCACCGGGGCTCGCGGGACCCGGGCGCGGCGCGGACCGGGAGGGCCCGGTGAGCGCGCCCCCCACCCCCACGCTGGACGGAGCGCTGCGGGCACAGCCTCCTTCCCCGGGCGCGCTCCTGCCCCGTACGCCGGTCACCGGACAGCGGCCCGGCCTGGCCCTCCGAGTCGCCCTCACCCTGGCCTGCGCGGTATACGCCATCGGTGCCGCGCTCGGCTGGGGATCATACGAAGTGGCACTGTTCATGGGCGACTTCGGGCTGAGCGCCGCCGCCGGCACCGCCGCCGTCTCGTGCTTCCTCTACGCCCGCAGCAGCCGGACCCGCTTTCGACCCGCCTGGCTGCTGTTCGGCCTCTCCTCGGTCATGGCGTCCCTGGGGAACCTGGTCTGGGGGTGGTACGAGGTGGTCCTGGGGCTGCCCGTGCCCAGTCCCAGCTACGCCGACCTGTTCTTCCTCTGCTTCGCGCCGCCCGCGATCGTCGGGCTGCTCGTGCTCGCCAAGCGGCCCGTGACCAAGGCCGGCTGGGTGTGCCTCGGGCTGGACGCCTGGCTCATCGGCGGCTCGCTGCTGACGCTGGCGTGGAGCCTCGCCCTCGCCCAGGCCGCGAAGTCGGAAGGGCCCGGCGTGGCGCACATCGCGCTGTCGCTGGCGTACCCGCTGCTCGACATCGCGCTGGTGAGCATGGTGCTCGCGCTGCACTTCAGGCGGTCCGCGGTGAACCGCTCCGCGGTGAACACCGCCATCGGCGCCCTCGCCCTCACCGTCATGTGCGACGCCCTGTTCACCTCACCGCTCATGCACCACGACTACCGCTCCGGGCAGCTCCTCGACGCGGGCTGGTTCGCCGGCTCGCTGCTCCTGGCCTACGCCCCGTGGGCGGGGGCGCGCGCGGAGTCCGGCCGGTACGGCACCGCCCGGCACACCCGCGTGGTGCACGAGCACGTGCCGGGGCAGCGCGCCGGCACCCACCACCAGGCGCCCCTGCCCGGCGCCGAGCACAGCCGGTACCCGGCCGCCCGGCCCATCGCCGGCTCCCTCGCCGCGCTCACGCCCTATCTCGCGGCCGCCGTGTGCACCCTGGGGATCCTCTACAACGTCCTCAACGGCCGCAGCGTGGACCGCGTCGTCCTGCTCACCGGGGGCACGGTGGTCCTCGCGCTCGTCGTGCGCCAGGGCATCATGCTGCTCGACAACATCACCCTCACCCAGGAACTCGCGCAGAAGGAGAACCACTTCCGCTCCCTGGTCCAGGGCTCCAGCGACGTCATCATGATCGCCGCGCCGAGCGGTGTCCTGCGGTACGTCTCCCCGGCCGCCGCCGGTGTGTACGGCCGCCCTGCGGAAGAGCTGGTGGGTACGGAACTGGCCAACCTCATCCACCCCGAGGACCTGGGCTGCGTCGTGCACGAGGTGCGCCGTTTCCTCGCCGCCGATCCGGTCGAGGAACCCACCACGCGCATCGAGTGCCGCTTCTGCTCGGGCGCAGGAGGCTGGCTGAACGTCGAGTCGACCATCAACCGTCATCACGGCGGCCTCATCTTCAACAGCCGTGACGTGACCGAAAGGGTGCGCCTGCAGGCCCAGTTGCAGCACAACGCCGAACACGACCCGCTCACCGACCTGCCCAACCGCGCCCTGTTCACCAAGCGCGTCCAGCACGCCCTGTCGGGCCGCCGTGCCTCCGACCGGGGCGTGGCGCTGCGGAACACGGCCGTGCTGTTCATCGACCTCGACGGCTTCAAGGCCGTCAACGACACGATCGGGCACCAGGCCGGGGACGAGCTGCTCGTCCAGGCCGCCCGCAGACTCCAGGACTCCGTACGGCACGGCGACACCGCGTCCCGGCTCGGCGGAGACGAGTTCGCCGCCCTGATCGCCGGGGACAACACCCGCGACCGGGAAGCCCGGGAGCGGCACATCCTGGAGCTCGCCGACCGCCTCAGGACGACCCTGTCCCAGCCCTACCTCATCGACGGCAACGATGTCCGGGTCAACGCCTCCATCGGCGTCGCCTTCGCGGAATCCGGCCTCGGCGCCGGTGAACTGCTGCGCAACGCCGACCTGGCCATGTACCGGGCCAAGGCCGGCGGCAAGGGCCGCGTCGAGCTGTACCGGCCGCAGATGCAGCAGGACGTCGTCCGCAAGGCCGAACTCGCCACCCGGCTGCGGGCCGCGCTGCACGACGGGGAGTTCGCCCTGCTGCACCAGCCGGTGGTGTCCCTGGAGGACGGCCGGATCACGTCGGTGTCCGCACAGGCGCGCTGGCGCTCCTCCCAGGGGGTGCTCTTCACCCCGGCGGAGTTCCTGCGCGTCGCCGAGGACGGCGACAAGACCGCCGAGCTGGACCGGTGGATGATCGAGGAGGCCGTCGAGCAGGCCGCCGAGCGGCACGCGGCCGGGCTGTCCGCGCCCGTCGTCGTCCGGATGAGCGCCCGCCGGCTGCTGGACCGGTCGATGCCGCTCGGTTCGATCGAGGCGCTGCTCACGCGGCACGGACTGCCGTCCGGGTCGCTGATCATCGAGCTGTCGGACGCCGACCCGAGGGTCTCGATGGACGAGCTGGAGCGGCGCCTGGGCGCGTTGCGGCGGGTCGGCGTACGGATCGCGCTCGACGGGTTCGGCAGCGGCTACGCGGCGATCACGGCCCTCAGGCGGCTCCCCGTCGATGTGCTGAAGCTCGACCGCGGTCTGGTCGAGGGTGTCGTCGAGTCCGCCCGGCTGTACAAGATCACCAGCGGGCTGCTGCGCATCGCGGGCGACCTCGGGCTGAAGTCCGTGGCCGAAGGGGTGGACCTGCCCGAGCAGGTCGTCGCCCTGCGCGCGATGGGGTGCACGCACGGACAGGGCATGGCCTTCTCCGGGCCGCTCGACGAGTACCGGCTGCGCCGGGCGCTCGCCGCGGGCCACTATCCGGTGCCGGACGGACCGGCCGAACCGGCGTTCGCGGGCGGCGCTCCGCGGGTGTACGGCTCGGGCATGTCCGCCGTCATCGGAGGCGGTACGACCCTTCGTTCACATAATGAGACTCCCGTCCCACCCACTTGACAGTGAGTGTGTGCCGGGGGGAGGGTCAGTGCCATGCGCACCCGAATTCTCGTACTTGGAAAGCGCGTCGGCTGACGCTGAGCCTCGACCGCTCAGCGACCCCACCCGGCGCGCTCCCCTCGCTTGCCTTATGGCACGAGGGGTTTTTTGTTGCACAGGCACCTTCCGTGCGACAGCCGAAGACCGTCCAAACCTCGCAAAAACCCTCAGCATCTGAGAAGAGAATGCCGATGACCGAGCAGGCCACCGGGGCCCACCACCCGCAGCCCCGGCCCCGATCCGGAGGACACTCCGCCCCCGAGCAGGTGACGGGCGCGCAGTCCCTCATCCGCTCTCTCGAGGAGGTCGGCGCCGACACGGTATTCGGCATTCCCGGCGGTGCGATCCTCCCGGCCTACGACCCGCTGATGGACTCCACCAGGGTGCGCCACGTCCTGGTCCGCCACGAGCAGGGCGCCGGTCACGCCGCCACCGGCTACGCGCAGGCCACCGGCAAGGTCGGCGTCTGCATGGCCACCTCCGGCCCCGGCGCCACCAACCTGGTCACCCCGATCGCCGACGCGCACATGGATTCCGTGCCGCTGGTCGCGATCACCGGCCAGGTGGCGTCCAAGGCGATCGGCACGGACGCCTTCCAGGAGGCGGACATCGTCGGCATCACCATGCCGATCACCAAGCACAACTTCCTCGTCACCAAGGCCGAGGACATCCCGCGGATCATCGCCCAGGCGTTCCACATCGCCTCCACCGGCCGCCCCGGCCCGGTCCTGGTCGACATCGCCAAGGACGCCCTCCAGGCGAAGACCACCTTCGCCTGGCCGCCCACCATGGACCTGCCCGGCTACCGCCCGGTGACCAAGCCGCACGCCAAGCAGATCCGCGAGGCCGCCAAGCTGATCACCCAGGCCAAGCGGCCCGTGCTGTACGTCGGCGGTGGCGTCCTCAAGGCCAGGGCCACGGCCGAGCTGAAGGTCCTCGCCGAGCTCACCGGCGCCCCCGTCACCACCACCCTGATGGCGCTCGGCGCGTTCCCCGACAGGCACCCGCAGCACCTGGGCATGCCCGGCATGCACGGCTCCGTCGCCGCCGTCACCGGGCTGCAGAAGGCCGACCTGATCGTCGCCCTCGGCGCCCGCTTCGACGACCGCGTCACCGGCAAGCTGGACAGCTTCGCCCCGCTCGCCAAGATCGTCCACGCGGACATCGACCCGGCCGAGATCGGCAAGAACCGCGCCGCCGACGTGCCGATCGTCGGTGACGCACGCGAGGTCATCGCCGACCTGATCCAGGCCGTCCAGAAGGAGCACAGCGAGGGTCACCAGGGCGATTACAGCGCCTGGTGGAACGACCTGAACCGCTGGCGCGACACCTACCCGCTCGGCTACGACCAGCCCGCCGACGGCTCGCTCTCCCCGCAGCAGGTCATCGAGCGCATCGGGCAGCTCGCCCCCGAGGGCACGATCTTCGCGGCGGGCGTCGGCCAGCACCAGATGTGGTCCGCCCACTTCATCGAGTACGACAAGCCGGGCACCTGGCTGAACTCCGGCGGCGCCGGAACCATGGGCTACGCCGTCCCGGCCGCCATGGGCGCCAAGGCCGGAGCGCCCGAGCGGGCCGTCTGGGCCATCGACGGCGACGGCTGCTTCCAGATGACCAACCAGGAGCTCACCACCTGCGCCCTGAACAACATCCCGATCAAGGTCGCCGTCATCAACAACGGCGCCCTCGGGATGGTCCGCCAGTGGCAGACCCTCTTCTACAACCAGCGGTACTCCAACACCGTGCTGCACTCCGGCCCGGACGACGTCAACCCCGAGGCCCGCGGCACCCGCGTCCCCGACTTCGTGAAGCTGTCGGAGGCCATGGGCTGCTACGCCATCCGCTGCGAGTCCCCGGACGACCTCGACAAGGTCATCGAAGAGGCGAACTCCATCAACGACCGCCCCGTCGTCGTCGACTTCATCGTCCACGAGGACGCGATGGTCTGGCCGATGGTCGCCGCCGGCACCTCCAACGACGAGATCATGGCCGCCCGGGACGTCCGCCCCGACTTCGGCGACAACGAAGACGACTGAGCGAGAGAGACGTAAAAAGACCATGTCCAAGCACACGCTCTCCGTCCTGGTGGAGAACACCCCCGGCATCCTCGCCCGGATCGCCGCCCTGTTCTCCCGCCGCGGCTTCAACATCGACTCGCTCGCGGTGGGCGTCACCGAGCACCCCGACATCTCCCGCATCACCATCGTCGTCGGCGTGGAGGACCTGCCGCTGGAGCAGGTCACCAAGCAGCTCAACAAGCTCGTCAACGTGCTGAAGATCGTCGAGCTGGAGCCGTCGCAGGCCGTGCAGCGCGAACTCGTTCTGGTGAAGGTGCGCGCCGACAACGAGACGCGCTCCCAGATCGTCGAGATCGTCCAGCTGTTCCGCGCCAAGACGGTCGACGTCTCCCCGGAGGCCGTCACCATCGAGGCCACCGGATCCGGCGAGAAGCTGACCGCGATGCTCAAGATGCTGGAGCCGTACGGCATCAAGGAGCTCGTCCAGTCCGGCACCATCGCGATCGGACGCGGTGCCCGTTCCATCACGGACCGGTCGCTGCGCGCCCTGGACCGGTCGGCGTAGCACCCTGGAACGGGCGGTCGGAGCGCCGTGCGTCCGCCCGTATTCCGAGACCCTCAGACTTCCCTTCCGCCCCCCGTCATACGGTGGGACGCAACACCTGCACTCCCGAGGAGAGAACCCAAAGTGGCCGAGCTGTTCTACGACGCCGACGCCGACCTGTCCATCATCCAGGGCCGCAAGGTCGCGGTCATCGGGTACGGCAGCCAGGGCCACGCCCACGCGCTGTCGCTCCGTGACTCGGGTGTCGACGTCCGCGTCGGTCTGCACGAGGGCTCCAAGTCCAAGGCCAAGGCCGAGGAGCAGGGTCTGCGCGTGGTGAGCCCGTCGGAGGCCGCCGCCGAGGCCGACGTCATCATGATCCTCGTCCCGGACCCGATCCAGGCCCAGGTCTACGAGGAGCACATCGCCCCCAACCTGAACGACGGCGACGCCCTGTTCTTCGGCCACGGCCTGAACATCCGCTTCGGCTTCATCAAGCCCCCGGCCGGCGTGGACGTCTGCATGGTCGCCCCGAAGGGCCCGGGCCACCTGGTCCGCCGCCAGTACGAGGAGGGCCGCGGCGTTCCCTGCATCGCCGCCGTCGAGCAGGACGCCACGGGCAACGGCTTCGCGCTGGCGCTGTCCTACGCCAAGGGCATCGGCGGCACCCGCGCCGGGGTCATCAAGACGACCTTCACCGAGGAGACCGAGACCGACCTGTTCGGTGAGCAGGCCGTCCTGTGCGGTGGCACCGCGGCGCTGGTCAAGGCCGGCTTCGAGACGCTGACCGAGGCGGGCTACCAGCCGGAGATCGCCTACTTCGAGTGCCTGCACGAGCTGAAGCTGATCGTGGACCTCATGTACGAGGGCGGCCTGGAGAAGATGCGCTGGTCGATCTCCGAGACCGCCGAGTGGGGCGACTACGTCACCGGCCCGCGCATCATCACCGACGCCACCAAGGCCGAGATGAAGAAGGTCCTCGCCGAGATCCAGGACGGCACCTTCGCGACGCAGTGGATGGACGAGTACCACGGCGGTCTGAAGAAGTACAACGAGTACAAGAAGCAGGACTCCGAGCACCTGCTGGAGACCACCGGCAAGGAGCTGCGCAAGCTGATGTCCTGGGTGAACGAGGACGCGTGACCTGCGGGCCCCGTGGCGGTGCCCCCCGGCAGGGGGACGCCGCCACGGGGCTTCGCCCCGGACCCCCTCCACATCGGCACTTCTCGTCCGGGTGATCCTTCCGCAGCGGCACAGGACGACTCCCCGGGCGCCACTAGACTGCTGCACAGATACATACGCGTCAGGCCCACAGCGTCGTGCGTCTCCAACGCGGCAAGCACCCCTCCACCGCCTGCGGCCGTCGGGACGGCCGTCCGCAGCACTGGACTTGTGAGGACTCACGTGAGCTCGAAACCCGTCGTACTCATCGCTGAAGAGCTGTCGCCCGCCACCGTCGACGCGCTGGGCCCGGACTTCGAGATCCGGCACTGCAACGGCGCCGACCGGGCCGAGCTGCTCCCGGCGATCGCCGACGTCGATGCGATTCTGGTCCGCTCGGCCACCAAGGTCGACGCCGAGGCCATCGCCGCCGCGAACAAGCTGAAGGTCGTCGCACGAGCCGGCGTCGGCCTGGACAACGTGGACGTCTCCGCCGCCACCAAGGCCGGCGTGATGGTCGTCAACGCCCCCACCTCGAACATCGTGACCGCGGCCGAGCTCGCCTGCGGTCTGCTGGTCGCCACCGCCCGCAACATCCCGCAGGCCAACGCCGCGCTCAAGAACGGCGAGTGGAAGCGCAGCAAGTACACCGGCGTCGAGCTGGCCGAGAAGACTCTCGGCGTCGTCGGCCTCGGCCGCATCGGCGCGCTCGTCGCGCAGCGCATGTCGGCCTTCGGTATGAAGGTCGTCGCCTACGACCCCTACGTGCAGCCGGCCCGCGCCGCGCAGATGGGCGTCAAGGTGCTGTCGCTGGACGAGCTGCTCGAGGTCTCCGACTTCATCACCGTCCACCTCCCCAAGACCCCCGAGACCCTCGGCCTGATCGGCGACGAGGCGCTGCGCAAGGTCAAGCCGAGCGTGCGCATCGTCAACGCCGCGCGCGGCGGGATCGTCGACGAGGAGGCGCTGTACTCCGCCCTCAAGGAGGGCCGGGTCGCCGGTGCCGGTCTCGACGTGTACGCGAAGGAGCCGTGCACGGACTCCCCGCTGTTCGAGTTCGACCAGGTCGTCTGCACCCCGCACCTCGGTGCCTCCACCGACGAGGCGCAGGAGAAGGCCGGTATCGCCGTGGCCCGCTCGGTGCGTCTCGCCCTCGCCGGTGAGCTCGTGCCGGACGCGGTGAACGTGCAGGGCGGTGTCATCGCCGAGGACGTCAAGCCGGGTCTGCCGCTCGCCGAGCGCCTGGGCCGGATCTTCACGGCACTCGCCGGCGAGGTCGCGGTCCGCCTCGACGTCGAGGTGTACGGCGAGATCACCCAGCACGACGTGAAGGTGCTGGAGCTGTCCGCGCTCAAGGGTGTCTTCGAGGACGTCGTCGACGAGACGGTCTCCTACGTCAACGCGCCGCTGTTCGCGCAGGAGCGCGGTGTCGAGGTGCGCCTCACCACCAGCTCCGAGGCGACCGAGCACCGCAACGTCGTCACGGTGCGCGGCACGCTCTCCGACGGTGAGGAGGTCTCGGTGTCCGGCACGCTGGCCGGCCCCAAGCACCTCCAGAAGATCGTCGCGGTCGGTGACTACGACGTGGACCTCGCGCTCGCCGACCACATGGTGGTCCTGAAGTACGAGGACCGTCCCGGCGTCGTCGGCACGGTGGGCCGCATCCTCGGCGAGGCGGGCCTCAACATCGCCGGTATGCAGGTGTCGCGTTCGGTGGCCGGTGGCGAGGCGCTGGCGGTGCTGACCGTGGACGACACGGTGACCGCGCCCGTGCTGGCCGAGCTGGCCGCGGAGATCGGGGCGACCTCGGCCCGGTCGGTGAACCTGGCCTGACCTGCCCGGGGGGCTCCCCCCGGACTCCCGTTCGTCCTGAACGGGTCCGTCCTCAGACGCCGGACGGGCTGAGCCGATCAGCCCGTCCGGCGTTCTTCGTTTCCCGGACGCGACGCAGGGTCAGCACCGCCGCTGCCGCCGCACCGGCCAGCAGCACCGCGCCCGTGACCGCCGCCGCGTGCATGCCGGCCGTGAAGGCCTCCCGCGCCGCCGTCGCCAGGGCGTCCCCCGCGCGCCCCGGGAGCCGGTCGGCCACGGCCAGGGCGCCGCCCAGGGTCTCGCGTGCCACCGCCGGTGCCGAGTCCGGCATGTCGTGCCGGAAGACGGCCGTGCCGATGGAGCCGAGGAACGCCATGCTCAGCGCACCGCCGAACTCCGTGCCCGTCTCCAGCAGGGACGACGCCGCGCCCGCCTTCTCGACCGGGGCGGCGCTCAGTGCGAGGTCCGCCACCTGGGACATGACCGCGACGATGCCGCAGGCCAGGACGGCGCAGGCGGCGAGCAGCAGCCAGAGGGAGTCCGTTCCGGCCAGGGCCAGCATCACGTAGCCGCACGCCGCGACCGCGAAGCCTCCGCCGACGACGTGAGCGCGCGCGACGCCCCGCTGGACGAGCTGTGCGCACACGGGCGCCGCGAGTCCGATGGGCACCGACGGCAGCAGGCTCCACAGCGCCGCTTCGAGGGGCCCTTGTCCAGGACCGACTGGATGTACTGGGTCGTGAAGTAGGCCGAACCCATCATGCCGAAGGCGGCTGCGAGGTTGAGGACGACGGCCGGGCTGAAGCCGCGGGCCCGGAACAGGTCCGGCGAGATGAGGGGGGAGGCCGTGGTGCGCTGGCGGTGGATGAACAGCGCGGCGAAGAGCAGGCCGACGGTCACCGACATCACGTACCGCACGTTCCAGCCCTCGGCCGCGAGTTCCTTCAGGCCGTAGATCACGGGCAGCACCGCCGCCATCGACAGGGGCACGCTCAGCACGTCGAAGCGGCCGGGGGCAGGGGTGCGCGACTCGGGCAGCAGGACCGGGCCCAGCACCAGGAGCAGCAGCATCGCCGGCAGGTTGACCAGGAAGACCGAGCCCCACCAGAAGTGCTCGACCAGCACGCCGCTCATCACCGAGCCGAGCGCGATGCCGGCCGTCATCACCCCCGACCAGACACCGATCGCCTTGGTGCGCTGGGCGGGGTCGGTGAACATCGTGCGCACTAGGGCCATGGTGGACGGCATCAGCGTCGCGCCGCCGATGCCGAGGACCGCGCGGGCGGCGATGAGGGTCTCGGCGCTGTTCGCGTAGGCCGCGACCAGCGAGGCCGTGCCGAACGCGGCGGCGCCGATCAACAGGAGCCTGCGGCGGCCGATGCGGTCGCCGAGCGAGCCCATCGTCATCAGCAGGCCGGCCAGCACGAAGCCGTAGATGTCGAAGATCCACAGCTGCTGGGTGGCGGTCGGTTCCAGGTCGGCGCTGATCGCGGGGATCGCGAAGTAGAGGACCGAGACGTCCATCGAGACCAGCAGCAGCGGGATCATCAGCACGCCGAGGGCCGTCCATTCACGGCGGCCGGCGAGGGCGGGAGGAGGCGGGTTCGTCGTCATGAGCAGGACTGTACGAGCGTATTAAACGCTTGTCTAGTACGACTGTTTAATACGTGTGTCTGGATTCCGGGTTAGGGTGGCGTGCCATGGGACACCGTGAGGATCTGCTGGAGGGCGCCAAGCGCTGCCTGCTGGCGAAGGGCTTCCTGCGCACGACGGCGCGCGACATCGTCAAGGAGTCGGGGACCAATCTGGCGTCGATCGGCTACCACTACGGCTCCAAGGACGCACTGCTCGCGCAGGCGTACGTGGAGATGGTGGAGGGCATGTCCGACGCCTTCGAGGGCGGCGGTGAGCTGCGCGGGGAGCCGGGGTCGCTGGAGCGCTTCACCGACGTCTGGGCGAACATCATCCAGACCATGCGGGAGCCCGGTTCGTTGTGGCGGCTCAGCATGGAGATCGTGGTCATGGGGGAGCAGCTGCCGGAGGTGCGGGCGCATCTCGCACGGGCCCAGCGCGAGGGCGCGCGCGGCATCCTGCCCCTCTTCCTCGGCGGGCACGAGGCCGACGTGACGGACGAGCAGGTGGACACCCTCGGGTACTTCTACCTGACCCTGATGATGGGCCTGATGGCGCAGTGGACCTTCGACCCGGAGCACGCTCCGGAGGCCGAGCAGCTCGCAGCGGGGCTCCGCCGGGTGATCGAGGCGGCCGGGGAGAAGTGACGCCTCAGCCGGGTGCGCCGACGACCGAGTCGATGGCGGACGCGGCGTCGAGCGCGGTCCGGGTGGGGGTGTGTGCCGTCCCGGTCCACGGGCGGCCCCCCGACACCCACACGCTGCGGGCGCCGATGCCGGCCGCGCCGGCGATGTCGGCGTGCGGGGAGTCGCCGATCACCCAGGCGCCGTCGAGGCGGGCGCCGACGGTGACCGCGGCGGTGTGGAAGATCTCCGGCGCGGGCTTCTTGTGGCCGACGGCCTCGGAGACGGCCCAGCCGTGGGTCAGCGCGTCGAGGCCGGTGACGCGGATCTTCCTCTCCTGCTGCGCGGTCCGGCCGTTGGTGACGATGGCGAGGGTCCAGCCGGCCGTGGCGGCCTTCTCCAGTGCGGTGCGGACCGGTGCGGACAGCACCACACGGTCGGCCGCGCCCCGGTCGAGCAGGGTGAGCACCGTCTCCCGGGCGACGCGGCCGCCGTACCGCTCGTACATGGCCCGGGCGACCTTTGGGCGGGGCGTGTACCCGCCGGCGTCGACGGCCATGAGCCAGTCGATGCCGGCCTCGGGCAGACCGTGTTCGGCCAGGAAGTCCAGCAGCGCGGCCCGGAACGCGGCATCCCGGTCGACCAGGGTGTTGTCGAGGTCCAGCAGCAGCAGGGGCATGGGCGGGCCGGTCCTCACAGTCGGTGTGCCTTGAGGGTCATGTGCAGCAGCAGACGGTCCTCGCCGTCGTCCAGGTCGAGGCCGGTGAGCTTCTCGATGCGGGACAGGCGGTAGTACAGGGTCTGGCGGTGGATGCCGAGTTCGGCGGCGGCCCGGGCGGCCTGGCCGGCGCAGTCGAGGAAGACCTCTGCGGTCCGGGCGAGTTCATGGTGGGCCGGGGTGAGCAGCGCGCGGGCGACGGGATCGTGGGCGACCTCGGGCGGCAGGGCCGTCAGCAGCCGGAACGGCCCGATGGACGCCCACTGCGCGACCGGCCCGAACCGCGCCTCGGCCCGTGCCGCCCGGGCCGCCGCCGACGCCTCCCGCCAAGCGCTGGCCGTTTCGGCGAGCCCGGAGCGCGGGGTGGCGATACCGGCGGCCGGTGCCGGTGCCGGGCTGCCGCCTCTCGCCCCGCCGCCCTCCGGGCCGCTTCCCCCGCGCGCCCTCTCCAGCAGCCGTCCCGCCGCCGTGGTCGCCGGCGTCAGCACGTCCGGGGAGCGCAGGCGGATCAGCACCGCCAGACACTGGGCCGTCGCCCCCCACGGCAGGGTGCACAGCGCCGCCGCCCCCGGGACGGCGCGGACCGACGGAGCGTCGTCCGGGTCGGCCGAGGGCCACGGGGCGATGCACACCAGGGCGTGGAGGCCGTCGGCGCGGGGGCCGAGGGCCGTGCGGAGCTCGGCGACGGCCATGTCGCCCTGCCAGCCGGGCTCGGCGGTCAGGACGGCCCTGAGTTCGCGGCTGAGGTCGGCGCCGTGCTGCGCCTCGTCCGCGAGCAGGGCGCCGATGCGTGCCGTGACCCGCATGGCGGCGGACAGCTGCCGCTCGCTCGGGCCGGGATCGTCGTCCAGCAGCCAGACGTAGCCGTGCACCACACCCCGGTGGCGGACGGGGAGGCAGATCCGGCCCCGCAGGACCCCGGCCTCCGGTGTCGGCGGGATACGGACCGGTTCCGTCGCGCGGGTGATGCCGAAGCCCTCGAACCAGGCCCGGACCGCGGCCGTCGAACGGCGGGTGAGGATCGAGCGGGTGCGCACCGGGTCCAGGGCCGAGGGATCGAGGTCGCCCTCGCTGTCGTAGGCCCCGAAGGCGATCAGCTCGAAGTCCCGGTTCTCCAGGGTCGCGGGCGCGCCGAGCAGCTCCGAGATCTCGTCGACCAGCTCCTCGTAGTCGCCTCTGTGTTCCGACGTCACCCGGGCATTGTCGCGCACTTCCCGGACCCCTTCATACATCTGTCTGAGATCTGCGGCACGGATGCGTGACAGCTGTCGATGGCCGACGATCGGAGGGATCCTTAGGTTTCACGGTGGTTCTCCGTGCCGTACCCGACGCGTCGTCCGCGAGGGGTCCGGCCTTCACGTTGCTTGTGCTCTGGAGGTGCCCCGTGCTGGGTCCCGTGATTCTCGCCGCGTCACGCAGCGACCGGATGCGACGCCTGATCTCGGCGGCCCCGGTGACCAAGCAGGTCGTCGACCGCTTCATCCCGGGCGAGAACGTCGACGACATCGTCCCCGTCGTCCGCGACCTGACCGGGCAGGGGCTGGAGCTGACGATGGACGTCGTCGGCGAGGACATCACCACTCCCGCGCAGGCCGCCGCCGCCCGGGACGCCTACCTGGAGCTCGTCGACCGCCTCAAGCCGCTGGAGCTCGGCACCCGCGCCGAGATGTCGGTCAAGCTGTCGATGTTCGGGCAGGCCCTGGAGGGCGGCCACGAGCTGGCCCTGGAGAACGTCCGCCCGGTCGTCGAGGCCGCCGCCGAGATCGGCACCACGGTCACGCTCGACGCCGAGGACCACACCACCCTCGACTCGATGTTCGCCATCCACGAGGAGCTGCGGAAGGACTTCCCGCAGACCGGCTGCGTCATCCAGGCCTACCTGTTCCGCACCGAGGCGGACGCCCGCCGCCTCGCGGAGAGCGGCAGCCGGGTCCGCCTGGTCAAGGGCGCGTACAAGGAGCCCGCCTTCGTCGCGTACCAGGACAAACACGAGATCGATCGGGCATACGTGCGCATTCTGCGGACGTTGATGCAGGGGGAGGGGTACCCGATGATCGGGTCCCACGACCCGCGCCTGATCGCGATCGGCCAGGAACTCGCCCACCAGGCCGGGCGAAAGCCCGACGAGTACGAGTTCCAGATGCTCTACGGCATCCGCACCGACGAGCACCTGCGGCTGGCCGCCGAGGGCCACCGGATGCGCGTCTACACCGCGTACGGCACCGACTGGTACGGCTACTTCATGAGGCGCCTCGCGGAGAAGCCGGCCAACCTGCGCTTCTTCGCCCGCTCGATGCTCACCAAGGGCTGACAGCCCTCAAGGGCCGAGACCGACACACCGCTCAGTAAGGAGTTACGGAAAACATGGACGCTGTGACACAGGTCCCCACCCCCGTCAACGAGCCGGTGCACGGCTACGCCCCCGGCTCGCCCGAGCGGGCCCGGCTGGAGGCCAAGCTGAAGGAGCTGGCCGACAACCCGGTCGAGCTGCCCTGCACCATCGGCGGCGAGAAGCGGATGGGCGGCGGCGAGGCCTTCCAGGTCGTCCAGCCGCACAACCACAAGGCCGTGCTCGGCACGTACCGCAACGCCACGCAGGCGGACGCCCAGGACGCCATCGACGCGGCCCTGGCCGC
Organism: Streptomyces sp. NPDC047880; assembly: GCF_040706515.1. NCBI lineage: Bacteria > Bacillati > Actinomycetota > Actinomycetes > Kitasatosporales > Streptomycetaceae > Streptomyces > Streptomyces sp. NPDC047880. The sequence continues at coordinate 245,578 of NZ_JBEZOK010000006.1, read as the reverse complement.
CGCGCCCGCCTGGCGCGCCATGTCGTTCGACGACCGCGCGGCGATCATCCTGCGCGCCGCCGAGCTGCTGTCCGGCCCCTGGCGCGAGACGCTCGCCGCCTCCACCATGCTCGGCCAGTCCAAGACCGCCCAGCAGGCCGAGATCGACACGCCCTGCGAGCTGATCGACTTCTGGCGCTTCAACGTCTCCTACGCCCGCAAGCTCCTGGCCGAGCAGCCCCCGGCCAACGCCCCGGGCGTGTGGAACCGTCTGGACCACCGTCCGCTGGAGGGCTTCGTCTACGCGATCACGCCCTTCAACTTCACCGCGATCGCGGGCAACCTGCCGACGGCCCCGGCCCTGATGGGCAACGTCGTCGTGTGGAAGCCGTCCCCGACGCAGACGCACGCCGCCGTGCTGCTGATGCAGCTGCTGGAGGAGGCCGGTCTGCCCAAGGGCGTCATCAACCTCGTCACCGGCGACGGCATCGAGGTCTCCGAGGTCGCCCTGGAGCACCGCGACCTCGCCGGCATCCACTTCACCGGCTCGACCAAGACCTTCCAGTACCTGTGGAAGACGGTCGGCGCCAACATCGAGAAGTACCGCACCTACCCGCGCCTGGTCGGTGAGACCGGCGGCAAGGACTTCCTCGTCGCCCACCCGTCGGCCGACCCGGCGATCCTGAAGACGGCGCTGACCCGGGGCGCCTTCGAGTACCAGGGCCAGAAGTGCAGCGCCACGTCCCGGGCGTACGTCCCCGCCTCGATCTGGAACTCCGGCTTCAAGGAGGAGTTCGCGGCCGAGGTGGACGGCATCAAGATGGGCGACGTCACCGACCTGTCGAACTTCATCGGCGCCGTCATCGACGAGCGTGCCTTCGCCAAGAACAAGGCCGCCATCGACCGGGCCAAGGAGGACGCCTCCTGCACGATCGTCGCGGGCGGCACCTACGACGACTCCGAGGGGTACTTCGTCCGCCCGACCGTCATCGAGTGCACCGACGCCGACAACGAGGTCTTCCGCACCGAGTACTTCGGCCCGATCCTCGCCGTGCACGTCTACGAGGACGACAAGTACGACGAGATGCTGACCCAGATGGAGTCCGTCTCCGACTACGCCCTGACCGGCTCGGTCGTCGCGAACGACCGCGCGGCGGCGGCCTACACGGCGAACAAGCTCCGCTACGCGGCCGGCAACTTCTACATCAACGACAAGTCCACCGGCGCCGTCGTCGGCCAGCAGCCCTTCGGCGGCGGCCGTGCCTCCGGCACCAACGACAAGGCCGGCGCCCCGCAGAACCTGATGCGCTGGACCCTGACCCGCGCCATCAAGGAGACGCTGGTCCCGCCGACGGACTACACCTACCCGCACATGGGCTGACGCCCGGCGCACCGACGGGCCAGGTCGAAAAGACCTGGCCCGTCGGCATGTCCGGGGGAAAGACTGGGCCGATGGCCATCCGCGTGCGCACCGCCCACACCGCCGATCTCCTCCCCGCCGAACTCGACGCCGTACGCGGCCTGCTGGGCGCCGCGTTCGAGGGTGACTTCGGTGACGAGGACTGGGACCACGGACTCGGCGGCATGCACGCCCTCGTCCACGACGGCTCGGGGCTCGTCGCACACGGGGCGGTCGTGATGCGGCGGGTGCGGCACCGCGGGCGCTGGCTGCGTGCCGGATACGTCGAGAACGTCGCCGTCCGCGCCGACGCCCGGCGCACCGGCCTCGGCGGACGGGTCATGGCGGAGCTGGAACGCGTCGTCGACCGGGCCTATGACCTCGGCGCCCTCTCCGCAAGCGACGAGGGCGCCTTCCTCTACACCTCCCGGGGCTGGCGGCTCTGGGGCGGCCAGGTGCACGCCCTCAGCCCGCTCGACGGCATCGTCCGTCTGCCCGAGGAAGAGGACAGCACGTTCGTGCGGTCCGCCCTCGCCGGTCCGCTCGACACCGCGCACGAACTCGTCTTCGACTGGCGTGACGGTGATGTGCTCTAGAGATCGCCGCAGGTCAGAGCGGTGTGACCCAGTCCACCGTCTCAGATAGTAGGAAGTCCGAGTAATTGTGGAGACAGACGCTCCGGCCTCCTTTAGCTTTGTAGGAGCCGAACGTCTCGCTCGACCAAGCGAATGGCGGTCGTGAGCCGGGCCCCGTGCAGGCAACCCCTGCGGCATCGTGCTCCCCGCCCCTTCCGGCGTCTCGTAACCCTCCCTGTGCACTCCGTGCTGTCGAAGGAGTCGATTTCCCATGGCCGAGACGACCGTCCGCCGCCGAGTCCGTCACGTTTCCCGTACGACCGAGTCCGACCGGAAGAACGCCGCCGCCGCGCTCCAGCGCGCCCTCGACCGCCGGGACAACGGCGGGTCCAGCGGCCACTGAGCCGCACACCGCGACAGGACCGGGAGCCGCCCGACGAGGTGCGGCGCGGGGCCTCACGCCCCGCGCCGCACCTCGAAGTGGTCGATCCGCTCACCGCTCGACGCCAGCGCCGACACCTTCAGCCTCGGCCTGGCGCCGCTGACCGCCTCCACCGAGAGGAACGAGAAACCGCGGTAGCGCACCCGTGACCACTGCGCGGACTCCTCCTTGGCGTCCTGCGACCTGGTCCACCGGAACGTGGTGACCGCTTCGTGGTCGGCGGTGTTGCCCTCGTAGCTCTCCTTCACGCCGTCGGGGAAGCCGTACAGGTCCTTACCGCCGCCGCCCGCGGTGACGTAGACGATCCCGTCCCGCCGCGGATCCGTCGTGCCGCCGACCGGCACCGGCCGGCCCACCTCACCGCCCTTGACGGCGTCGGTCCGCTCGTAGACGTGGTTGTGCCCGTTGATCACCAGGTCCACCTCGTGCCGGGCGAACAGCGGCAGCCACTCGGCGCGCACCCCGCCGTCGGAGGCGTGCGTGGACGTCGAGTACGCGCAGTGGTGGAAGAAGACGACGATGAAGTCGACGTCCTCCGAGGCCCGCAGCTCACCGAGTTTCGAATCCAGCCACCTCGTCTGCCTGCCCTCCGAGTAGCCGAAGTTGGCGGGGATCTCGTACGACACGTCGTTCGCGTCCAGCGCGACCACACCGACGTTGCCGTAGGTGAAGGCGTACACGCCTGGTGCCGTGTGCGCGTCGAAGCCGCTGTCCGGCAGGGAGAACCGGGCGAGTTGGCCCCCGTAGCCGTCCGGCGAGTACCAGGCCTCCATGTCGTGGTTGCCGGTCGTCACCATCCACGGCACCGACCTGGCCACCGGCTCGGTCTGCTTCAGGAACCGGTCCCACTGGGTCGCGTCGAAGACGTCCGACTCCTTGCCCTTGCCGGTCGGGTCGGCGTAACAGATGTCGCCCGCGTGGAGGTGGAAGGCGGGCTTCAGGCGCAGCAGCGCACGGTCGTTGAGGGCCGCTTCCTCGCCGACGCCCTGGTCGCCGAACGCGGTGAACACGAAACGCCCGGGTGGACGCGCCGGTGCCGTGCGGAAGGCCGTGACGGTCGACCGGTGCCGCGGGGCGGCCGGGTCGAAGCCCTCGTGGCCGACGCCGTAGTAGTACGTCGTGTCCGGGCGCAGGCCGTCCAGCGCGGCGTGCAGGTAGTACTGCTCGACCGCCGCCCGTACGCCCTTCAGCTCCGGGGTGCGCAGGTCACGCAGCTCCGCCTCGATCCTGCGGCCGAGGTCGTCGGGGCGCAGGCCCACCCGGACGTACGGCTTGCGCACCGCGAGCGGCACCTGCCAGGAGATCCGCATCTGCGTCTTCGGGTCGGCGCCGAAGGCGAGATGGCGGCCGAAGGGGGTGATGAGGGAGCCGGGCACCCTCGACGTGCCCGGCGACGGGCCGCCGGCCGCCGAGGCGCCGCCCTGCCCGGAACCGGAGCCGGAGCAGCCGGTCAGCAACCCGCTCGCCATCGCGCCCGCGGTCACCAGGGTGCGCCGCCGCGACAGCCGCGTCCGCAGGTACTCGTGCTGCTCCGCCATGCTCATCCGGCGCGCGAGCCCGGGCGGGATACCGAAATGGGGGATCTCCATGTCCGATGAATCTCCCAGCAGAGGCCAACGTCCGCACCACATATGGGTGAACGGCACCCGGCAGGCGCGTGCCGTCCCCCGGTCGGGCGTGTCTCACCTGTCCGCATCACGGACGCCGAGTGTCATTCCATGGGACGAGGAGTAGGGTGCCCGCATGTCTCGCAGCATCAATCTCGCAGTGATCCCCGGTGACGGCATCGGCCAGGAGGTCGTGGCCGAAGGCCTGAAGGTCCTCTCCGCCGTCCTTCCGCAGGATGTGAAGCTGGAGACCGAGGAGTACGACTTCGGCGCCCGGCGCTACCACGCCACCGGTGAGACCCTCACCGACGCCGACCTCGACGCCCTGAAGCGGCACGACGCCATCCTGCTCGGCGCGATCGGCGACCCGTCGGTGCCGTCCGGCGTCCTGGAGCGGGGCTTCCTGCTCAAGCTGCGCTTCGCCTTCGACCACCACGTCAACCTGCGCCCCTCCAAGCTCCTGCCGGGTGTGGCCACCCCGCTGGCCGGTGAGCCGCAGATCGACTTCGTCGTGGTCCGCGAGGGCACCGAGGGCCCCTACACCGGCAACGGCGGCACGATCCGCAAGGGCACCGTTCACGAGGTCGCCACCGAGGTGTCGGTGAACACGGCCTTCGGTGTCGAGCGCGTGGTGCGTGACGCCTTCGCCCGGGCCCAGGCCCGCCCCCGCAAGAAGCTCGCACTGATCCACAAGAACAACGTGCTGACCTTCGCCGGTCACCTGTGGACGAACATCTTCAACCAGGTGGCCGAGGAGTTCCCCGAGGTCACCACCGAGTACATGCACGTGGACGCGGCGACGATCTACCTGGTCACGCAGCCCGAGCGGTTCGACGTGATCGTCACCGACAACCTCTTCGGCGACATCATCACCGACCTGGCCGCGGCCGTCTCCGGCGGCATCGGTGTCGCCGCCAGCGGCAACATCAACCCCTCCGGTGAGTTCCCGTCGATGTTCGAGCCCGTGCACGGCTCGGCCCCCGACATCGCCGGACAGGGCAAGGCCGACCCGACCGCCACCGTGCTGTCCGTCGCCCTGCTGCTGCGCCACCTCGGCTACGAGGCCGAGGCCGCCCGCATCGACGAGGCGGTCTCCGCCGACCTCGCCGAGCGCACCGGCAAGCCCGCCCGCTCCACCTCCGAGATCGGCGACGCACTCGCCGTACGCGTAGCCGGCTGACCCGCCGCTGCTCTCCGCAAGCCGCCGGGTCGCATCCGCGCCCGGCGGCTTCCGCATGTTCCCCGCCGGGTGCCACCATCGACCACCGGGCCGCAGTCACCCCGTTCCGTCCGCGGCCACCTCCGGGCGATAATCGAACGCGAGGCGGCGCAATGAGGGAATGCTCGGACGTCCTGGCACTGGTCACCATCAGAGCAGTACCGAGCGCGGCCCGTCACTACAACCGGTGAAGGACATCAACCCATGACGACGCCCACGATCGAGCTCAAGCCCTCCGCCAACCCGCTCTCCGCCGCCGAGCGCGAGCAGATCCTGGCCAGCCCCGGGTTCGGCCGCCACTTCACCGACCACATGGTGACGATCAAGTGGACGGAAGGCCGCGGCTGGCACGACGGCCAGCTCGTGCCGTACGCGCCGATCTCCCTCGACCCCGCCACCACGGTGCTGCACTACGCGCAGGAGATCTTCGAGGGGCTGAAGGCCTACCGTCAGCCCGACGGGTCCGTCGCCTCCTTCCGCCCGGAGAAGAACGCCGAGCGGTTCCAGCGCTCCGCCCGCCGGCTCGCCATGCCCGAACTGCCGGTCGAGACGTTCATCGAGGCGTGCGACGTCCTGGTGCAGCAGGACAAGGCGTGGGTGCCGGCGCACGGCGGCGAGGAGTCCCTCTACCTGCGCCCGTTCATGATCGCCACGGAGGTCGGGCTGGGCGTGAAGCCGGCCAACGAGTACCTCTTCCTGGTGATCGCCTCCCCGGCCGGGGCGTACTTCCCCGGTGGCGTGAAGCCGGTCTCCATCTGGGTCTCCGAGGACCGCGTCCGTGCCGTCCCCGGCGGCATGGGAGACGCGAAGACGGGCGGCAACTACGCGGCGTCCCTGCTCGCGCAGGCCGAGGCCGCGACGAAGGGCTGCGACCAGGTCTGCTACCTCGACGCCGTGGAACACACGTGGGTCGAGGAGCTGGGCGGCATGAACCTGTACTTCGTGTACGGGAACAAGATCGTCACGCCGTCCCTGACCGGGTCGATCCTGGAGGGCGTCACGCGCGACTCCCTGCTCGCCGTCGCCCGTGACCTCGGGTACGAGGCCGAGGAGGGCCGGGTCTCGGTCGACCAGTGGCAGCGGGACTCGGAGAACGGCTCGCTGACCGAGGTGTTCGCCTGCGGCACGGCGGCGGTGATCACTCCGGTCGGTACGGTGAAGCGGGCGGGGGCCGAGTGGAAGCAGAGCGGGGGAGAGCCGGGCGAGGTCACGCTGCGGCTGCGTCAGGCGCTGCTGGACATCCAGCGGGGTACGGCCGCGGACGCCCACGGTTGGATGCACCGCCTGGGCTGAGTGCTCCTGGTCCCCGGGGGCTCCGCCCCCGGGTCCCCGGAACTGTGCCCCCGGGTCCCCGGAACTGTGCCCCCGGGTCCCCGGAACTGTGCCCACCCACCACCCGAATCAGTCGGACACAGAAGCCGGTGCAGGGGCCTCGACCCCGGGTTCCGTCGACACGGACCCCGGGGACGACACCAGATACGCCACCCCTCCCACCACCCCCGACAGCAGGAAACTGCAGTCCACCCCGCCCGTCAGTGACAGCAGCGGGCCCTCGTACGACGGCAGGGACACCGCCAGGACGCCCACCGTCGCCCCGGCGGCCCAGGAGAGGGTCGCCGGGACGTTCCAGCCCGCGCGGTACCAGTAGACGCCGCCCCGGGAGCGGCGGTTGAAGACCTGGAGGGCGTCCGGGTCGTAGACGCCGCCGCAGCGGGCGAAGCCGATGAGGGTGATGACCGCCCAGGGCGTGCCGATGGCGGTCAGGAGCAGCACGAAGGACGTCATCGCGTCCTGCGCGGTCGAGTAGTAGTGCCCCGCGAAGACGCAGGCCGTGGCGACGGCGGCGACCACGTACGTCGCCCGGGCCCGTGAGGCGCGCGGCAGGATCGCGTCCAGGTCGAGGCCCATCGAGTACAGCATCAGCCCCGCGTTGCCGGCCGAGCCGGCCGAGGCCGCGAGGAGCAGCGGGACCAGGTACCAGCCGGGGGCCGCGTCGACCAGGGGGCCCGCGTAGTCGAGGGCGGCCCCGGCCGCGTACGCCGTGAACGTGCCGAACAGCTGCGGCACCAGCAGGCCCAGCATCAGCCCCAGCCAGGTCGCGTGCAGCACCCGGCGGGAGGAGTGGCGGGCCGGTGAGATGTAGCGGGTGTAGTCGCCGAGCAGCGTGATGAACGCGACCGGCCCGGACAGCCCCGCGGCCACCGCCGCGAGCAGCCAGGTGGGCCAGAAACCGCCCAGGAGATGGCCGCCGGCCTCCGGCAGCGCGGCGGTGGTGAAGGTGGGGGCGTACGCGATCACACCCACGGCCAGCAGGGCCGTCATGCCGAACGCCAGGACCCGGGACATCGCCAGCAGCACCCGGTAGCCGTAGACCGCGCCCGCGACCGTGGCGGCGGCGAGCAGCCCGTAGACGACGCCGTACGACAACCCGCCCTGCGGCAGTCCGGCCAGCCGGCCCAGGACGCTCACCATCACGTCCCCGCCGATCCACACCGTCAGCGCGGTGTAGCCGAGGGCCAGCAGCAGTCCGACCACGGAGCCGACCAGCCGCCCGCGCACGCCGAACTGGGCGCCGGAGGAGGTCGACAGGTTGGTGCCGGTGCGCAGCGAGACCAGTGCCAGCGGGGCCGTGAACAGCACGCCCACCACCGTGCCCGCGAGCACCGCGCTGACCGACGACCACCAGTCGAGGCCGAAGGACGGCGGCAGCCAGCCGAAGACGATCACGCCCAGGCAGAGGTTGGAGCCGAGCAGGATCGAGACGAGGTCGCGTGGCCCGCTCGTGCGTTCCTCCTCGGGGATGGTGTCGACTCCGCGCTGTTCGATCGGCATGCTGGTCTCCCTCGGTTAGAGCGACGTTCAATGTGATGTGCGCATTGCCTCATCGTCAACCTTCCGGTCGAGTGAATTTCATGTTTAGAGTGATGCTCTAAATGGAGGGAGTGACATGCGGCTGACCCCGACCGAACGCGACCGGCTGCTGCTCTTCGGCGCCGCCGAGCTCGCCCGCGCCCGCCGGGCCAGGGGACTGAGGCTCAACGTCCCCGAGGCGACCGCGCTCATCGCCGACACGGTGTGCGAGGCCGCCCGGGACGGCAAGCGGCTCGCGGAGGCCGTCGAGGCCGCCCGGTCCGTCCTCGGGCCCGGTGACGTGCTGCCCGGCGTCGCCGACGTCGTCACCGAGGTGCACGTCGAGGCCGTCTTCGACGACGGCTCGCGGCTCGCGGTCGTCTCCCACCCCATCGGAGGCGACTCGGGGCCGGACGCCCCGGGTGCCCTGCTGCCCGGGCCGGAGCATCCCGAGCCCGAGCCGGCCGAGCGGCTCACGGTCACCAACACCGCGACCGTGCCCGTCTCGGTGACCTCCCACTTCCACTTCTTCGAGGCCAACCCGAGGCTCGACTTCGACCGCGGCCGGGCCTACGGCATGCGGCTCGCCGTGCCCGCGGGATCCTCCGTCCGTCTCGGGCCGGGGGAGAGCGCCGAGGTGGGGCTGGTGCCGATCGGGGGCGAGCGGATCGCCATCGGTTTCGCCGGGCTCGTCGACGGGCCGCTGGACGCGCCGGGCGCCAAGGAGGAGGCCCTGGAGCGGGCCGCCGCCTGCGGCTACCTCGGCGTACCGGAAACAGCTGATCAGGAGGTCGAGCGATGAGCCGCCCCGGAGGCCACCCCGCACAGGCGCGCCGCCTCACCCCGTACGAGTACGCCGCCACCCACGGGCCCCGCGCCGGTGACCGCATCCGCCTCGGTGATTCGGGGCTGGTCGTCCGGGTCGAGTCGGACTCCCAGCGGTACGGCGACGAGTTCCTCGCCGGGTTCGGCAAGACCGCCCGCGACGGACTGCACCTCAAGGCCGCCGCGGTCCGCGAGACCTGCGACGTCGTCATCAGCAACGTCGTCGTCATCGACGCCGTGCAGGGCGTCCGGAAGGTCTCCATCGGGATCCGCGAAGGCCGCATCTGCGCGATCGGGCGGGCCGGCAACCCCGACACCCTCGACGGGGTCGACGTCGTCGTCGGCACGGGCACCTCGATCGTCTCCGGCGAGGGTCTCATCGCCACCGCGGGTGCCGTCGACACCCATGTCCACCTGCTGTCGCCGCGCATCATGGAGGCCTCGCTCGCCTCCGGCGTGACCACGATCATCGGGCAGGAGTTCGGCCCGGTGTGGGGCGTCGGCGTCAACTCGCCCTGGGCGCTGCGGCACGCGTTCAACGCCTTCGACGCCTGGCCCGTCAACATCGGCTTCCTGGGCCGGGGTTCGTCCTCGCACGAGGCACCCCTGGTCGAGGCCCTCGCCGAGGGCGGGGCGAGCGGCTTCAAGGTGCACGAGGACATGGGCGCCCACACCCGCGCGCTCGACACCGCCCTGCGCGTAGCCGAAGAGCACGACGTCCAGGTCGCCCTGCACAGCGACGGGCTGAACGAGTGCCTGTCCGTGGAGGACACCCTGCGCGTGCTGGAGGGGCGCACCATCCACGCCTTCCACATCGAGGGCTGCGGCGGCGGGCACGTCCCCAACGTCCTGAAGATGGCGGGCGTGCCGAACGTCATCGGCTCCTCCACCAACCCGACCCTGCCCTTCGGCCGGGACGCCGTCGCCGAGCACTACGGCATGATCGTCTCCGTCCACGACCTCAAGACCGACCTGCCCGGCGACGCCGCCATGGCCCGGGACCGCATCCGGGCCGGAACCATGGGCGCCGAGGACGTCCTGCACGACCTGGGGGCGATCGGCATCACCTCGTCGGACGCGCAGGGCATGGGGCGTGCGGGCGAGACCGTCCGCCGTACGTTCGCCATGGCCGGGAAGATGAAGGCCGAGTCCGGCGCTCCCGACGAAGGCCACGACAACGAGCGCGTCCTGCGCTACATGGCCAAGCTCACCATCAACCCCGCCCTCGCGCACGGGCTCTCGCACGAGGTCGGGTCCATCGAGACCGGCAAGCTCGCCGACATCGTGCTGTGGCGGCCCGAGTACTTCGGTGCCAAGCCGCAGCTGGTGCTGAAGGCCGGCTTCCCGGCGTACGGCGTGGTCGGCGACCCGGGCGCGGCGACCGACACCTGCGAACCCCTCGTCCTCGGGCCGCAGTTCGGCGCGCACGGGGCGACACCGGCCGACATCTCGGTGGCGTTCGTCGCGCAGGCCGCGCTCGACCAGGGGCACGACACCATGCCGACCCGGCGCCGCAGGGTCGCCGTGCGCGGCACGCGTGGCATCGGCCCGGCCGACCTGCGTCTGAACTCCCGTACCGGAGCCGTCGACGTCGACCAGCGCACCGGTCTCGTCACCCTCGACGGCGAGCCGCTGCACTCCGGACCCGCCGATTCCGTCTCCCTCAACCGTCTCTACTTCCTCTGAGGATCAACGATGTCCGCAGCCGCCGACGGCTTCCGCATGCCCGCCGAATGGGCTCCGCACGAGCGCACCTGGATGGCCTGGCCGGGCCCGAACCAGACCTTCGACGACCCCGGGGAGCTGGCCGCCGCCCGGGTCGCCTGGGCCGCGGTGGCCCGGGCCGTGCGCCGCTTCGAACCGGTGACGGTGGTGTGCGGGCCGGGGCGGTCGGGCGAGGCGCGTGCTCTGCTGGGCGACGGCGTCGACACGGTCGAGCGGGACCTCGACGACGCCTGGATGCGTGACATCGGCCCCACCTTCCTGACCGACGGGAAGGGCGAACTGGCCGCCGTCGACTGGACGTTCAACGGCTGGGGCGCCCAGGAGTGGGCCCGCTGGGAGCACGACGCGAAGATCGCCGTGCACGTCGCCGACCTCGCCGGGGCACGGACGTACGCCTCGCAGCTCGTCAACGAGGGCGGGGCGATCCACGTCGACGGCGAGGGCACGGTCCTGCTGACCGAGACCGTCCAGCTCGGTCCGGAGCGCAACCCGGGCTGGTCCCGCGAGCAGGTCGAGGCCGAGATCCACGCACAGCTCGGCACCCGCAAGGCGATCTGGCTGCCGCGCGGCCTGACCGGCGACTACCCTCCCCACGGCTTCGGCACCCTCGGCCACGTCGACATCGTCGCGGCCTTCGCCCGCCCGGGCGTCGTCGTGGCCCACTCCCAGCCCGACCCCGCCCACCCCGACCACGAGGTGACCCGGGAGATCATCGGCCTGCTGAAGGCACAGACCGACGCGCGCGGCCGGCGTCTGGAGGTCGTCGAGGTCCCCGCCCCGACCGTCCTGGAGGCCGACGGTCACTGGGCCGACTACTCCTACATCAATCACTACCTGTGCAACGGCGGCGTGGTCCTGTGCGGCTTCGACGACCCGCGTGACGAGATCGCCGCCGGCATCTTCCGCCGCCTGTTCCCCGAGCGCACCGTGACGCTGGTCGACGCCCGTACGATCTTCGCGGGCGGTGGTGGCATCCACTGCATCACCCAGCAGCAGCCGAGGATCTAGGAGCGCACATGGCCGGTGGGCGACGGCAGGCCCCGCCCCGCGAGGACGTCCTCGCCGCGGCCATGGAGATGATCGCCGAGCGTGGCCTGGAGAAGCTCACCATGGCGGCGCTCGGCCGCGAGGTCGGGATGAGCAGCGGCCACCTGCTCTACTACTTCGGCTCCAAGGACGAGCTGCTGCTGCGCACCCTGGAGTGGAGCGAGGGCCGGCTCGGCGCCGAGCGGGGGCGCCTGCTCACCCGGACCGCGCCGGCTCGCGAACGCCTCGACGCCTACGTCGACCTGTACGTGCCCGACGGGCACCGCGACCCCCACTGGACACTGTGGCTGGAGGTCTGGAACCGCTCGCAGAACGCCGACGCGCAGGCCCGTGACCGGCAGGCCGCCATCGAGGGCGCCTGGCACCGCGACCTGGTCGCCCTGCTCGCCGAGGGCATCTCGCGCGGGGAGTTCCGCCGCGTCGACCCGGACCGCTTCGCCGCCCGGCTGCGGGCGCTGCTCGACGGCTTCTCCATCCACGTGGCGATCGGCCTGCGCGGCACCGACCGGGCACCGGTGCTCGCGCACGTCCGCGAGTTCCTCGCCGACAGCCTCCTCGCGGACGCCTGAACGCGCGCCCGGGTCGTCAGTGAGCCGAGCATGTCCGCCCCGGTGGCGACCGCGACAGCCGCACCTTCGTCTCCGACCGTCACCCGAAGTGACCGACCGCATCCTGAGACGGCGGTGAGCGGAGCCCGGGGGTTGTGCCAAAATGCCCCCGTGCTCTCGTTCGCCATGATTATTGGCAGCAGGCGCGCCGGTCCGCAGTGACCGCACGTACGACCAGGTACGGGCGGACACCGTCGTCCTCGACCCGCGCGCAGACCTCTCGCACCCGCGAGAGGTTTTTCGCATTTCTGGCCCACCCGCAGCCGGAGGCGAGAGCGCGAGGGACCATGTGAGGGCGGTGGAGCCGGTCATTCCGGTACGACCGAGATCCCATCCTCAGGAGCCTTGAGACCATGACCGAAACCAGCGAGCTCGACGATTCGTTCCACGTCTTCGACACCACCCTGCGCGACGGCGCCCAGCGGGAGGGCATCAACCTCACCGTCGCGGACAAGCTGGCCATCGCGCGGCACCTGGACGACTTCGGCGTGGGCTTCATCGAGGGCGGCTGGCCGGGCGCCAACCCCCGGGACACCGAGTTCTTCGCCCGCGCCCGGCAGGAGATCGACTTCCGGCACGCCCAGCTCGTCGCGTTCGGCTCCACCCGCCGCGCCGGCACCACCGCCGACCAGGACCCCCAGGTCAGAGCGCTGCTGGAGTCCGGCGCACCGGTGATCACGCTGGTCGCCAAGTCACACGACCGCCATGTCGAACTCGCGCTGCGCACCACCCTGGACGAGAACCTGGCGATGGTCCGCGACACCGTGTCCTTCCTCAAGGAGCAGGGCCGGCGGGTCTTCATCGACTGCGAGCACTTCTTCGACGGCTACCGCGCCAACCCCGAGTACGCCAAGGCGGTCGTCCGCACGGCGTCGGAGGCCGGCGCGGACGTCGTCATCCTGTGCGACACCAACGGCGGCATGCTCCCGGCCCAGGTCCAGGCCGTCGTCTCCACGGTCCTCGCCGACACCGGCGCCCGGCTCGGCATCCACGCCCAGGACGACACGGGCTGCGCGGTCGCCAACACCCTGGCCGCCGTCGACGCCGGCGCCACCCACGTGCAGTGCACCGCCAACGGCTACGGCGAGCGCGTCGGCAACGCCAACCTCTTCCCGGTCGTGGCGGCCCTGGAGCTCAAGTACGGCAAGAAGGTGCTGCCCGACGGGCGCCTGCGGGAGATGACCCGCATCTCGCACGCCATCGCCGAGGTCGTCAACCTCACCCCCTCCACGCACCAGCCCTACGTCGGCCTCTCCGCCTTCGCCCACAAGGCCGGACTGCACGCCTCCGCGATCAAGGTCGACCCGGACCTGTACCAGCACATCGACCCCGAGCTGGTCGGCAACACCATGCGGATGCTGGTCTCCGACATGGCGGGCCGGGCCTCCATCGAGCTCAAGGGCAAGGAGCTCGGCATCGACCTCGGCGGCGACCGCGAGCTGGTCGGCCGGGTCGTCGAGCGGGTCAAGGAGCGCGAACTCAAGGGCTACACCTACGAGGCCGCCGACGCGAGCTTCGAACTCCTGCTGCGCGCCGAGGTCCAGGGCAAGCCGCTGCACTACTTCGAGGTCGAGTCCTGGCGCGCCATCGTCGAGGACCGGCCCGACGGCTCCCACGCCAACGAGGCCACCGTCAAGCTGTGGGCCAAGGGCGAGCGCATCGTCGCCACCGCCGAGGGCAACGGCCCGGTCAACGCCCTCGACCGATCGCTGCGCGTGGGCCTGGAGAAGATCTACCCGCAGCTCGCCAAGCTGGAGCTGGTGGACTACAAGGTCCGCATCCTGGAGGGCAAGCACGGCACCAACTCCACCACCCGCGTGCTGATCTCCACGTCCGACGGCACGGGCGAGTGGTCGACCGTCGGTGTCGCCGACAACGTCATCGCCGCGAGCTGGCAGGCCCTGGAGGACGCGTACACGTACGGGCTGCTGCGCGCGGGGGTCGACCCGGCGGAGTAGCCGCGGGCCGGCCGGAGCCCGGGGCGCGTGTCACATCGCGGTGTCCCGGGACCGCGGCACCGGAACCTCGCCGCCCCGGTCCCGCCCGGGGCTCCGGTCGAGGCGGAACAGGCCTGCGGTGTGGGAACGCTGGCCGGTGGCGGAGCTGGTGGAGCGGGTCAGCTCCTCGACGCCGTCGGCCAGATAGCCGATCCACGCCGTGCCCTCGTCCTCGATGATCCGCTGCGCGTCGGTCCGCAGCCGCTCGATCACCCCGAGCAGGGCGGCCTGCTCCTTGTCGCTGGGGGAGTCCGTGGTCCTCAGGAACGCCTGCGCCCACTCGGACTGCGCCTTCTTGAGGATCTGCTGCAGCGCCATCTCGGCACGGATGTAGCGGGTCCAGGACGCCGAGAACCCGAAGATCCGGTCGAAGAGCACACAGCCCGCCCCGCCGGCCAGGAACACGAACCCCCACTCGGGCTGCACGGTCGTGGGCGAGGCGGCGTGCACCAGTGGTGTGATCGTGCCGACGATGCCCAGCAGTGTGGCGAGCGCCCGCAGCGCACGCGACCACAGCGACGGGCCCCGGCGCCGCGCCAGGTACCAGCCGATGGCCGACGTCACCTCCGCCTCCGCGTGGCGGAACAGCTCCCACAGCAGGTCGGCGCGCGTACGCGACCGGTCCAGCTCGGTCAGTCCGGACACCGCCATGTCCGCAACCCTGCGTCGTCCGAACATGTCCCCGCTCCCGCCCCTCCTGGATGGCCAGGGGCATCCTAGTGCCGCGGCAGGCGACGTTCGCCCCGTCGCGACGCCCGGCACGCCCTCTCGCCGCACCCGACGAAAGCCCGGGTACGCCCCGTACGAGGGCTTCCGGCCGGCACGCCGAGAGCACGCACCGGACGCCGCTCCTTCACGGGCGAACGGTGCCTGCCGCGGCACCAGGCCGTGTCCGCAAGGTCCCGCCCGCCCCACGACGGACACGACCCGGGCACCGCCGCGTTCCCAGATCCCTTCCACGACGGATAACCCTTTTTGGGATGTTTCGGGTAGCTTCGAACATATGAGGGCCGCACTGGTGCGTACCGTCGTACGTCTGCTGATCGTGCCGTTCGCCGCCGTACTGGCGGTGCTGCTGGCCGGCGCGCCGGGCGCGCACGCGGCCACCGACCTCTCCGAGGTCGCCCGGGAGCTGCGCCAGAACCCCGTCTACGTCGACCCGGCCGCCTCCGGGCAGCTCGCGGCGTCGGACGCCGAGGCGCTCGCCGACAAGATCAAGGACGCGGACAAACCCGTCTTCGTGGCGGTCCTCCCGGCCGGCTACCCCACGCAGGACCTGTTCCGGAACCTCCGCACGGAGACCGGCATCACCGGCCTGTACGGCATCCGCCTCGGCGACCGCTTCGACGCCCGCGCCGACAGCTCCGTGATGAGCCGCCAGGCGGTGTCCAACCTGGTCACGGCCGTACAGGGTGCGGGCGACGCCAAGGCCCAGCTGAACGACTTCGTCGACGACGCCCTGCGCAACGTGGGCGGGACGGCGCCGAGCAGCTGGAGCGGCGGCTCGGGCACCGACGTGCCGGTCGGCGGCCTGGTCACGATCGGCGCCCTGGTGGCGGCCGGCGGTGCGGGCGCCTACGCCATGGTCCGCCGCAACCGGCGCCGCCACGAGGAGGAGCAGCGGGCCGCTCTGGAGAAGCTGCGGGTGGTCGTCGACGAGGACATCACCGCGTTCGGTGAGGAGCTCGACCGGCTCGACTTCCATCCCGGGGAGCCCGGCGCCGACGACGCGATGCGCACCGACTACGAGCGAGCCCTGGACTCCTACGAGCAGGCCAAGTCCCTGATGGCGGCCGCGACGAAACCGGAGGACGTGCGGGCCGTCACCCAGGCCGTGGAGGACGGCCGCTTCTGTCTCGCCCGGCTCGCGGCCCGCCGCGAGGGCGGGGCCCTGCCGGAGCGCCGCCCGCCCTGCTTCTTCGACCCGCGCCACGGCCCCTCGGTCGCCGACGCCACCTGGACGCCCCCGGCCGGCGCCACCCGCGAGGTCCCCGTCTGCGCGGCCGACGAACGGCGTCTGGCCGAGGGCCGCGATCCGGCGATCCGCGAGGTCGACACCGAGTACGGCCGCCGCCCCTACTGGGACGCCGGACCGGCGTACGGTCCCTGGGCCGGCGGTTACTTCGGCGGCGGACTCCTGCCCGGCCTGCTCGTCGGCACCATGCTCGGCAGCATGATGGCCGGCCCCGCCTACGCGGCCGACTACGGCTCTGGCTACGGCGACTTCGGCGGCTACGAGGGCGGCGACGTCTCCGGCGCGGACTACAACGCCGGCGACTTCGGCGGCGATTTCGGAGGCGGTTTCGGAGGAGGGGACTTCGGCGGCGGCGGGGACTTCGGGGGCGGGTTCTGACCCAACGCCGACCGGCTGGTACGCGGGTGAGTCCGACGGCGCCAGGGGGAGCGGGTCCACCGGATCTCCCCCTGCTCCGCCCGGGTGCCGGCCCGGGGCGTGTCCCGTCGGCCGCCCCCTCGACGGACCAGGACGACCGCCCGGAGGCAGACGGCCGGCCCGTGAGCGGTCTGCCCGCCGAACAGCTCGCCGAACATCAGCGCGCCCCAGACCCCGGTGACCGGGGCCATCAGGAACATCAGCGTGTTGACCTTCGTGCCGCCCGAGAGCTGCAGGACGACCCCGGACGCTGCCGCCCAGCGGACAGTAGCTGTCCTAATTACTTCCTACGGTGACGCCATGACCATCTCCGACGACGCAGGCCCCCTCGCCTTCGAGACCACGGCCGACCTGGACTCCTGGCTCGCCGCGCACCCGGCGCCGCACCCCGGACTCTGGGTCCGGATCGCGAAGAAGGGCTCGGGCATCCGCTCCGTCAGCGCCGCCGACGTCAACGACCTTGCGCTGTGCCACGGGTGGATCACCGGGCAGCGCAAGGGAGTTGACCACGCGTACTACCTCCAGCGGATCACGCCGCGGCGTCCGGGCAGCGTCTGGTCCGTGGTCAACGTCCGGCGGGTCGGGGAGCTGACCGCCGCCGGACGGATGCGGCCCGGCGGGCTCGCCGAGGTAGCGGCCGCGCGGGCGGACGGCCGGTGGGAGGCCGCGTACGCGTCACAGAAGGAGGCCGGGGTCCCCGGGGACCTGGCGGCGGCGCTGGAGCAGAACCCCCGGGCCGCCGCGGCGTTCGGGGCGCTCGGGCGGACGGACCGGTATCTGGCGATGCTCGGCGTGCTGCGGGCCAGGACGGCGCGGGGCCGGGCCGCGCAGGTGGCGGCGACGGTGAGGAAGCTGGAGTCGCGGGAGCCCCGGACGAGATGAGCCCGGGCGGCGGAGGCCCGCACGCGGAACGGGCCCGACACCCCTCGGCATCGGGCCCCGAAGCCGCGTGTCAGAGGGTTGACGCCGCCGACGCGATGGCGGAGGCGAAGGTGGAGACCTCCGTGTAGACGCCGGGAGCCTCGGGCCGGGCACAGCCCTCGCCCCAGCTCACGATGCCCACCTGGATGAAGTTGCCCGCGTTGTCCTTGCGGAACATCGGGCCGCCGGAGTCGCCCTGGCAGGTGTCGACGCCGCCCGCGTCGAAGCCGGCGCAGATCTCCTCGTTCGCGACCAGGTCGCTGTAGAGGCCGCCGTAGCCCTTGCACGCGGCGTCGCTGACGAACGGCACGGTCGCCTTGAGGAGGTAGCGCTGCTGGGAGCCGCCCTCCCGGTTCGCGCCCCAGCCGGCGACGGTGAAGTCACCGGTGTTGTACTGCGTGGTGGTGGCGATCTTCAGCGTCGGCAGATTGATGGGCTGCGCCAGCTTGATGAGCGCCCAGTCCTTGCCGGTGCCGTTGTAGCCGGGGGCGCGCAGCACCTTGGTGGAGCGGACCTGGACCCGGCCGGTGGTGGACTGGAGGTCCACGACCCCGGCCGTCGCCGTGATGCCGGTGTTGTTGCCGGAACTGCCCACGCAGTGCGCGGCCGTGAGCACGATCTGCTGGGTGTAGAGGGCGCCGCCGCAGCCCATCGAGAGCCGGACCATGAACGGGAACTCACCCTGCGCGGCCCGGGTCCCGCCGACGACGGGTGACGGGGCGGCCTGGGCGGCGGAGACGGGCTGGAGACTGGCGATCGCGAGTGCGGCGGCGCCGAGGACCGCGCATCTCTTGAGGGCCGTGAGGAGTCTCTTCAACGTGATGCCTTCCGTGGGGGGTTGACTGGGGAGGTGCAACCGAAGCATCAGATTGACGAGTGCATGACAGCAGCAAGGCAAAAAGAACGTCCATGTGCTGGCATGGACTGGTCAAAATACTGCTGCTGGATTATGGGAACGCCGACAGTCTTTGCACAAGGGGCCGGAATCGGCCAGACCGGCCCGGTGGCGCTTCACCGGGCCGGTCCCACAGGGCTCACGCGTTCCTGATGGCCGAGATGTCGAAGTTGAGCTTGATCTTGTCCGAGACCAGGACGCCGCCGGTCTCCAGTGCGGCGTTCCAGGTCAGGCCCCACTCGGAGCGCAGGATCTCCGCCTTGCCCTCGAAGCCGACGCGCTCGTTGCCGAAGGGGTCCTTCGCGGCGCCGTTGAACTCGAGGTCGATGGCGAGCGTGCGGGTGGTGCCGAGGATCGTCAGGTCACCGGTGATCCGGTACTCGTCACTGCCGAGCGCCTCCGCCTTGGTGGAGCGGAAGGTCATGGCCGGGAATTCGTCCGTCTTGAAGAAGTCCGCGCTCTTGAGGTGGCCGTCACGGTCGGCGTTGCCGGTCTCGATGCTGTCCATCACGACGTCGAGGGAGGCCGTCGAGCGCGACGGATCGGTGCCGTCGAGGTGCAGCGTGCCGGTGAAGTCCTGGAAGCTGCCCTTGACGTTCGTGACCATGGCGTGCCGGGCGGTGAAGCCGATCGTCGAGTGCGCGGGGTCGATCGTGTAGTCGCCGGTCAGGGCGGCCAGGTCGGGGTTCACGGCGGTGTTCGCGGCAGCGGTCCGGGTGTCGGTGCGGCTGAAGATGCTCATGGTGTACGCCTCCTGCGCTTGATGTTGAATCTTTAACTACTCCAACGCGACCCACCGTAGACCTATTCCGTTCAATGTTCAACATCTTCGGGGAAGGAGTCTCGGTCTGTCGTCTGCCGCACGCCTCTCCGCTGCCGCGCGCCTCTCGTTCCGCCGCCTGGCGCAATCCCACGGCCCGCGCGGGTGCACCCGCCGACGCCGCGCACGGCGACCCCGCGCCGGTCGGCCCAGGGGCCGCGGGCCCACCGCACCCGGAGCGCCGGGCCGCGGCCGGTGCCCGGTGCGGTGGCGGTGTCCGGCGAGAGGGGGTTCCGTGTCAAGGGAGCGCAAGGAGACAGACGAGACCCACGGCGGACGCACAGCGCAGGGGAGAGCGACTCGTGACACTCACCGGCTCCGGCTCGGCCTACGACCCACCGGCGGATCCCGCCCCGCGCCGCTCCACGGCCCCCGTCCCCGCCCGGGTGCACCAGTACGGGCCACCGCGACGCCTCGACCGGCGCGTGGCCCTGGTCACCGGCGCCTCCTCCGGCATCGGGGCGGCCACGGCCCGGCGGTTCGCGCTGGACGGCTGGCAACTGCTTCTCAGCGGACGCGACCGGAACCGGCTGGAGCAGACGGCGTCCGGCACCTCGGCCGTCGTGCTCCCCGCCGACCTCGCCGCCCCCGACGGCCCGCGTCTGCTGGCCCGGTCCGCGCTGCACACCACCGGCCGCATCGACGTCCTGGTCGCCGGGGCGGGCATGGGCTGGACCGGCCCCTTCACCACCATGCCGCACACCGACATCGACCGGGTGCTGACCCTCGACCTCAACGCCACGCTGCACCTGGTGCGCGAGGTCCTGCCCTCCATGATCGCGGCCGGGCGGGGCCGCGTGGTGCTGCTCGGCTCGGTCGCGGGCTGCGTGGGTCTGCGGGAGGAGGCGGTGTACTCCGCCGCCAAGGCCGGCCTGGCCGCCTTCGCCGAGGCGCTGCGCCAGGAGCTGCGCGGCACGGGCGTGGGCGTCACCCTCGTCGTCCCCGGAGCCGTCGACACGGCCTTCCACACCCGACGCGGCAGGCCTTACGACGGCACCCGCACCGGTCTCCTCTCGCCGGGCTGCGTCGCCGCCACCATCTGGGAGGCCGTCCGGCAGGAGCGCGACGAGGCCTACGTCCCCACCTGGCTGACCGTCCCCGGCCGGGTCCGAGGTCTCGCACCGGGCCTGTACCGCCGCCTGCTCAACCGCTTCGGCTGAGCCGTGCCGGGGCCGCGCCGCCCCACGCCGCTCCGGCCGGATGTGTAGCGCCACCCGTGCTGCCATTGCGCCGCTCCGGTCGGATGTGTAGCGCCACCCGTGCTGCCGTTCCGCATCTCCGGCCGGGTGCGCGGGGCCACCCGTGCTGCCATTGCGCCGCTCCGGTCGGATGTGTAGCGCCACCCGTGCTGCCGTTCCGCATCTCCGGCCGGATGCGCGGGGCCACCCGTGCTGCCATTGCGCCGCTCCGGCCGGATGTGTAGCGCCACCCGTGCTGCCGTTCCGCATTTCCGGCCGGATGCGCGGGACCACCGGTGCTGCCATTGCGCCGCTCCGGCCGGATGCGTAGGGCCACCCGTGCTGCCGTTCCGCATTTCCTGCCGGATGCGCAGGGTCACCCGCGTCGCCGTTCCGCCGTTCCGGTTACTCCGGCCGGATCCACCGTTCAGGTGACCGCCTCCCCGTGGTAGGGCATGGGCATGACTCCCCAGCGTCGTGCCGTCCCCCGCCGTACGGGCCGGGCCGCCCTGTTCCGGCCCGGCCGCCGCGCCCTGCTGCTGGCGGCCGCGGCCCTCGCGGCGACCGGGGGCGCTGCGCCCGCGGGGCCGATCGCCGGCCCGCCGGGCGACCCGTACGACACCCTCCGCCGCCGTTGGCTCCACATCTCCCTCGGCACCGGCTACGACCCGGCGACCGAGCCCTACGCGGCCCGGCTCGCGGAGACCGGCGCGCTCGCCCGCGACCTGCACGCGAGCATGGCCCCGACGGCGCACTCCCTCTGGCCCGGCCACCCCTTCGACCCACCGGCCGGCATCACCCTCGGTTACGCGCGGCTGTGGACCATGACCCAGGCCTACGTCCAGCAGGGCACCGGCTCGACCGCCGACCCGGGCCTCCTCGCCGGCGTCCTGCGGGGCCTCGACCACCTCGCCGCCACCGTGTACAACCCCGCCACCACCCCCTACGGCAACTGGTGGGAATGGCAGATCGGCAGCCCCCGGCTGCTGATGGACATCACCACCGCCCTGTACGACGAACTCGGCCGGACCCGTGTCGACGCCGCCTGCGCCGCCGTCGACCACTTCGTCCCCGACTCGGCCCTCGGCGACTACAGCGGCACCTCCACCGGCGCCAACCGCGTCGACCTGTGCCGTTCCGTGGTCCTGCGCGGCGTCCTCGGCCGCGACCCCGCCAAGATCGCCCTCGCCCGGGACGCGCTCTCCCCGGTCTTCCCGTACGTCACCCGGGGCGACGGCCTCTACGCCGACGGCTCCTTCGTCCAGCACACCTGGGTCGCCTACTCGGGCACCTACGGTCAGGTCATGCTCGACGGGCTCGGCCGCCTCTTCGCCCTGCTCGCCGGATCCGACTGGGAGGTCACCAACCCCGGCCGGCAGATCGTCCTCGACAGCGTAGAGCGGGCCTACGCGCCGCTCCTCCACGACGGACTGGTCATGGACAGCGTCAACGGACGGGCCATCAGCCGCGGTTACCTCACCACCGACGACCGCAAGGTCCTGCGCAGCGACCACTACCACGGCCACCGGCTCATCGCGGCCATCGCCCTCCTCGCCACCGGCGCGAACCCGGCCGAACGCGACCGCTGGCACGCCCGCATCAAGGGCTGGATCGAACGGGACACCGTGAGCCCCCTTCTGACGTCCCGCCAGTTCGATGTGGCCGACCTGGCCCGGCTGCACGCCGTCGCCGCCTCACCCGTCCCGGCCGCGCCCGAACCCACCGGGCACCACCTGTTCGCCGCCATGGACCGTGCCGTCCACCGCGGCCCCGGCTTCACCGTGAACATCGCCATGGCCAGCGACCGCATCGCCCACTACGAGTGCGGCAACGGGGAGAACCCCCGCGGCTGGCACACCGGCGCGGGCATGGTCAGCTGGTGGGCCGGGGCGAGCGACCAGTACACGGACTGGTTCTGGCCGACCGTCGACTGGTACCGGCTGCCCGGCACCACCGTCTCCACCACACGGCTCGCCGACCGCGAAGGCGGCGAGTGGGGCACCGCCCGCCCGGACGCGCGCTGGGTCGGCGGCACCACCGACGGCACCCGCGCGGCCCTCGGCCAGCACCTCAAGGGCCTCGGCTCCACCCTGGAGGCCCGCAAGTCCTGGTTCTGTCTCGCGGACGCGGTGGTCTGCCTGGGCGCCGGGATCACCTGTGCCGACGGCGTCCCGGTCGAGACGGTCGTCGACAAC
The DNA here is from genome assembly GCF_040706515.1 of Streptomyces sp. NPDC047880. Lineage (NCBI taxonomy): Bacteria > Bacillati > Actinomycetota > Actinomycetes > Kitasatosporales > Streptomycetaceae > Streptomyces > Streptomyces sp. NPDC047880. The sequence continues at coordinate 222,904 of NZ_JBEZOK010000006.1, read as the reverse complement.
CGCAACCTGGGCGCGAACGGCACCCAGCGTTTCGTGCGGGGACCGAGATGGGCCCACCTGGAGGACCACGGCGGCTGGCTGGTGCTCGACGGTGAGCTGAAGGCGCTGCGCGAGGACCGCACCGGCGCCTGGTCCGACATCAACACCGGCAGCACCCCGGAGCGGCGCACCCGCCGCTGGCAGACCCTCTGGCTCGACCACGGCACCGACCCCGAGGACGCCACGTACGCCTACGTCCTCATGCCCGGGGCGTCCCGTACCGCGGTCGCGCGGCGCGCCGCCGACCGTCACTGGCTGTCGGTGCTCGCCAACGACCCGGACCGCCAAGCGGTCACCGTGCCCTCCCTGGGCTGCACGGCCGCGAACTTCTGGACGCCGGGCACCGCGGGCCCCCTCACCGCGTCCGCCGCCGCGAGCGTGCTGACCGTCGTCCGGGGCCGCACCGCTACCCTCTGCGTGAGCGAACCGCCCCGCACCGGCGCAACCCTGGAGATCACCTGGGACCGCCCGGTCCGGCGGGTCGACCGCCTGGACGACACCGTCGAGGTGCTCTCCACAGGCCGCCGACTGCGCGTGCGCGTCACTCCGGGGGAGGCATGTGCCACGCATATCTGTGAGGTGACTCTCGCCTGACGGTTTTGTGTGACCCTTACAAGCGACACGCCCCCTGAGCAGTCGGAAAGGCTGCACTCCGCCACGGTTCTGTTCAGGGGTACCAGGAAAACACGCCGGAGACTGTGAGGAGTCGACGGCCCGCATTTCTCACTCGGCTTCGTAAGGTCACTACATGACCGTTTTGGATGAGGCGCCGGGTGAGCCGACCGACGCGCGTGGACGCGTGGCCGAACTGCACGAGATCCGTGCGCAGGCGGTGGCCGGACCGAGCGAGAAGGCGACCGAGGCGCAGCACGCCAAGGGCAAGCTGACGGCGCGCGAGCGCATCGAACTCCTCCTCGACCCGGAGTCCTTCCGGGAGGTCGAGCAGCTGCGCCGGCACCGGGCCACGGGCTTCGGCCTGGAGGCCAAGAAGCCGTACACCGACGGTGTGATCACCGGCTGGGGCACGGTGGAGGGCCGCACGGTCTTCGTCTACGCGCACGACTTCCGCATCTTCGGCGGCGCCCTGGGCGAGGCCCACGCCACGAAGATCCACAAGATCATGGACATGGCCATCGCGGCCGGTGCCCCGCTGGTGTCGCTGAACGACGGCGCCGGCGCCCGTATCCAGGAGGGCGTCTCGGCCCTCGCCGGCTACGGCGGCATCTTCCAGCGCAACACCAAGGCCTCGGGCGTCATCCCGCAGATCTCGGTCATGCTCGGCCCGTGCGCCGGCGGCGCGGCCTACAGCCCCGCCCTCACGGACTTCGTCTTCATGGTCCGCGACACCTCGCAGATGTTCATCACCGGCCCGGACGTCGTCAAGGCGGTCACCGGCGAGGAGATCACGCAGAACGGCCTGGGCGGCGCCGACGTCCACGCCGAGACGTCCGGCGTCTGCCACTTCGCCTACGACGACGAAGAGACCTGCATCGCCGAGGTCCGCTACCTCCTCTCGCTGCTCCCGCAGAACAACCGCGAGAACCCGCCCCGCACCGAGTCCTCGGACGCGGCCGACCGCCGCTCGGACGTCCTGCTGGACCTGGTCCCGGCGGACGGCAACCGGCCGTACGACATGGCCAAGGTCATCGAGGAGATCGTCGACGACGGCGACTACCTGGAAGTCCACGAGCGCTGGGCCCGCAACATCATCTGCGCGCTGGGCCGGATGGACGGCCAGGTCGTCGGCATCGTGGCGAACCAGCCCCAGTCCCTGGCGGGCGTGCTGGACATCGAGGCCTCCGAGAAGGCGGCCCGCTTCGTGCAGATGTGCGATGCGTTCAACATCCCGATCATCACTCTTCTGGACGTCCCCGGCTTCCTCCCGGGCGTCGACCAGGAGCACGGTGGCATCATCCGCCACGGCGCGAAGCTCCTCTACGCCTACTGCAACGCGACCGTGCCGAGGATCTCCCTGATCCTGCGCAAGGCCTACGGAGGTGCGTACATCGTCATGGACAGCCAGTCCATCGGTGCCGACCTCACCTACGCCTGGCCGACGAACGAGATCGCCGTCATGGGCGCGGAGGGTGCGGCCAACGTCATCTTCCGCCGCCAGATCGCCGACGCCGAGGACCCCGAGGCCATGCGGGCCCGCATGGTCAAGGAGTACAAGTCCGAGCTGATGCACCCCTACTACGCGGCCGAACGCGGCCTGGTCGACGACGTCATCGACCCCGCCGAGACCCGCGAGGTGCTCATCAAGTCCCTCGCCATGCTCCAGACCAAGCACGCGGACCTGCCGTCCCGCAAGCACGGCAACCCGCCGCAGTAACCCTGCGGACATCTTCCTCACGGAGACTGACACCCATGGAATCTGCTGATATCCGCGTCGAGAAGGGCCACGCCGAGCCCGAGGAGGTCGCCGCCATCACGGCCATCCTCCTGGCCCGCGCCGCCGCCCGCCCCACGGACCCGGCCCCGGCCCACCGAGGCCGCATCAAGGCAGGCTGGCGCCGCCTGGAACGCGAGCCGGGCTTCAGGGCCCCGCACAGCTGGCGCTGAGCCCGCGGACACGAGAGAGGCCCCTCCACACGGAGGGGCCTCTTTTGTGGGTGCGCCCGGGGGGGCGCCCAGGGGTGCATGCCTCAGAGACGCGGGGCTGTATCGATATGCGGCTCCGCCGCGTGGGCGCGGCAAGCCGCACACCACCACCCGCACCCGGCACGCAACAGCCCCCGGCAGCCCAGAGGCCGCCAGGGGCTGTCCCACAGCAGGAGAACTACCGCAGGCGAGCCATCAAAGCGTGCTCGACCAGCGTGATCAGCGCCGACTTCGCGTCGGCCCGGTGCCGGGCGTCCGTCGTGATGATGGGAGTGTCCGGGCCGATCTGGAGCGCCTCGCGCACCTCGTCCGGCGTGTACGGCTGCTGGCCGTCGAAGCCGTTGAGCGCGATGACGAACGGCAGGCCGCTGTTCTCGAAGTAGTCGACGGCGGGGAAGCAGTCGGCGAGCCTCCTCGTGTCGACCAGCACGATCGCGCCGATGGCGCCGCGCACCAGGTCGTCCCACATGAACCAGAAGCGGTCCTGACCGGGTGTACCGAAGAGGTACAGGATCAGGTCCTGGTCCAGGGTGATACGGCCGAAGTCCATGGCCACCGTGGTGGTGGTCTTGTCCCCGGTGTGGGTGAGGTCGTCGATGCCGGCCGAAGCGGACGTCATGACGGCCTCGGTGCGCAGCGGGTTGATCTCCGAGACGGCACCCACGAACGTGGTCTTGCCCACGCCGAAGCCGCCAGCCACCACGATCTTCGCGGACGTGGTGGAGCGGGAAGGCCCTCCGCTAGAGCTTGCGAAGTCCACTGAGCACCCTTTCGAGCAGTGTCACGTCTGGCTGGCCGCCGGCGTTCTCGTCGCCGCCGGGCTGATGGATGGCGACCAGTCCCGCCTCCGCCAAGTCGGCGACGAGGATCCTGGCCACGCCGAGAGGGATCGTGAGGAGCGCCGAGATCTCGGCGACCGACTTGATTTCCCGGCAGAGGTTGCAGATCCGCTGATGCTCGGGCAGCTGGCCCTGCATCTGGTGCGGCTGCGCAGTGGTGTGCACCAGCGCCTCGATGGCGAGCTGGTAGCGCGGGCGGGTCCGGCCGCCGGTCATGGCGTACGGACGCACCAGGGGGTTGTTCGACCCTCCGGCGGGCGCCGGCTCGGGGGTGCGGCGCTGCGGCTGCACGGGCTGGATGCGCGGGGCCGGCGGCTGGTCGTACGGCGACGGGCCGGGGCCCTGCGGCGCGTACGGCTGCCGGTGGCTGGGTGCGGAGGGGAAGTTGTAACGGTTCGGGTTCTGGCCACCGTCGCCCTGGCCCTGGGCAGGGCCGTACGACCAGTTGCCCGAAGACGAACCGCCTGGGGGTGTTGCCACTTTCTCCTCCTCCGACTGTGCCTGGCACCCATCGCTGTGGAGCCGCGTCCCGAAACCTTACGGCCCCGGGACGCCAAAACGCACCGTCCGTCTACTAGTTGAGCAGGCTCCCCTGGAGCTCTGCACGAAGGTCCGGTGTCAGGACCGTACCGGCTCGGTCGACCAACAGCGCCATCTCGTACCCGATGAGGCCGATGTCCGCCTCCGGGTGTGCGAGGACCGCGAGCGACGATCCGTCGGAGATGGACATGATGAACAGGAATCCCCGCTCCATCTCCACAACCGTCTGGTTCACGCTGCCGCCCTCGAAGATCCGGGAGGCGCCTGCCGTCAGAGACGTCAGACCGGAGGCGACGGCCGCGAGCTGGTCGGCGCGGTCGCGGGGGAAGCCTTCGGACATCGCCAGAAGGAGTCCGTCGGCGGAGACCACCACCGTGTGGGACACCCCCGGGGTGTTGTCCACGAAGTTGGTGATCAACCAGTTCAGGTTCTGTGCCGCCTGGCTCATCGGGCTCACACTAACGCTCCTGGTTGTAGGTGCTGTCAGGACCGAAGCCCTGGCCGTTCGTTTCACTGCCTGCGCTGCGTCCGCGCTGGACGCCCCGACGCAGGTTGCTCAGCCTGCCCCGGACGTCCTCCGGGGCGCGGGAGACCTGGGGGCCTCCCTGGGGGGTGCTTTCGGCGGCACCCTCGATCAGATTCGCCTTGGGTACCCGCCTCGGCAGGCCGGAGGAGGTGACCCCGCCAGCCTTGGGCTTCCGGAGCTGCGAGGCCTGCTGCCACCGCTCGTCGTTGGCCGAGCGCCAGTCGTCGCCGTTGTTCTCCGAAGCGGAGGCCGGCGGCTCCTGGCTCACATGCCGTGCGCCACCCGAGCCGTTCGCACCGCTCGCGGTGGATCCACGGCGGGGAAGCCCGGCGTCGGTCATCGTGTGAGCGGCGGAGGGGCTCGATTCCGGACGGTCGAAGCCTACGCGGTCCTGCTCACTTGCGTCAGCGGCCTGCGCAGATTCCGTTTCCGGGGCCTGAGAAGGGTACTGGCTCGGGTAGCCGTTGCGGTAACCGTCCTGCTGCGGCCAGTCGTCCTGGTGACGGCGCTGCTCGAACGCGGCGAAACCGCCCGCCGTGCCCGCACCCTGCTCCGAGGGCTCCTCCTGGGCCGGCTCCGCATAGGAGGGCTCCGGATAGCCGCCGTTCGGCGAGAAGGTGTCGTTCTGCGGCAGGCCGCCGTTCGGCGCGTAGTACTGCTCGTCGTAAGCGGGCTGCTGCGGCTCCTCGTACGCCGTGTGCCGCTGCTCCTCGTACGACGCCTGCTGCTGCTCGTACGGCGCCTGGCGGTCGTACGAGGACGGCTGCTGCTCCGGATAGCCGGTCTGGCCGGTGTCGTAGGCCTGCCCGGCGTCGTAGCCCTGCTGCCCGTTGTACTCGTCGCGGTAGCCGGTGGCCTGGGAGGACTCCTGGCCGCTCTGCGCGGGCAGCGCGGGCTGCTCGTGCGACTGGGCCTCCAGGGCCGCCCGGCGCTCCTCGCGCATCAGGGAGCGGCCGACGGGGTCCAGCTCCCGTATGTCGTCGGGGACGTCGGAGTAGCGGCTGTCGTCGAAGCCCAGCTCCGCGGCCGTGCGCATCGGCTGGTTGAAGTTCTCGCCGCCGCCGAAGTTCTGCTCCGGGATGATCTGCGAGACGGTGAACTCGTCGCGGTCCACGTGCTGCTCGCCACCACCACCGTGGGTGATCGCGTCCGGCAGCATGACCAGCGACGTCGTGCCGGCCTGCTCGCCCGAGGGGCGCAGCTGGACGCGGATGCCGTGCCGGTCGGACAGCCGGCCGACCACGAACAGGCCCATGCGCTGCGAGATCGCGGCGTCCACGGTCGGCGGGTTGGCCAGCTTGTGGTTGATGTCCGCGAAGTCCTCGGCGGTCAGGCCGATGCCCTTGTCGTGGATCTCGACCATCACGCGGCCGTCGGGGAGACGGGTGGCGGTGACGCGGACCTTGGTCTGCGGGGAGGAGAACGTGGTGGCGTTCTCCAGCAGCTCGGCGAGCAGGTGCACGAGGTCGGTCACGGCGCGGCCGTGGATCTCGGCCTCCGGGACGCCGGAGAGCTCGATGCGCTCGTACTGCTCCACCTCGGAGGAGGCGGCGCGCAGCACGTCGACCAGCGGCACCGGCTGGTCCCAGCGGCGGCCGGGCTCCTCGCCCGCGAGGACCAGGAGGTTCTCGCCGTTGCGGCGCATACGGGTCGCGAGGTGGTCCAGGCGGAAGAGGTTCTCCAGCTGGTCCGGGTCGGCCTCGTTGTTCTCCAGGTCGGTGATCAGGGTCAGCTGGCCCTCGATCAGCGACTGGTTGCGGCGCGACAGGTTGGTGAAGATCGCGTTGATGTTGCCCCGCAGCAGGGCCTGCTCGGCGGCGAGCCGGACGGCCTCGCGGTGGACCTGGTCGAAGGCGCGGGCGACCTCGCCGATCTCGTCCGTGGTGGAGATCGGGATGGGGGCGACGCGGGTGTCGACGCGACCGGGGTCGGTGCGGGAGAGCTGGTCGACCAGCATCGGCAGACGCTGTTCGGCGATACCGAAGGCGGCGTTGCGCAGCTGGCGCATCGAGCGGCTCATCTGGCGGGCGACCGCACCGGCCAGGATGAAGGCCAGGAGCAGGGCGACCACGACGGCGGCACCGGTGATGTAGGCGTCGCGCTGGGCGTCGTCGGCGATGTCGGACGCTTCGCTCACGGCCTTGTCGGCCATGTCCTGCTCGATCTTCTCGTACGCGTTGAACTTGAGCGTGTTGACCGCCCACCAGTTCTCGGCGGTGATGCCCTTCTGCGCGAGTGCGGCACGGGCGCTCGCGTCGGTGCTCGGCAGCGTCGCCACGGCCGAGATCATCGACGTCGGGTTGGCCGGCGGCGGGACGTAGTCGGGGTTCTTGCCCTTGGCCTCCCGGGCCATCGCGGCACCGTCGGCCTTGATCTTGGCCTCGGCCGCCTTCAGCTTGGCCGCGTCCTGCTCGGTGCCACCGCCGATGTACTCCTGCACGGCGATGCGCTCGAGGTAGGCGTACGAGGACAGGGCGATGCGCTGGCTGGCCAGGTTGCCGCCGTCGGGGCCCGGCTTGACCAGGATGTGCATGCCGATCGAGCGCTGCAGCGACAGGGCCGCCTTGGTCAGCTCGATGGCGTACACGGTCCGGCCGTAGCTGGTGATGTTGCCGGTGCCGAGGCCGAGCTCGTTGGCGAACTCCGTCAGCGGGTGGGCGACCTCGACGTAGCCCTCTTCGGTCTGTACGCCCTTGAGCTTGGAGGTGTAGGCCACCTGGCGCAGGGTGGCCAGCTTCGGCTCCGCCTTGCGGAACAGGTCCAGCCGGCGCTCCAGGCCGGGCTTGGCCGGCATGTTCTGCGCCGCGTCGTCGAACTCGTCGGCGGCCTTGTCGGTGAGCTTGCGGGCGTCGACGACGGTCTTGTCGTCCTGGCCCTTGCCCTGCAGCAGCGGGGCGGCGGTGATGTCGCGTTCGTTGTAGAGGGCGTTGGCGTAGAGCAGCGACGCGCGGACCAGGCGCGCGGTGTTCTCCGCGTCCTCGGCCTCCTGCCAGGTGTCGATCGAGCTCTTCACCTGGAAGCCACCCATGACGAGGCCGACCACCACGGGTATGAGCAGGATCGCGTTCAGCCTGGTCGCCACGCGCCAGTTGCGCGGGGAGAGACGGCCGCCGCTCTCGGCGGGCGCGGCCGTCGGTTCCGAACCGGGCACGGGGGCGGGCGCCGCTGTGCGCGGCGGCGGGGTGAAGTTGCCCCGGGCCGACGGCTCGGGACTGTTCTTGCTTCGCCTCACTCGACCAACAACCTCTCGGCGGTCGGCACCAACGTTGTGCCGCAGTGTTCAGAGCCCAAGTCGCCGGCGACGGACGAGTACGTCATTGACTATTGGGCAGTTCAGGCATTCCAGCACGACGACCTGCGCTCTTCCAAACAGTCCGAGGCGGGGAATGTACGTGATGTAAGCCCCAGATAAAACGGTCATAAAGAGCGAGCCCCGCCAAAAGGCGGGGCGATTGTGCGCGCAGCGAGACCGGATGTGCGCGACGCGTGGCCGTACCACCCGATTCCTCTGCCGAAACGTTATGAACACCTTGGCCGACCGTGTCAAAGGACACAGCCGGCTCCGGTGTATCTACGACAACTGCCGTATGGCGCCTCAGATTTGGGTGCTACCTCAGCCGTGCCATCAAAGCGTGCTCGACCAGCGTGATCAGGGCACTCTTCGCATCGGCCCGGTGCCGGGCGTCCGTCGTGATGATCGGGGTGTCGGGACCGATCTGCAGCGCCTCGCGCACCTCTTCGGGCTGGTAGGGCTGCTGGCCGTCGAAACCGTTGAGCGCGACGACGAACGGAAGGCCCGAGTTCTCGAAGTAGTCCACGGCCGGGAAGCAGTCGGCCAGGCGCCGGGTGTCCACGAGCACCACCGCGCCGATGGCGCCGCGCACCAGGTCGTCCCACATGAACCAGAAGCGGTCCTGACCGGGCGTACCGAAGAGGTACAGGATCAGGTCCTGGTCCAGGGTGATACGGCCGAAGTCCATGGCCACCGTGGTGGTGGTCTTGTCCCCGGTGTGGGTGAGGTCGTCGATGCCGGCCGAAGCGGACGTCATGACGGCCTCGGTGCGCAGCGGGTTGATCTCCGAGACGGCACCCACGAACGTGGTCTTGCCCACGCCGAAGCCACCGGCCACCACGATCTTCGCGGACGTGGTGGACCGTCCCGCGTCAGAGCTTGCGAAGTCCACTGAGCACCCTTTCGAGCAGTGTCACGTCCGGTGCGCCGGTGGCATCGTCGCCGCCCGGCTGGTGGATCGCGACGAGACCGGCCTCGGCGAGGTCCGCGACCAGGATCCGGGCCACACCCAGCGGCATGTTGAGCAGCGCCGACACCTCAGCCACCGACTTCACCTCACGGCAGAGGTGGCAGATCCGCTGGTGCTCCGGGAGCAGCCCCATGAGCGCGGCGGGGTCCGCGGTCGTACTGATCAGTGCCTCGATGGCCAGCTGGTAGCGCGGCCGCGTCCGGCCACCGGTCATGGCGTACGGCCTTACCAGCGGCTGGTCGCCCTCGTCCTCGTACGGCTCCGCGTACGGATCATGAGAGGCGGTGGGCGGGGTCATGGGTCCTCCGGGCGGGACAGCAAGTCGGTCAGCAAGCCGTCTGACGGGGCCTGTGTGGGGTGTGTGGCGGCCGGACGGTGATGTGGTGAGACGGGTGGTGCCGGGGCCGATCAGTGGAGCAGACTGCCTTGGAGCTCAGCCCGCAGGTCGGGGGTGAGGACCGCGCCCGCGCGGTCGACCAGGAGGGCCATCTCGTAGCCGACGAGGCCGATGTCGCACTCCGGGTGGGCGAGGACGGCCAGGGACGAGCCGTCCGAGACGGACATGAGGAAGAGAAATCCCCGCTCCATCTCGACCACCGTCTGCGCCACCTCACCGCCCTCGAAGATCCGGGAAGCGCCTGCCGTCAGGGACGTCAGGCCCGAGGCGACGGCCGCGAGCTGGTCGGCGCGGTCGCGCGGGAAGCCCTCCGACATCGCCAGGAGGAGACCGTCGGCGGACACGACGACGGTGTGGGACACCCCGGGGGTGTTGTCCACGAAGTTGGTGATCAACCAGTTGAGATTCTGTGCCGCCTGGCTCATCGGACTCAACTAACGCTCCTGCTGGTGAGTGGGCCGTGGGTGGCTGCCGGTCTGGGTGGACCCGGCCTGACGACCCTGTGCGATTCCCCGACGGAGATTGGTCAGCCGGCCGCGCACGTCATCGGGCGCACGCGAGACCTGCGGACCGCTCTGGTGGGTTTGCTGCTGCGCCGTGCCCGGGACGAGGTTGGCCCGGGGGACCCGGCGCGGCAGGCCGGAGGTGGTGATACCACCCGCGGCGGGCTGGCGGACGCGCTCGGCCTGGCGGACGAGGTCGTCGTTCGGCGAGGTGCGCCAGCCGGCGGGGGCTGTGGACCGCTGCGGACCGGTGGGTCCCTGCGGTTGCTGCGGGGCGGCCGGTGCGGAGCCGTTGTTCTGCGGCTGCTGCTCCTGCTGGCCGTGGAACCAGTTGGTCTCCAGCGTGTCGTACAGCGGCGTACGACCGTCGCCCGGACCGGACGCCGGCGGCAGGGCCTCGGGCTCCTGACGGACCGGACGGGCCTGCGGGGCGGGCGGACGCGGGACGCCGAAGTCGGCCGGACCCCGGCCGTTGCCGGCCTGCGACCGCTCGAACCGGCCCGTGCCCGCGGGGTCGGCCGGCGTGGCCGGACCCGGGAGGCCGGGCCGCCCGGAGCCGTTGTCCTGGCGCGGCGCGGGGTACTGACCGGTGGAGCCGTTGTCCTGACGGGGCGCCGGGTACTGACCGGTGGAGCCGTTGTCCTGGCGCGGGGCCGGGTACTGGTTGCCGTTGTCCTGGCGGGGCGCCGGGTACTGACCGGTGGAGCCGTTGTCGTAGGACTGCGGCGCCGGGTACTGGCCCGTCGTGGCCGACGCGTCGCGCTGACCGGCGGCGGAGCCGAAGACGTCCGGGCGGACGAACGGGTCCTGGCCCTGCGACGCGTTCGCGCCGGAGCCGAACGGGTCCTGGTGCTGGGGAGCGCCGAAGTCGGACGGAGAGCCGAGGCCCTGCCGGTCGTTGTCGCGCGGCACGGCCGGCATCTCCGCCGTCGCGCCGGGACCCTGACGGTCGTCCACCCGCGGCAGCGACGACGTCCGGGAGAGGTCCGTCTCCTCGTGCCCGCGCGGGGTGTCCAGCGAGGCGCGCGGCGCCGGCGGCTGGGCGTTCTCGTCGCTCCAGCTCGGCACGCGCTGCTGCGCGTCACCCCCGGGCAGCTCGGCCCGCGGACCGCCACGCGGCGGCAGCTGCGGCCTGCGGCCCGTGCCCTGCGCGGAGTCACCGCGCTGCTTCTTGCGGCTCCGGCCTCCGCCGAAGGCGTCCTGGCCCTGCGGCCCGTTGGTGCCGGCCGCCTGCAGACCCTGCGGGGCACCCGGCGCCTGCTGGCCGAACCCGGCACCCGAGGGAGCGGGACGGCCCTGCGAGGGACCACCCTGCTCGAACGACGAGGTGCCCGGACCCTGCGGTCCGCGCGCCCCACCGGGCGCTCCCGGACGGCCGCCGTCCGCGTCACGCCCGGGCAGCGCGGCCCGCGGCCCCTGACCGGAACCGAGCCGGCCACCGCCGGACGCACCGCCGCCGAAGGCACCGCCGGACGCACCGGCCCCGAGGGCACCGGCCCCCTGGCCGGCACCGGCGGCACGCCGCGCCGCGGCCGCACCGGCGGCCGCCTGCGCGGCGGCCGGACCGCCGCCGGACGGCGACTGACCGGGCTGCTTGGGCTGGGGCTTCCGGCCGCCCTGGGCGACGTCGACGGGCAGCATGACCAGCGCGGTCGTACCACCGGAGTCGGACGGGCGCAGCTGGATGCGGATGCCGTGCCGCTGGGACAGCCGGCCGACCACGAACAGACCCATGCGGCGGGAGACGGAGACGTCCACCGTCGGGGGAGAGGCGAGCCGCTCGTTGATCGCGGCCAGGTCCTCGGGCGACAGGCCGATACCGGTGTCGTGGATCTCGATGAGCACACGGCCGTCGGGCAGCGCGTGACCGGTGACCTTGACCTTGGTCTGCGGCGACGAGAAGGAGGTCGCGTTCTCCAGCAGCTCGGCGAGCAGGTGCACGAGGTCGTTGACCACGCGGCCGGCCACTTCGGTGGTCGGCACCGAGGCCAGCTCGATGCGCTCGTACTGCTCCACCTCGGACGCTGCGGCGCGGAGCACGTCGACCAGCGGGACCGGGCGGGTCCAGCGGCGGCCGGGCTCCTCACCCGCGAGGACGAGGAGGTTCTCACCGTTACGGCGCATGCGGGTGGCGAGGTGGTCGAGCTTGAACAGCGAGGACAGCTGGTCCGGGTCGGCCTCGCGGGACTCCAGCTCGGAGATGAGCGACAGCTGGCGCTGGATCAGACCCTGGGAGCGGCGCGAGAGGTTGGTGAACATCGCGTTGACGTTGCCCCGCAGCAGGGCCTGCTCGGCGGCGAGGCGGACCGCCTCGCGGTGCACGTCGTCGAAGGCCGCGGCCACTCGGCCGATCTCGTCCCGGGAGTGCACACCGACCGACTCCACGGACGTGTCGACGTCCTGCGGGTCGGACTCGGACAGCTGCTTGACCAGCTCGGGCAGACGGTCGGAGGCGACCTTGGTCGCGGTGTCCTCCAGGCGGCGCAGCGAACGGATCATGGACCGCGCCACGACGAAGGCGCCGACCAGCGACACACCGAGCACGATCAGGATCAGGGCACCGGAGATGATCGCGTCGCGCTCGGTGGCGCTGCGCAGCTCGCGGGCCTTCTGTTCCATCTCCTCGAGCAGCGTGTGCTCGATGTTCTTCATCTGCTGGATCTTGGTGGAGCTGTCGTCCAGCCAGTCGCGGTAGGACCGCTTGTCCTGCTGGGCGAGACCGCTCGCGGAGACCAGGGCGCGGCCCGCGTAGGTGTCGGTCGCCTTGATCGTGGAGTTGCCGCCGTCCTCGATGGGCTTCAGCAGCTCGGCCGCGCCGTCCTCGCCGTAGATGCTCTTGAAGCTGCGGACCTCGGACTTCTGGCTCTCCAGGGCGGACTCGGCGTAGAGCCGGTCGTTCGGCGAGAGCTTGCCGGTCGTGGTGTTGCTCGCGGGCAGTGCCGCCGCGAGGGCCGCGCGCTGGATCGAGGAGTACTCCTTGGCGGAGGAGAACGCCGCGAGCGCACGCGTGCGCTGGATCATGTCCGGGTTGCTGGTCGCCTCGGCCATGTCCTGGGAGAGGTCGATCAGGTTCTCGATCAGACGGTGGTACGCCTCGATCGTCTGCGTGGAGTTGCCCTCGGAGGCGTAGGCACCCTTGCGGATCTGCTCCAGGTCGCCCAGCTCGCCGGCGAGCTGCACGAGGTACTCGCGGACGCCCTTGAGGTTGCCGTCCTTGCTGGCGCCGTCGATCTCCTCGGAACTGTCGAGGAAGTTCTTCATCGCCCGGTCGGTCTTCTCGCGAAGTCCCTTGACCGTGAAGTCGCTCGCCTTGCCACCGTGCGCCAGCGGGCCGGCCGACTGGTCGCGCTCCTCCTGGAGCGCGGCCGACAGCTCGGTGGCCTGCTTCGTCATGTCGGTCAGCAGCTTCATGTTGTCGAGCTGCTGGATGTCGTCCATGGATTGGTCGATACGCAGCGCGCCCAGCGAGGTGGCCGCGACCACCGGGAGGGCGAGCAGCGACACCAGTCGCGTGGAGATGCGCCAGTTGCGCAGGGCTATTCGCGGCCCCGGGCCGGTCGGCCCCGTCGGCGGCTTCAGCGCCGGCGAAGGGCTCCCGGGCCCCGCGGAGGCCGATGCGCCGGGGCGCCCTGAGCGCTCGCCGCCGTCACCCGCCGGGCCCTGGTTCTGGGCGTGCTGGGGCGCGGGGCCGCCTTTCACGGGGCCAGTCCCGCCGTGCGGCTCCGGCTCCGCCGAAGCGCTGCCATCCCTCTTGAAACGTCCCTGCACTAGCGTCGCAACCTCTGGACCAGGCACCCCGTCGCCTGAAACGGCGGGGCACGGTGTCGGCGTTCTGGGGACGCCCTGAAATACGCCCCCGTGGTGGTCGTGAGTGACCGGCGCTGGCTCCCCCTTCTCGCCGCCACTCGGCGCGACTGTGCGCCCCCTGTGCGCCGGCTCGATCCTGCGGCGGTCCGTGAGATTCCAGCACAGCACAGGATCTCCAACAAGGCCCGTAGGCCGACCCGTGATGTAGGTGACACCACGTGAGTGCCGGATCACCGGTCGTAGAAAGCGAGTTCGCTCATATCGGGCGTAAGCCCCGCGAGTCGCCGAGCTGGGTCGGGTGTCCCAGTCGCCATGATCAGGAGCGGAATGATGGCTTCAGGGGGTCAATGTCCGTTTCGTCGGGGTGGGACGCGAGTCCGGATTGACCGATTCGCCCTCTGGTTCGTGAGAAAACTCACATGCTGATCATGCCCTCTGCGCGTCCGGGCCGGGGAATTGGATGTTTAGCCTGACGCTTTACAGCGATGGCACTTTCGACAACCCGCGCCCGTACGGGGGGTTCACGCACCCTCCCGGCGCCCGTCACAGGACAGGGTCAAGTAAACAGTGAAGACGACGACGATGTTCCACAAGATCGCCAACCCGCGGCGCACGACGCTGGCGCACATGAACGACGCCGACGAACTGCAGACGCCGGAGCAGCCGGAGCACCCCGTCGACCTGCCGGCCCAGACCGCAAACCCCAAGCGCACCATCCTCATGGAGATCCCCGTCGCGGCCGCCGCGGCCGCGGAGTGACACTCGCTAGTACGCGTGCCGGCCGCCGGATGCTCATGGCGACCGGAACCGGTTTTCCGAGGGGCGCCCCCGCGACGGGGCGCCCCTTCGTGTGTGACGGGGCGCCCCCGCTCACGTGACGGGGCACCGCCGCGTATTGCGCGGGGGTGAGATCCCCTCCCCGCGTTAGCCTGGACCGTCAGACTCCAGCCGCTTCAGTCAAGGGGCCAAGCATCCCGTGCGCATCGCCAGGTTCTCCATCGACGGGAACGTCGCCTTCGGCGCCATCGAGGGCGACAAACAGGACGAACTCGTCCTGAACATCATCAAGGGCATCCCGTTCGCGGACTTCGAGCTCTCCGGCACGAAGGTGCCGGTCGGCAAGGTCAGGCTGCTGCCGCCGGTGCTCCCCAACAAGGTCGTGGCCTTCGGCCGCAACTACGCGGAGCACGCGCGCGAGCTGGGCAACGAGGTGCCCGAGGCCCCCTTCGCCTTCTTCAAGCCGTCCACCTCGGTGATCGGCCCCGGCGACGAGATCCAGTACCCCTCCTTCTCCGAGGAGGTCCACCACGAGGCCGAGCTGGCCGTGGTCATCGGCCGGATGTGCCGTGAGGTCCCGCGCGAACGCGTCAAGGACGTGATCTTCGGCTACACCTGCGCCAACGACATCACCGCCCGCGACGTGCAGAAGCGCGAAAAGCAGTGGGCCCGGGCCAAGGGCTTCGACAGCTCCTGCCCGCTCGGCCCCTGGGTGGAGACGGACCTGGACGCGAGCGACCTCACCATCCAGCTCACGGTCAACGGCCAGCAGCGCCAGCTGGGCCGCACCAGCGAGATGGTCCACTCCATCGAGGACCTGATCGTCAACATCTCCGAGGCCATGACGCTGCTGCCCGGCGACGTGATCCTCACGGGCACCCCGGCTGGGGTCGGCCCCCTGAACGTCGGCGACGAGGTCGCCGTCACCATCGAAGGCATCGGCACTCTCACCAACAAGGTTGTCAAGCGTGGCTAGCGCATCCGGCTCCCCCTCCCCCAAGTCCTCGACTCCGCTCGGACACGGGGTACCCCCACGCGTCCGTTTCTGTCCCTCACCCACCGGTAACCCCCATGTGGGCCTGGTCCGCACCGCCCTGTTCAACTGGGCGTTCGCCAAGCACCACCAGGGCACCCTGGTCTTCCGCATCGAGGACACCGACGCCGCCCGCGACTCCGAGGAGTCCTACACCCAGCTGCTCGACTCGATGCGCTGGCTGGGCTTCGACTGGGACGAGGGCCCCGAGGTCGGCGGCCCGCACGCGCCGTACCGCCAGTCGCAGCGCATGGACCTCTACAAGGACGTCGCGCAGAAGCTGCTCGACGCCGGTCACGCCTACCGCTGCTACTGCTCCCAGGACGAGCTGGACACCCGCCGCGAGGCCGCCCGCGCCGCCGGCAAGCCGTCCGGCTACGACGGCCACTGCCGCGAGCTGACCGCCGCCCAGGTCGAGGAGTACCAGGCCCAGGGCCGCGAGCCGATCGTCCGCTTCCGGATGCCCGACGAGACGATCACCTTCACCGACCTGGTCCGCGGCGAGCTGACCTTCACCCCGGAGAACGTCCCGGACTACGGCATCGTCCGCGCCAACGGCGCCCCGCTGTACACGCTGGTCAACCCGGTCGACGACGCCCTGATGGAGATCACCCACGTCCTGCGCGGCGAGGACCTGCTCTCCTCCACCCCCCGCCAGATCGCCCTCTACAAGGCGCTGATCGAGCTCGGCATCGCCAAGGAGATCCCGTCCTTCGGCCACCTGCCGTACGTGATGGGCGAGGGCAACAAGAAGCTCTCCAAGCGCGACCCGCAGTCCTCCCTCAACCTCTACCGGGAGCGCGGCTTCCTCCCCGAGGGCCTGCTCAACTACCTCTCCCTGCTCGGCTGGTCCCTCTCGGCCGACCAGGACGTCTTCGGCATCGACGAGATGATCGCCGCGTTCGACGTCTCCGACGTGCAGCCCAACCCGGCCCGCTTCGACCTCAAGAAGTGCGAGGCCATCAACGGCGACCACATCCGCCTGCTCGACGTGAAGGACTTCACCGAGCGCTGCCGCCCCTGGCTCCGGGCCCCGTTCGCCCCCTGGGCGCCGGAAGCCTTCGACGAGGCGAAGTGGCAGGCCATCGCGCCGCACGCGCAGACCCGCCTCAAGGTTCTCTCCGAGATCACCGACAACGTCGACTTCCTGTTCCTGCCGGAGCCGGCCGAGGACGAGGCCTCCTGGGCCAAGGCGATGAAGGAGGGCTCGGACGCACTGCTGCGCACGGCCCGCGAGAAGCTCGAGGCCGCCGACTGGACCTCCGCCGAGTCGCTCAAGGAGGCCGTCCTGGCCGCCGGCGAAGCGCACGGCCTGAAGCTCGGCAAGGCCCAGGCCCCCGTGCGCGTCGCCGTCACCGGCCGCACGGTCGGTCTGCCGCTGTTCGAGTCCCTTGAGGTCCTGGGCAAGGAGACCACCCTGGCCCGGATCGACGCGGCGCTGGCGAAGCTGGCCGCGTAACGCGCGACATCGCACACCGCGAGGGCGGCGTCCACATCGGGCGCCGCCCTCGCCGTGTCCTCCCGGCCGTCACCCGGAGTTCACCCGTCCGGCCAACTCGCGCACCGGGAGCGGACGTCCGACGCCCCCTGCGCGCCCTCGACGGCACGTACGGCGAGGTCCCGATCGTCCCCCACGCCGCCCCTCGCACAGCCGGAGGCCCAGGTCCATTCGCCGTCCGGCGCCGGTCCGGCGGCTGAACCAGCCCGCCACCTGGGCCCCACGCTCTCCGGCACCCCGGACCTGGGCTGAGAGCGTGACGCGGTGGGTACGGTCGGAGCATGAGCATCCTCGCCGTGGTCTGGGACGTCGACGACACCCTCTTCGACTACACCTCCGCCGACCGCCTCGGCATGCGCGCCCATCTCACGGCCGAGGGCCTGCTCGACCGCTACGACAGCGCCGAGCAGGCCGTCGACCACTGGCGGAAGACCACCGAACTGCAGTGGGCGCGCTTCTCGGCGGGCGAGACCACCTTCGAGGGCCAGCGACGCGACCGCGTCCGGGCGTTCCTGGACCAGGACCTCACCGACACCGAGGCCGACGCCTGGTTCCAGCGGTACGTCACCCACTACGAGGCGGTCTGGGCCCTCTTCCCGGACGTCCTGCCCGTCCTCGACGCCCTCTCCGCCAGCCACCGGCACGCCGTGCTCTCCAACTCCAGCCTCCACGTCCAGGACCGCAAGCTGCGCGCCCTCGGCGTCCACGACCGCTTCGAGACCATCCTGTGCGCGGCCGAGCTCGGCGTCTCCAAGCCCGAGGCCGGGGCGTTCCTCGCGGCCTGCGCATTCCTCGGGCTGCCGCCGCACCAGGTCGCCTACGTCGGTGACCACCCGGAGATCGACGGACGGGGCGCCGCCGACGCGGGACTGCTGTCGGTGTGGATCGACCGTGGCGGCCTGTACGCCACGATCGAACCGCCCGTCGGGCCGCACCGCATCGCCTCCCTCGCCGAACTGCCGTCTCTGCTGGGCTCCGATACTCGTTTTGGAGCCCCGTCCACCTTCGGGTAATGTTCTTCCTGCGCCGCGGGGAGCGGGCCGGAAGGCCGGAACCCCAGGCGCAAAACTAGAACACGAACCCCTCGGGGGATTGCGTTCCAGTGGCCTATGGTGTAATTGGCAGCACGACTGATTCTGGTTCAGTTAGTCTTGGTTCGAGTCCAGGTAGGCCAGCTCGCAGAGCTCATCTGCATCGCCCCCGTTGTGTAGCGGCCTAGCACGCTGCCCTCTCAAGGCAGTAGCGCCGGTTCGAATCCGGTCGGGGGTACTGGTTCCGAAGATCGGCAGATCGACGATC
>NZ_JBEZOK010000006.1:0-204686 GCF_040706515.1 Streptomyces sp. NPDC047880 | reverse complement strand
ATCATCTCGGGACTGCTAGGGCCCCCGTTGTGTAGCGGCCTAGCACGCCGCCCTCTCAAGGCGGTAGCGCCGGTTCGAATCCGGTCGGGGGTACTGGTTCCGAAGATCGGCAGATCGACGATCATCTCGGGACTGCTAGGGCCCCCGTTGTGTAGCGGCCTAGCACGCCGCCCTCTCAAGGCGGTAGCGCCGGTTCGAATCCGGTCGGGGGTACTGACTGGTCTAAACCACATTGGTCTATGGTGTAATTGGCAGCACGACTGATTCTGGTTCAGTTAGTCTTGGTTCGAGTCCAGGTAGACCAGCTCGGACCTGCGGAAACGCAGTGTCCAGGCCCCCGTTGTGTAGCGGCCTAGCACGCCGCCCTCTCAAGGCGGTAGCGCCGGTTCGAATCCGGTCGGGGGTACACATCGCATGAGGCCCCTCACTTCGGTGAGGGGCCTCATGCGTGCTTGCCTGCTGTTGGGGGCGCGGGGAACTGCGCGAGCGACCCCTACCGGCCCGCACGCGACGATCAAACCGTCCGTGCCATGGCGCGTGATCGGGAAAGGCCTGCCGCGGCGTTGAGGCCGGCCTCCCCGAAACGCTCCGTAGGTCAGCCGGTGCGCCGCAACGCCTCGGAGAGACGTCCCGCCGCATCGATCACGGCCTGCGCATGCATACGCCCCGGGTGACGCGTCAACCGCTCGATCGGCCCGGACACGGACACCGCGGCAACCACACGGTTCGACGGCCCCCGCACCGGCGCGGACACGGACGCGACGCCCGGCTCCCGCTCGCCGATCGACTGCGCCCAGCCACGCCGCCGCACACCCGACAGGGCCGTCGCCGTGAAGCGCGCCCCCTGCAACCCCCGGTGCAGCCGCTCCGGCTCCTCCCAGGCCAGCAGGATCTGCGCCGAGGAGCCGGCCTTCATCGTGAGTGTCGAACCGACCGGGACCGTGTCCCGAAGACCGGACAGGCGTTCCGCCGCGGCGACGCAGATGCGCATGTCGCCCTGGCGGCGATAGAGCTGTGCGCTCTCGCCCGTGATGTCCCGGAGATGCGTGAGCACCGGGCCGGCGGTGGCGAGGAGACGGTCCTCACCCGCGGCCGCGGCGAGCTCGGCCAGGCGAGGGCCGAGAATGAAACGGCCCTGCATGTCGCGCGCCACCATGCGGTGGTGTTCCAAGGCCACGGCCAGGCGGTGGGCCGTGGGTCGTGCCAGTCCGGTGGCACCGACCAGACCCGCGAGGGTGGCCGGACCGGACTCCAGAGCGCTCAGGACGAGGGCCGCCTTGTCCAGAACGCCGACGCCGCTACTGTTGTCCATGAAACGATACTCCCGTCTCACTCTGTGAAACGCAAGTTCAATTTTCCGTGGAACGCGCCACCCTGGAATCACGAAGTCACAACGGCCCGTGACGTAAGGGCCTGGCGGTGTGTGCCCGGATCAGGGGTACGGGCATCGCCTCCTCAAGATCTCTAGTTGGGCCGGCGGATCGTCGTCGGCCGGAGGGAACAGCGATGGGTAGGACACTCGCGGAGAAAGTCTGGGACGACCACGTCGTCCGGCGCGCGGAGGGCGAGCCCGACCTTCTCTTCATCGATCTGCACCTGCTGCACGAGGTGACCAGCCCGCAGGCGTTCGACGGGCTGCGCAAGAGCGGCCGTACGGTGCGGCGGCTGGACCTGACCATCGCGACCGAGGACCACAACACCCCCACCCTCGACATCGACAAGCCGATCGCGGATCCGGTGTCGCGGGTGCAGCTGGAGACGCTGCGCAAGAACGCCGCCGACTTCGGGGTGCGCCTGCACCCGCTGGGCGACGTCGAGCAGGGCGTGGTGCACGTGGTGGGCCCGCAGCTGGGCCTGACCCAGCCCGGCACCACCGTGGTGTGCGGCGACTCGCACACCTCCACCCACGGCGCGTTCGGTGCGCTGGCGTTCGGCATCGGCACCTCGCAGGTCGAGCACGTCCTGGCCACCCAGACGCTGCCGATGACCCGGCCCAAGACCATGGCGATCACGGTCAACGGCGAACTGCCCGAGGGCGTCACCGCCAAGGACCTGATCCTGGCGATCATCGCGAAGATCGGCACCGGCGGCGGCCAGGGCTACGTCCTGGAGTACCGCGGTGAGGCCATCGAGAAGCTGTCGATGGAAGCGCGGATGACCATCTGCAACATGTCGATCGAGGCCGGTGCCCGCGCAGGCATGATCGCCCCCGACGAGACCACCTTCGCCTACCTCCAGGGCCGCCCGCACGCCCCCGAGGGCGCCGATTGGGACGCCGCCGTCGCCTACTGGAAGACCCTGCGCACGGACGAGGACGCCGAGTTCGACGCCGAGGTGGTCATCGAAGCCGGTGAGCTGTCGCCGTTCGTGACGTGGGGCACCAACCCGGGGCAGGGTGCGCCGCTTTCGGCGAACGTCCCCGATCCTGCTTCGTACGAAGACGCATCGGAGCGCTACGCCGCCGAAAAGGCCCTGGAGTACATGGGGTTGCAGGCCGGGCAGCCCCTGCGTTCCATCACGGTGGACACCGTCTTCGTAGGCTCGTGCACCAACGGCCGTATCGAGGACCTGCGCGCGGCCGCGGAGCTGCTGAAGGGCCGCAAAGTCGCCGACGGGGTACGGATGCTGGTCGTGCCCGGCTCGGCGCGGGTGGGTCTGCAGGCCGTCTCCGAGGGCCTGGACGTGGTGTTCAAGGAGGCCGGCGCCGAATGGCGGCACGCGGGCTGCTCGATGTGCCTGGGTATGAACCCCGACCAGCTCGCCCCCGGTGAGCGCTCGGCGTCCACCTCCAACCGCAACTTCGAAGGCCGGCAGGGCAAGGGCGGCCGCACCCACCTGGTCTCCCCGCAGGTCGCCGCCGCCACCGCCGTCCTGGGCCACCTGGCCTCCCCGGCCGACCTGTCCGCCGACGCCGTCACGCCCGCTGGAGTCTGAACAGTCATGGAAGCCTTCACCACCCACACCGGCCGGGCCGTCCCGCTGCGCCGCAGCAACGTGGACACCGACCAGATCATCCCCGCCCACTGGCTCAAGAAGGTCACGCGCGACGGATTCGAGGACGGACTGTTCGAGGCCTGGCGCAAGGACCCGGCATTCGTCCTCAACCAGGGCGAGCGGCAGGGCGCGACCGTGCTGGTCGCCGGCCCCGACTTCGGCACCGGCTCCTCGCGCGAGCACGCCGTGTGGGCCCTGCAGAACTACGGCTTCAAGGCCGTGATCTCCTCCCGCTTCGCCGACATCTTCCGCGGCAACTCACTCAAGAACGGCCTGCTCACGGTCGTGCTGGACCAGCAGACCGTCGACGCGCTGTGGGAACTCACCGAGAACGACCCGCAGACCGAGATCACCGTCGACCTGGAGCGCCGCGAGGTGCGCGCCGAGGGCATCACCGCCTCCTTCGAGCTCGACGAGAACTCCCGCTGGCGGCTGCTGAACGGCCTCGACGACATCTCGATCACCCTCCAGAGCGAGGCCGACATCGCCGCCTACGAGGCGAAGCGCCCGTCGTTCAAGCCGCGCACCCTCCCGGTCTGACCCCGGACACGGTCCGCCGCCTCTGAACAAGGCGACTTTCGGCCACGGCAACATCCCCTCTGTACCCCCGATCAGCCCGATCGGGGGTACAGCCGTCTCTGCACCCGAACGGCCCTGCCCACCCGCTGTTCCGCTGCCAACTTCCCACGTTAAGGCGGTGGTTGCTGGGGTACGCGAGGAGTACAGCCGTGACTTCCACGTGTGCCGGGAAGGCCGTTCGAGGCGGCAGTTGTCCCCTGCGCAGGCGACAACTCGCCCCAGATGGCACAATCTGTGCATGGAACACGACGGCCAACTCGAGCTCTATGCGGCAGTCGCGGACCAACTCAAGGAAGCGCACACAAGAGTGCGCGCACTGCAAGTCCCGGAGGGCGTACGGATGGCGCTGACCCGGAAGCTGCTGGTCATTACGGCCGCGGCCAAGCACGATCTCGCCGACGCGGCAAGACGGCTGGAGCGGTTCAATGCGGACCTCGGCGAGGGACGTCTCCCCGACGAGGAACGCTGAACCCTTCGACACCGTCGAGTTCGTTGCGGCACAAGGGTGATAAGCCCGTTTCGTGTTTGATTTGCGGTATATATCTGCCTAACGTGCGAAAAAGCTTGAACACTTTCGTTCTGGCGATGTCTCCGAAGGGGAAGACGTGAACAAGGCGCAGCTCGTAGAAGCGATTGCCGACAAGATGGGCGGCCGCCAGCAGGCCGCCGACGCTGTCGACCATGTCCTGGACGCCATCGTCCGCGCGGTCGTCTCGGGTGAGCGGGTCTCGGTCACCGGCTTCGGTTCGTTCGAGAAGGTCGACCGCCCCGCCCGGTACGCCCGTAACCCCCAGACGGGCGAGAGGGTTCGGGTCAAGAAGACCTCCGTTCCGCGCTTCCGCGCCGGTCAGGGCTTCAAGGACCTGGTCAGCGGCTCGAAGAAGCTGCCGCGAGGCGGCGAGGTCTCCGTCAAGAAGGCGCCGAAGGGCAGCCTGACCGGCGGTGCCGGCGCGACGGTCAAGAAGGCCGCCGCGAAGAAGGCGACCACCAAGGCGGCCGCCGCGAAGAAGACCACCGCCAAGAAGACGACGGCGAAGAAGGCCACGACGAAGACCGCGGCCGCGAAGAAGACCACCGCGAAGAAGGCGCCCGCCAAGAAGACCACGGCGACGTCCAAGACCACCGCCGCGAAGAAGACCACCGCGAAGAAGGCCCCGGCGAAGAAGGCCACGGCCAAGAAGGCCCCCGCCAAGAAGTCGACGGCGCGCAAGACCACCGCCAAGAAGACCACCGCCCGCAAGAAGTAAGGGCACTGGGGTATTCACGCGCCGGGCCGGACTCCGCTACGGAGTCCGGCCCGCGGCGTGTTCAGCGTGTGATCAGAGGGTCTGCAGGGTCACCAGAGTGATCCGCGGCGCGTCCTTGGCGCCCTCCACCTCGATGCGGACCCGCTGGCCCGGGCGCAGCAGTCTGAGGCCCCCCGCGTCGAACGCCGCCGCGTCGAAGGGCACCGGGGTGCCGTCGTCCAGGAGCACCTGCCCGCTGCGGCTCTCGGGGTCGTACGTGTACGCGGTCGCCTGCATGGCCGCAGCCTACTGCCCGGGAATCAGCAACCGCGCGGCGGCCGCGGCCGTATGAGGGCCCACCCCCAGGGCCAGCGCGCTGCGCAGGTCGTCGCCGGTGTCCACGTCCTGGCGTACGGAATCGACCGCGGAGAGGGACAGTTCCACGGCCCCCGACGCGAGGTGCCGGGCCCTGGAGTCCGTGCCGAAGGCCGGGCGCAATTCCTGGCCCGGGGTGGCGGCCAGCAAGGTCGTGCCGATTGCGGCCGCGTCCGGGAGAAAAGCACGCGGGAATTCGGCGGCGGCATCGAGTACCCGGGACAATTCCGCGGGGCGCAGAGCCGGCAGATCGGCGTTCAGCGCGGCCACCGCCCCGGCCGGGCGGACGGACCGTACGGACCGCGTCGCGTGTGCGAGGGCGGCGTTGAGGCCGCCGCCCGGTTCGTCGGGGATGATCGCCGCGCCCAGTGCGGCCAGCTCACGGCCAGCCCGGGCGTCGTTCGTGACGACTGCCACACTCCCCACCCCCGGGCAGGCCAGCGCGGCCGCCACGGTGTCCTGCGCGAAGGCCAGTGCCAGGTCCGGCCGCAGCCCGTCGTCCGCGGTGTCCGCAAGCCTGCTCTTGGCCTTGGCCAGGGGCTTCAGGGGTACGACCAGGGTCCACTGCACGGGGATTCCGTCCTCCTCTTGTCGCGGTCATTGTCACCCGGGGCATCGGGCGGGCGGCGTGCCGGGGCGTACGGTGTTCTCGACAGACCGGCGGCCTGGGGCGACACTTGTGCGGCCCCCCGTGGCCCCGGCTTTGGCCCTAGAGGAAGGTGTCCGCGTGCCCCGCCGCAGAATCGGCTTCTGGTACCGCTTCGCCGCGGTGATCTGCAAACCGCCGCTGGTGGTTCTGCTCAAGCGGGACTGGCGTGGAATGGAGCACATTCCGGCAGAGGGCGGATTTATCACCGCGGTGAACCATAATTCGCACATCGACCCCTTCGCTTATGCGCACTTTCAGTACAACACCGGGCGCGTCCCGCGATTCCTCGCGAAGAGCGGGCTTTTCAAGAAGGGATTCGTCGGGGCCGCGATGCGGGGCACCGGGCAGATTCCCGTCTACCGCGAGAGCACGGACGCGCTGAGCGCCTTCCGGGCCGCGATCGAGGCCGTGGACCGCGGGGAATGCGTCGCGTTCTACCCGGAGGGCACCCTCACCCGCGACCCGGACGGCTGGCCCATGACCGCCAAGACCGGCGCCGCGCGCGTCGCCCTGCAGACCAAGTGCCCGGTGATCCCCGTGGCGCAGTGGGGCTGCAACGAGTTGCTGCCGCCGTACGCGAAGAAGCCGAACCTGCTGCCGCGCAAGACGCACCGCGTGCTCGCCGGCCCGCCCGTGGACCTCGCGCGGTTCTACGACCGTGAGATGACCGCGGAGCTGCTGAAGGAGGCCACGGAGGTCATCATGGCCGCCGTCACCGCCCAGCTGGAGCAGATCCGCGGCGAGAAGGCGCCCGAGACGCCGTACGACCCGCGCCGCGAGCGGATCGAGCAGCGGCGCCGCACACAGGCACAGACGCAGACGCACCAGAGGTCCGGGCAGACCGTGCAGGAAGAGGGGCTGGGCAAGTGAGCAAGCCGGTCAAGGCGGCGGTCCTGAGCGCCGGTTCGTGGGGCACGGCCTTCGGCATGGTGCTCGCCGACGCGGGGTGCGAGGTCACCCTGTGGGGGCGCCGCCCGGAGGTCGTCGAGGCGATCAACTCCACGCGGACCAATCCCGACTACTTCCCGGGCGTCGAGCTCCCGGAGAACGTCCGGGCCACCACCGATCCCGCCGAGGCCGCGGCGGACGCCGACTTCACGGTGCTGTCGGTCCCCTCGCAGACCCTGCGCGGCAACCTCGCCGAGTGGAGCCCGCTGCTGGCCCCCGACACGGTCCTGGTGTCGCTGATGAAGGGCGTCGAACTCGGCTCCGCGATGCGGATGAGCGAGGTCATCGACGACGTCGCCAAGGTCGGCCCGGAACGGATCGCCGTGGTCACCGGGCCCAACCTGGCGCGGGAGATTGCCGCACGGATGCCGGCCGCCGCCGTGGTGGCCTGCACCGACGAGGCCGTCGCCCAGCGGCTCCAGGCCGCCTGCCACACGCCGTACTTCCGCCCGTACACCAATACGGACGTGGTGGGTTGCGAACTGGGCGGAGCCGTGAAGAACGTCATCGGCCTCGCCGTCGGCATCGCGGACGGCATGGGGCTCGGCGACAACGCCAAGGGCTCCCTCATCACCCGCGGCCTCGCCGAGACCACCCGGCTCGGCATGGCCCTCGGCGCCGATCCGCTCACCTTCTCCGGACTCGCGGGCCTGGGGGACCTGGTGGCCACCTGCTCCTCGCCGCTGTCGCGCAACCACACCTTCGGCACCAACCTCGGCAAGGGCATGACCCTTCAGGAGACCATCGCGGTCACCAAGCAGACCGCGGAGGGCGTCAAGTCCTGCGAGTCGGTGCTCGACCTGGCCCGCCGGCACGGCGTCGACATGCCGATCACGGAGACGGTCGTCGGCATCGTGCACGAGGGCAAGCCCCCGGTGGTCGCTCTCAAGGAGCTGATGTCGCGCAGCGCGAAGCCCGAACGACGCTGAGCGACGCGAGGCGGCGGCGCTTACTAGCGGCCCTACCAACGGGTACTCTCAACGCGATATGAGCACCGAGAACCTCCCCCAGAACCCAGAGCAGCCGCCTCGCAAGCCGCGTGTGGCCGTCGTGTTCGGCGGGCGCAGCTCCGAACACGGGATCTCCGTGGTCACCGCCGGCGCCGTCCTCAAGGCCATCGACCGGACGAAGTACGACGTCCTGCCGATCGGCATCACGCAGGACGGGCGTTGGGCGCTCACGGCGGACGAACCGGAGCGGATGGCGATCGTCGACCGGCGCCCGCCGAGCGTCGACGCCCTCGCCGAGTCCGCCGAGGGCGGAGTGATCCTCCCGGTCGACCCCGCCAACCGCGAAGTCGTCTACAGCGAGCCGGGATCGGTCCCCAAGGCGCTCGGCGAGGTCGACGTGGTCTTCCCGGTGCTGCACGGCCCGTACGGCGAGGACGGCACCCTCCAGGGCCTCCTGGAGCTCTCCGGCGTCCCGTACGTGGGTTCGGGTGTGCTCGCCTCGGCCGTCGGCCAGGACAAGGAGTACATGAAGCGGGTGTTCACCTCGTTCGGGCTGCAGGTCGGCCCGTACGTGGTGGTCCGTCCGCGCGAGTGGGAGCAGGACCGGGCGGCCGCCCGCAAGAAGATCGTCGACTTCGCCGGCGAGCACGGCTGGCCGCTGTTCGTGAAGCCCTCGCGGGCCGGTTCGTCGATCGGCATCACCAAGGTCGACGACCTCTCCGGCCTCGACGAGGCCATCGCCGAGGCCCAGCGGCACGACCCGAAGATCCTCGTGGAGGCCGCGCTGCGCGGCCGCGAGATCGAGTGCGGCGTCCTGGAGTTCGAGGACGGCCCCCGGGCCTCCCTGCCCGCGGAGATCCCCCCGCCCGAGGCGCAGGCGTACTACGACTTCGAGGCCAAGTACATCGACTCCACCCCGGGCCTCGTCCCGGCGCCCCTCACCTCCGAGGAGACGGCCGAGGTCCAGCGCCTGGCGGTCGACGCGTTCGACGCGGCGTCCTGCGAGGGTCTGGTGCGCGCGGACTTCTTCCTCACCGAGGACGGCGAGTTCGTGATCAACGAGATCAACACGATGCCCGGCTTCACGCCCATCTCGATGTACCCGCAGATGTGGCAGGCGAGCGGGGTGAGCTACCCGGAGCTGATCGACCTGCTGGTGCAGGCGGCGCTGCGCAGGTCCACGGGCCTGCGGTGAACCCGCTCTGAAACGCGGTGCTCAGGAGGCGATCCCCTTGGGGATCGCCTTCTTCACTGCCGCGGCCAGATCGATCAGCGCACCCGAGCTGTCCACGCCCTTGGGCGCCCGGACCTCGACGTACGCCTCCCGGTTGGCGGTGGTGAACCGGTACCCCCCGTCGTCCTGCTCCTCCATCAGCCAGTCGACCCCGTTCACGCCCCCGGCGACGGCATCCGGATCCCGCCCCTCGGCCACCTTCGGGTCGACCATCTTCGGCGGCTGTGGCACACCGCAGCGCAGTATGATCGCCGGGCTGCCCCAGCCCGCCGTCAGCGCCGACGCGGGCTCGGGGTCCTCACGGCGCTCACCGTCCACCGTCGCGGGCAGTACCTTGTCAAGGTTCCGGCACAGTCCCGCTACCTTCGCGTCCGGACTGGGAACCGCCGCCGACGCGCTGTCGTCTGCTGAGGAGCAGCCCGCGACAGTGATCAACAGCGCGGCAGCGGGCAGGCGGAAGACACAACGGTGCCGGTGACGGAAAGAGTTCACCGGCACAGGGTAGACGGGGGCTACAGATGGACGACCGGGCAGGTCAGGGTGCGGGTGATGCCGTCCACCTGCTGGACCTTGGCGACCACCATGCGGCCGAGGTCGTCGACGGTGTCGGCCTGGGCCCGCACGATGACGTCGTAGGGTCCCGTCACGTCCTCGGCCTGGATGACCCCAGGGATCTTGCTGATCGTCTCGGCGACGGTCGACGCCTTGCCGACCTCCGTCTGGATCAGGATGTACGCCTGTACCACGGAACCTCCAGGGCGGCCACGAGGATCATGTGGGGAAAAGGAACGCCACGGTATCGCGTCGCCGCTCGCCGCGGGGAGACCCGCGGGGACCGGGTTGTGCGCGCCGGGGTGCAGGTCCGGCAGAACTTGACGGTCACTTCGACCGTAGCGAGGACCGAGATGCCTCGCGACCGGGAACGGACAGGGACAGAAGGGGAGAACGGGCAATGAAGGGCACTGTTGGTGAGCTCGGTGAGTTCGGGCTCATCAGGGAGCTCACCTCCCGTCTGACCACCACCCCGGCGGTGCGGGTCGGCCCCGGCGACGACGCCGCCGTGGTGGCCGCCCCCGACCGCAGGGTCGTGGCGAGCACGGACATCCTGGTGGAGGGCCGGCACTTCCGGCGGGACTGGTCGACGGCCTACGACGTGGGCCGCAAGGCGGCCGCGCAGAACCTCGCCGACATCGCCGCCATGGGCGCCGTGCCGACCGCGCTGCTGCTCGGCCTGGTCGTCCCGGCCGAGCTGCCGGTGACCTGGCCGAGCGAGCTGATGGACGGCCTGCGCGACGAATGCCAGGTGGCGGGCGCGGCCGTGGTCGGCGGAGACGTCGTGCGCGGCGACTCGATCATGGTGTCGATCACCGCCCTCGGGGATCTGCGCAACCAGGAGCCGGTGACGCGGGCGGGCGCCCAGCCCGGCGACCGCGTCGCGGTGACCGGCTGGCTGGGCTGGTCGGCGGCCGGGTACGCGGTGCTGTCCCGGGGATTCCGCTCGCCGCGGGCGTTCGTGGAGGCGCACCGGCGCCCGGAGCCGCCGTATCACGCGGGTCCGGCCGCCGCGGGGCTCGGGGCGACCGCGATGTGCGACGTGAGTGACGGGCTGATCGCGGACCTCGGGCACATCGCCGAGGCCAGCAAGGTGCGGATCGACATCCGCTCCGGGGCGATCGACATCCCGTCCCAGATGAACGACATCGGGCAGGCCGTCGGGGTCGACCCCATGCAGTGGGTGCTGACCGGGGGAGAGGACCACGCGATCGTGGCGACCTTCCCGCCGGACGTGAAGCTGCCCGCCCGCTGGAAGGTCATCGGCGAGGTCCTCAACCCGTCGGCGCTGCCCCAGGTGACGGTCGACGGGGCGCCGTGGACCAGCAAGGGAGGCTGGGACCACTTCGGAGACGTGGAGTCATGATCCCCAACGTCCTGACGGTGGCGGGCTCCGACTCCGGCGGCGGCGCGGGCATCCAGGCCGACCTCAAGACGATGCTCGCGCTCGGCGTGCACGGCATGAGCGTCGTGACCGCGGTGACCGCGCAGAACTCCCTCGGCGTGCAGGGGGCTTGGGAACTGCCCGTGGAGGCCGTGCGGGCCCAGTACCGCAGTGTCGTCGACGACATCGGCGTCCAGGCGGTCAAGACGGGGATGCTGGCCTCCGCGGAACTCGTGGAGGCGGTCGCCGAGTTGATCGCCGGGACGGACGCCCCGGTGGTCGTCGACCCGGTGGGTGTCTCCAAGCACGGTGACCCCCTGCTCGCCGCCTCCGCGCTGGACTCCGTCCGTACGAAGCTGCTGCCGGTGGCGACGGTCGCCACCCCGAATCTCGACGAGGTGGCCCAGATCGCGGGCGTACGGGTCGGGTCGGAGGGGGAGATGCGGCAGGCCGCGGCGGCCGTCCTCGCCCATGGGCCGCGCTGGGTGCTGATCAAGGGCGGGCACCTGCCCGGGGACGCCGTCGATCTGCTCACGGACGGCTCCGAGGAGCACTGGCTTCGGGCGCCGCGGCACGACAACCGCCACACCCACGGCACCGGCTGCACCCTCGCCTCCGCGATCGCCTCCCAGCTCGCCAAGGGGCAGTCCGTGCCCGAGGCGGTCGCGGCGGCCAAGGAGTACGTCACGGGCGCCGTCGCCGCCGGGTTCGCGCTCGGCGGCGGCATCGGGCCGGTGGACCATGGCTGGCGCTTCCGGACCGGCCCCGAACGCTGACGGTCGGGCACGGCGCAGAGCCGGCGACGATCAGGTGCGGCGCAGCTCCGGCGACGATCGGACACGGCAAAGAGCCGGCCCACCAGAGGTGGACCGGCTCTGCAGCGAACCAGCAGTGGCCGCGCGCTAGCTGAGCGTCAGCGCGAGACCTTGCCGGCCTTGATGCACGAGGTGCAAGCGTTCACGCGCTTCGGCGTCCCGCCCACCACGGTACGCACACGCTGGATGTTCGGGTTCCAGCGGCGGGGCGTACGGCGGTGCGAGTGCGAGATGTTGTTGCCGAAGCCCGGCCCCTTGCCGCAGACGTCGCAGTTGGCAGCCACGGGTCACTCCAAAGACTTCAGATGCACTTACGGTTGATCCCGGCAGGCCGGGATCAAGATTCTCGGGCTGTGAGCAGCCGGTCGAAATCTGAGTGGCGTTGCCAGGGGGAAGGCCCGATCAGATCGGGCAACCGGAGCAGCATACAACGGCTGCACCCGTAGAGCGAAACTACCATGGCAGCTCAGGGGCCCGGTCCCCTCCCGCTTCCGGTGGCCGGCTCCCCGGGGTCTACGCTGCGTGCCACGTCCAGCAGCTCAAGGAGGCGCAGTGGCGCAGGTGCCGCAGACGTTCTTCGATGCTCTCGCGGTGCGTACCTGGTGCGGTCTCGCGCTGGAGACACTGGGGCGGGCGCGTGAGGAGATCGACGCGATCAACGTCTACCCGGTGGCGGACGGCGACACGGGCACCAACCTGTACCTGACCGTGGAGTCGGCGGTCGCTGCGGTCGAAGCGGTGTTTGCGGGGCACGCGGCGGGATCCGTGACCGCGACGGGTCCGGGCGCCGCCGGGTCCGGCGCCACGGGCTCCGTGGGTCCGACGCTCGCCGACGCGGCCCGGGCGATGGCGCACGGCGCGCTCATCGGCGCCCGCGGGAACTCCGGGACGATCCTCGCCCAGCTGCTGCGCGGCATGGCCCAGGTACTGGCCGACGACGACGCCCCCGCCGACGGCCGGGGCCTGCGGCTCGCCCTGCGCCACGCCGCGGACTCCGCCCGCCGGGCCGTCGCCCACCCCGTCGAGGGCACCGTCCTCACCGTCGCCTCGGCCGCCGCCGACGCCGCGGACACCGCGGACGCCGCCGAGGGCGACTGCGGGGCCGTGGCCCGGGCGGCCTACGACGGGGCCCGCACGGCCCTCGCCGCGACCCCCGGCCTGCTGCCCGTCCTGGAGCGCGCCGGGGTGGTCGACGCCGGTGGACGCGGGCTGGTCGCGGTGCTCGGGGCGCTGGTGGAGACGTTCACGGGGGAGAGGGCGCGAGGGGCGGTGGGGAGTTCGGCCACGGCTTCCTCCGCGGTCACCGCTTCCTCCGGCGGCACCGCGCCGGTCGAAGGCGGCCGCGGCGAGTGCACCGACGGTGCCCCGGGCGAGTGCACCGACGGCGCCTTGGGCGAGTGCGTCGACGGCACCGCCACGGTGCCCGGCGAGGAGGGGCCCGCCTTCGAGGTGATCTACCTCCTGGACGCCGAGGACACGGCCGTGGAGCGGCTGCGGGAGCGGCTCGACACCCTCGGGGACTCCCTCGTGGTCGTCGGCGGGGACGGGCTGTGGAACGTCCACGTCCATGTCGACGACGCGGGCGCCGCCGTCGAGGCCGGCATCGAGGCGGGGCGGCCCCACCGCATCCGCATCACGCACTTCGGCGCCGGTGACGTGCACACCACCGGTGCCGAGCGACCGCCACGGGAGCGTGCCGAGCGCGCGATCGTGGCCGTCGTGCCCGGTGAGGGGCTGGCCGGGCTGTACAGGGAGGCCGGTGCGACGACCGTGCTCGCCCGCCCCGGGGAGCCGCCCGCGAGCGGCGAGCTCGTCCAGGCCGTGCGGCGGGCCCACGCGCGCGAGGTCGTGCTGCTGCCCAACGACGCCGACCTGCGGCACACCGCGGCGGCGGCCGCCGAGCAGGTCCGCGCGGAGGGCGTCCGGGTGGCCCTGATCCCGACCCGCTCGGCGGTCCAGGGCATCGCGGCGCTGGCCGTGCACGAGCCGGACCGCCGCTTCGACGAGGACGTCGTGTCCATGACCTCGGCCGCCGGGGCCACCCGCTACGCCGAGGTCACCATCGCCGAACGGCAGTCCTGGACGATGGCCGGCATCTGTCAGGCCGGCGACGTCCTGGGCCTGATCGACGGGGACGTGGCCGTGATCGGCTCGGACGTCACGGTCACCGCCGAGGCCGTCCTGGACCGCATGCTCTCGGCCGGCGGCGAGATGGTCACCCTGGTCCTCGGCGACGACGTCCCCGACACCGTCGCCGAGCACCTGGAGGGCCGGGTCCGCGAGGGCTACCTCGCCGTCGACACGGTTCTGTACCGGGGCGGACGGCAGGGGTCGCTGCTCCTCATCGGCGTGGAGTAGGGCGGGGCCTTCCGCGCCGGGCGGGCGGCAGGCCGGGGCCTGCTCAGTGCGGCCGCTCCGTCAGCAGCCGGAGCAGCTGCTCCGCCTCCGCCCGGCGGATCCGCACCGCCTCGGCCTCACCGTCCCCGTCGCCGGTCACCGCGCCGTCGTGCCCGTCGTACGCCGCCAGCACCGCACGCGCGCGTGCCACCGCGTCGGCGCGGCGGTCCAGTTCGGCCTCCAGCCGGCCGGCGGCGAGTTCCGCGCCGGTGCGGCTGTGCAGGGCGCCGTCCCCGAGGGAGGCGAACACCTCGGCCGACCGGACCACTTGGGTCAGCGCCTCCTCGAACACGTCCCGGGCCGGGGCGTCTTCCGCGTCCTCGGCGGCGGAACGGGCCAGCAGGTCGCCGAACTGGCCGTGCGTGTGGCCGAGTTCGGCGACGAGGCGCTGCCGGGACTCCTCGTCGCTTGCCGCGTCCCGTGCCGTCTCGCACGCGCGGACCGCGTCCGCCATCAGGGCGCGAGCCGCTGCCGGCCCGCCCGCGGTCTCCAACGCCAGCCAGGCGCGGGCGCGCAGGGAGCGGACCAGGCCGTGGGTGTCGCCGAGTGTGCGCCACAGGTCGCTCGCGCGGGCGTAGGCCCGGTCCGCCTCGGCGGGCAGTCCGGCCTGCCCGAGGGACTCCCCGGCCAGGTGGGCGAGGGTCGCGTGGTCGTGCTGCTCGGGCCAGTGCCGGGCGATCTCGGCGGCCTGCAGGCGCCGTTCGGCCGCCGCGCGGTGCTCACCGAGTTCGCTCAGGCAGTCGCCGAGCCACCACTGCGTCTGCACGACCGCTCCGTCGCCGTGCGTCTCGGCGGTCAGGTCGGGCAGCGCCGACTCCAGCACCTCCGCGGCCTCGGCCCATCGCCCCTGCCGCAGCAGGAACCCGCCGAGCTGCTGCCGCGCCCAGGCACCCAACGTCGCCGAATCACCCGCCTCGTCGGCCCAGTGGGCGGCCTCCAGGGCGTGCTCGGCGGCCTCCACGGCGTCGCCCCGGCCACCGACGACCTCGGCGAGCTGAAGGTGCAGCCGGGCCCGTCCGGGCGCCTCCAGCTGCGCTCCGCCGTGCTCCAGGGCCGCCCGCAGCGCCCGCTCGGTCTCCGCCGCGTCGCCGAGGTGATGGGCCAGGGAGGCCAGACGGGCCTCGTACTCCACCGCGAACCACGGCAGCCCCGCCGCGACGAACGCCGCCGCGCCCCCCGCGAACAGCTCCGCGGCCGTCTCCAGGTCCCCGGCCAGACCCGCCAGCTCCCCGAGCATCGCCTGCGACTCGGCGACCCGCGCGGCCAGCCGTACGTCCTCACCGGTCCGGCCGTCGACGAGTGCCATGACCTCACGGACGGCGGACTCGGCCTCGGCGAGGGCGGCCGTGTCGCCGTCGGTCTCGTGCGCCCGCCGCGTCAGGATCCGCGCCCGGCTCATCACGACGGACGCCGTCTGCCGCATCCCCGTGCCCTCCGCGGCGTACAGCGCGAGGACCTCGTCGTACAGGTCCGCCACCGCCGCGACGGCGCCGTCCACGTCACCCGCGAGCGCGCGGACGTACGCCCCACGCGCGCGTGCCGCGAGGGCCTCGCCCGGGTCGCCCGCCTCCGCGTACAGGTCCGCTGCCTGCTCGAAGAGCCCGGCGCCCTCGGGGCCGAGGGACATCGCCTCGTGGTCCACCATCTCGGCACGGTCGCGCGGGTCCAGCTCGGCGCCGTCCGCGGCCTCGGCGGCGGCCGCCCACGCCTCCACGGCGTTCGGCCGCAGGGTGTCCGACAGCCGCCGTGCCTCGGCCAGCAGGGCGGCCGGGTCCTGCCCGGTGACGCGGACCGGAGCCTCGGGGGGACCGGGCACGGGAGCCGGCCGTACCGACCGCACGCCCAGCGGCAGCCGCTCAGCCAGCGGCCGGCACGCCATGCGCGCGCGTGCCCGCTCGCTCACATGCCCGGTGCCGTTGCGTGCGTCGAAGCGCGCCGCCAGGGCGAAGGCCTCGCCACGCGCGTGAGCGGCGAGTTCACTCGCGGTCCACTCCCGGCCGGCCGGACCCGGCACCTGCCGCGCACCCAGCCCGAGCGCGGTCAGCCGGTCCATGAGCAGGGCCACCACACTCATGAAGTCCAGCTTGCTCCGCGGATGCCCGTCGTCGGTGAAGTACGCCGGGCGCTCCGCGAGCAGCTCCAGGCCCCGCGCCTCGTTGCCGGTCAGCGCGCAGAACTCCACGTGGTCCGCGTACGCGCCGCGCATGCTCTCCATGGCGCGTACGAGCCGGAAGCCCCGCAGGTGGTTCGCCCGGGCCTCGTCCAGACGGCCCAGCCGCAGCAGCGGCACCAGGGAGGACGCGAGGACCGTGTGCGGCTCGTGGGCGCAGGCGTACTCGCCCTCCAGCACCGGCCGCCACAGCTCCAGAGCCTCGGAGTCCCGCCCCTGCTCCGCCTGCCACCAGCCCTGCCCGTGCAACTCGCAGGCGTGGCAGTCGGCCATGGTGTCCCGGTCGGCGGCCAGCCACGCCGCGTACGCCCGCTCGGCCCGTGCCACGTCCCCGACGTGCGCGGCCACGCTGTGCTCGGCGCTGCGCACGGCCCGTTCGGAGTGCCCGGCGAGCCGGTAGCGGTGCTCCATCTCGCCGAGCCATTTCTCGATCGACGCGAGCGGGATGTGGGGCTGGTCGAGCATGCCTGCCGAGACCCACTTGAAGACCCAGTGCAGGGAGTGGGTCTCGTACTCGTCGAAGTCCTCGGGCCGTTCGTCCCACATGCGCAACAGGCGCGCGAAGGGGACGAACATCTTCCCCTTCTCGGAGCTGTAGTTGTAGACCTTCAGCTGGTGCCCGAGCGCCTCGATCACGGCCAGCGGGATGTTCAGCTTCTCGGCCGCCGTCAGCAGCTGCTCCGCACGCGCGTTGCGGGCCGGCCCCTCCGGCTGCCCGGAGTTCTCCGCCATCGCCGCGCGCAGGGTGTCGAAGTCCGTGATCTCCGTCATGCCCGGCCGTCCTCGCTGTGTGTGGCCCACTCCAGGAGCCCGATGAACGCGCGGTTGAGCAGCGCCGAGTCGG
Source organism: Streptomyces sp. NPDC047880 (assembly GCF_040706515.1). Classification (NCBI taxonomy): domain Bacteria; kingdom Bacillati; phylum Actinomycetota; class Actinomycetes; order Kitasatosporales; family Streptomycetaceae; genus Streptomyces; species Streptomyces sp. NPDC047880. Next base: position 187,569 of record NZ_JBEZOK010000006.1, on the reverse strand, counting down.
CCGGCCTCAGCGGCCGCTGCGCCATCAGCAGCGCCTGCCCGTACAGCGACTCCGTGGCGGTGCCGATCAGTTCCGGGTCGGGCAGCGCGCTGAGCCGCCGCACGAGCGGGTTGAGGTGGTTGAGCACCAGCCGCGCGCGGGGTGCGCCACCCCGCAGGGAGCCGAGGATGCCCGCCCACAGGTCGTCGGCCTGCGCCTCGGCGTCCGCCCGGGCCTGCTCGTGCCGGACGTCCCGGTCGTCGAGGTGCAGCGCGGGCACCGACAGCGGGTGGAAGGCCCGCAGCACGACGTCGCAGCCCAGCGGGTCGAGCCGGGCCCGGGCCGCCGCCAGGAAACCGGACAGGGCCAGCTCCTCGGCCGGGTCGACCGCGTCCAGATGCGCGGTGACCGTCTCCGCGTCCAGCTCGGCGACCACGGTGCCCGGCCGCACCGACGGCAGTGCCTCCACCAGCTCGCTGTCGTACGTGTAGCCGCCGTTGACCACGCCGATGCCCTGCGCGGAGGCGATCGGCGCGACCTGCCGGTACTCCTCGACGGTCCGCGTGAAGTGCACCACCGGGTGCCGTTGTGCGAACTCCTCCAGGGACAGTCGCCCGTCGGTCGTCTCGAACGGCAGCCACGGCAGCATCGTGCGCAGCATCTCCCGGTCGTGCCGGGCCAGCGACTTCACGCCCAGGTGGTGCACCGCGAGGAACGCGGCCAGCCGCTCGGGATCGCCCGCTGCCAGCCCCGTCAGCCAGGCCCGGATCCGCTCGCCCAGCGCCTCGCGCACACCGGCCAGCGTCTCGTCCTCGTACAGCGCCTCGCGCGACGCCGTGGGCCGCAGACTGTCCGTGTCGAGCACGCAGCGCACGAAGAACGCCCAGTCGGGCAGCAGCTGTTCGGCCCGATCGGTCAGCAGCATGCCCTTCAGGTGCACCCGGTGCCCCGCACGCTGGGCCGGGCTCACCGCCGACGGCAGCACGTACGCCACCCCGCGCACGCCGGCCAGCGGCACGGACAGGTCGATCGTGTCCAGCGGGGTGAAGCCGAACAGGTCGTGGCAGTGCCGGGCCAGGGCGATCCGGCGGGCGGCCGGGCCCGGGTACGGGCGGTCCCAGGGCGCCGGGAGGTCGGTGACCTTCTCGTCGCCGACCCGGACGTCGTACGGCAGCAGCGACCCGAAGTCCCGGGCCAGCGCCGCGACCCGCCCAGGCGCGAGCCACTCCGCGGAACCGGCCCGGGCCATCAGGTGCACGGTGGTGCCCGGCTCGGGCCGCTCGGCGTCCGGCAGCGTCCGCACGGTGTACGAACCGTCGTCGGACGCCGTCCACTCCACCGGCGGAGCCCCGGGCGTACGGGCGCTGCGGCTGACGACCCGGATCCGCTCGGCGACGACGAAACAGGCCAGCAGCCCGATGCCGAACTGCCCGAGGAAGTCGGAGCGTGCCTCCTGAAGCCCCTCGGCGCGCTTGGAACTGCGCCCGATGGTGGCCAGCAGACTGTGCACGTCCGCCTCGGTGAGCCCCACGCCGGTGTCCTCGACGCGCAGGGCACCGCCCTCGGCGTACAGCCGGACCCGGGCCGGAGCGCCTGGTTCCGTCGCGCGTCTGGCCGTGATGGCGTCGACGGCGTTCTGCAGCAGCTCCCGCAGATACACCTTCGGACTGGAGTAGAGGTGATGGGAGAGCAGGTCCACCAGACCACGCAGGTCGACCTGGAACGTATGAGGTGACGGGGGCGAATGGGGTGCCTGGGACGGCTGTGAGGTCTGGGAGTCCATCATCACGGCGCCGGTGGGGGACTCGCGACGGCGCGGGGTCGGGCGGTCCCGGTGGGGCGGTGACCGCGGAAGAGGGCCGGGAGCGCGTCATCCTAAGGCCCGAACCAGCCGCCTGACCAGGGGTTTCCGGGATCTTTACGGCGATCCGGCCGCGGCCCCGGGCCAATGTCAGTGGCGTGGTGTGCAATGGATCTCGTGCCCGCACTGGAAGAACCCCTGCGACAACCGCTGAAGTCGGTGCTCGGCCCCGCCACCGCGAAGGTGATGGCCGAGCACCTCGGCCTGCTCACCGTCGGTGACCTCCTGCACCACTACCCGCGCAGATACGAGGAGCGCGGCCAGCTCACCCACCTCGCCGACCTCCCCATGGACGAACACGTCACGGTGGTCGCGCAGGTCGCCGACGCCCGCCTGCACACGTTCGCCTCCGCCAAGGCCCCGCGCGGCAAGGGCCAGCGCCTGGAGGTCACGATCACGGACGGCAGCGGCCGGCTCCAACTGGTCTTCTTCGGCGCGGGCGTCCACAAGCCCCACAAGGAACTCCTGCCGGGCACCCGCGCGATGTTCGCGGGCAAGGTCTCCGTCTTCAACCGCCGCCTCCAACTCGCGCATCCGGCCTACGAGTTGCTGCGTGGCGACCCGGAGGAGTCCGTCGAGACCTGGGCGGGCGCGCTGATCCCGATCTATCCCGCCACGGCCAAGCTGGAGTCCTGGAAGATCGGCAAGGCGATCCAGACGGTGCTGCCCACCGCCCAGGAGGCCGTCGACCCGCTCCCGGACACCCTGCGCGAGGGCCGCGGCCTGGTCCCGCTCCCCGAAGCCCTCCTCAAGATCCACCGCCCGCACACCAAGGCCGACATCGAGGACGCCCGCTCCCGCCTCAAGTGGGACGAGGCCTTCGTCCTCCAGGTCGCCCTGGCCCGCCGCCGCCACGCGGACGCCCAACTGCCCGCCGTCCCCCGCAAGCCCGCCCCCGACGGCCTCCTCACCGCCTTCGACGCCCGCCTCCCCTTCACCCTCACCGACGGCCAGCAACGCGTCTCCCGGGAGATCTTCGACGACCTGGCCACCGACCATCCGATGCACCGGCTGCTGCAGGGGGAGGTGGGCAGCGGGAAGACGATGGTGGCGCTGCGCGCCATGCTCGCCGTGGTCGACGCCGGGGGCCAGGCCGCCCTGCTCGCGCCCACCGAGGTCCTCGCCCAGCAGCACCACCGGTCCATCGTCGAGATGATGGGCGAGCTGGCCGAGGGCGGCATGCTGGGCGGCGCCGAGCAGGCCACCAAGGTCGTGCTGCTGACCGGTTCCATGGGAGCGGCCGCCCGGCGGCACGCCCTGCTCGACCTCACCACCGGTGAGGCCGGCATCGTCATCGGCACGCACGCGCTGATCGAGGACAAGGTGCAGTTCCACGACCTGGGCCTGGTCGTGGTCGACGAACAGCACCGCTTCGGCGTCGAGCAGCGTGACGCCCTGCGCGGCAAGGGCAAACAACCCCCGCATCTGCTGGTCATGACCGCCACGCCCATCCCGCGCACGGTCGCCATGACCGTCTTCGGCGACCTGGAGACCTCCGTCCTCGACCAGCTGCCGGCCGGCCGCTCGCCGATCGCCAGCCATGTGGTCCCGGCCGCCGACAAACCCCACTTCCTGTCCCGCGCGTGGCAGAGGGTCCGCGAGGAAGTGGAGAACGGTCACCAGGCGTACGTCGTCTGCCCCCGCATCGGCGACGAGGAGGACGACCCGAAGAAGTCCGCCAAGAAGAAGTCCCCCGAGGACGAGGCGGAGAGGCGCCCGCCCCTCGCCGTGCTCGACGTGGCCGACCAACTGGTCAAGGGCCCTCTCCAGGGCCTGCGCGTCGAGGTCCTGCACGGCCGCATGCACCCCGACGACAAGGACGCCGTCATGCGCCGCTTCGCCGCCGGCGACACCGACGTCCTGGTCGCCACGACGGTCATCGAGGTCGGCGTCAACGTCCCCAACGCCACCGCCATGGTGATCATGGACGCCGACCGCTTCGGCGTCTCCCAGCTCCACCAGCTACGCGGCCGCGTGGGCCGTGGCTCGGCCCCCGGCCTGTGCCTGCTGGTCACCGAGATGCCCGAGGCGAGCGCGGCCCGCCAGCGCCTGGGCGCCGTCGCCTCCACCCTCGACGGCTTCGAGCTCTCCCGCATCGACCTGGAACAGCGCCGCGAGGGAGACGTCCTCGGCCAGGCCCAGTCCGGCGCCAGGACCTCCCTGAAGGTCCTCGCCGTCATCGAGGACGAGGAGATCATCGCGGAGGCGAGGCAGGAGGCGACGGCGGTGGTCGCGAGCGACCCGGAGCTGACGCACCTCCCGGCCCTGCGCACGGCTCTGGACGCCCTTCTGGACGAGGAGCGGGAGCAGTACCTGGAAAAGGGGTGACGGGAGTTGCCCCCAAGGGCGCGGGGCGTCCATATGCGGCTACCGCCGCGAGGGCGCGACCAGCCACAATGAATCTGAAGCCGCCCACGACCAAGGACCGAAGATGACCCGCGTGATCGCCGGCACAGCCGGTGGACGTCGCCTGGCGGTACCCCCAGGCACCGGCACCCGCCCCACTTCCGACCGCGCACGCGAAGGCCTCTTCTCCACCTGGCAGTCCCTCCTCGGCGGCCCCCTGGACGGCGAACGCGTCCTCGACCTCTACGCGGGGTCAGGAGCCGTGGGTCTGGAGGCCCTCTCCCGAGGCGCCGGCCACACCCTCCTCGTCGAAGCCGACGCCAAGGCCGTCCGGACGGTCCGCGAGAACGTCAAGAACCTCGGCCTCCCCGGCGCCGAGGTCAGAGCGGGCAAAGCAGAACAGATCATCCGGACGGCACCCCCGGGCGCCCCCTACGACCTCGTCTTCCTCGACCCCCCGTACGCCGTCACGGACGACGATCTTCGGGAGATCCTCCTCACACTCCGCACAGAGGGCTGGCTCGCCGGGGAAGCCCTCGTCACCGTGGAGCGCAGCACCAGAGGCGGTGAATTCCGGTGGCCCGAGGGTTTCGAACCCCTCCGGGCCCGTCGCTACGGCGAGGGAACGTTTTGGTACGGTCGCGCCGCCTCTACGTGCGAAGACGCACGATGACCGGACCGGAGAGCGAGGGATCACAAGTGCGCCGCGCCGTCTGTCCCGGGTCGTTCGACCCGATCACCAACGGACACCTCGACATCATCTCCCGCGCCTCCAGGCTGTACGACGAGGTCTACGTCGCGGTGATGATCAACCAGGCCAAGAAGGGCCTGTTCGAGATCGAGGAGCGGATCGACCTGATCCGCCAGGTCACCGCCGAGTACGGCAACGTCCGCGTGGAGGCCTTCCACGGCCTGCTCGTCGACTTCTGCAAGCAGCGCGACATCCCCGCCATCGTCAAGGGCCTGCGCGCGGTCAGCGACTTCGACTACGAGCTGCAGATGGCCCAGATGAACAACGGCCTCTCGGGCGTGGAGACCCTCTTCATCCCCACCAACCCCACCTACAGCTTCCTGTCGTCCTCCCTGGTCAAGGAGGTCGCGACCTGGGGCGGCGACGTCTCCCACCTGGTGCCCGCCGAGGTCCTCCAGGTCCTGACCGAGCGCCTGAAGAGGGACTGAACCGGCTCCGGAGGCTCGCACGGGGGCTGACTGCCCGTCACCCGGTGTTCCGGGGGGATCCCATGGCCGTACAGTCGTCCCGTCCGTCTCCAACGCATCTGTAGAGAGTGGCGAGCACACGGTGGACGTGCAGAAGAAGCTCGACGAGATCGTCTCCGCGGTCTCCGGCGCCCGGTCCATGCCCATGTCGGCCTCGTGCGTGGTCAACCGCGCCGAACTGCTCGCGATGCTGGAAGAGGTGCGTGCGGCGCTGCCCGACTCCCTCGCCCAGGCCCAGGAGCTGATCGGCGGGCGGGAGCAGATGGTCGAGCAGGCCCGCCAGGAGGCCCAGCAGATCATCGAGAGCGCGCACGCCGAGCGCGGCTCCCTGATCTCCGGCACCGAGGTCGCCCGCCGCTCCCAGGCCGAGGCCGACCGGATCCTCGCCGAGGCCCGCCAGGAGGCCGAGGAGATCCGCGCCGAGGCCGACGAGTACGTCGACTCCAAGCTCGCCAACTTCGAGGTCGTCCTCACCAAGACGCTGGGCTCCGTGGGCCGTGGCCGCGAGAAGCTGCTGGGCACCGGCCCCGGTGTCGACGAGCAGGGCTACGAGGACGAGGACGCCCCCGAGCGCAGCCACGACCCGCAGACCCAGCGCCGCAGCGCCGACGAGTACGTCGACGTGAAGCTGGGCGCCTTCGAGGCGGTCCTCGCCAAGACCCTGGAGGCCGTCGGCCGCGGCCGGCAGAAGCTGCACGGGCGGATCGCCACCGACGACCTCGGTGCCCTCGCCGACGACGCGAGCACCGTCCAGCACACCAGCGACGCCGACTACCTCGCCGACCTGGCCGCCCTCGCCGACCAGAAGCCCCCGGCAGGGCAGCCCGCGCAGCAGCAGGACTACGCGCAGCAGCAGCCGGCGTACGCCCCAGCCGCCGGCTACGCCCCGGCGGGGGACGCCCCCGTCCAGCAGCCCGACCCCTACGGCGGCTACCCGCAGCAGGCCTACGCCGCTCAGCAGGACCCCTACGGCTACCAGCACGCCGACCCGTACGCCTACCAGGGCTACGACGCCCAGCACGGCGGCTACGACCCCAGCCAGGCCCAGCAGCAGCCGCAGCAGGGGCACCAGGCCCAGCAGGGCTATGCCCTCGACGAGACCAGTCTCTTCGACACCAGCATGATCAGCGCGGAGCAGTTGCGGGCCTACGAGCAGGGCCGCGGTCAGGGCTGAGCCCCGGATTGGGCCGAGAGCGAAAGGTCCAGTATCCTGGCTCTTCGGTCGCGCGTACGTCCGCGATCACCGCTGCCCGGGAACGTCTAAGGGCGGCGTCCCCCGAGTTCTGCAGACCGAAAGTTGGAATGGCCCTGAACGCCCGCCTCGACCACCGCAACCCCCTCGTGTTCGACACACACGAGCTGGGACGGCGGCCTGGTGCGCTGCAGCGCCTGACCCGCACGGTCGACGCTCCCAAGGACTTCGGTATCAAGGGGGTCATCGGAGTGCCGGAAGGCGCCCCGGTGGAGCTCGGACTCCGCCTGGAGTCGGTCATGGAAGGGGTGCTCGTCACAGGCACCGCCCGTGCCGCGGCCGAGGGGGAGTGCGTAAGGTGTCTGGAGCCGCTCGAGCAGGATCTCGAAGCGGAGTTCCAGGAGATGTTCTCGTACCCTGACGCCGACGACCGGGGCCGTGTGATCGCGGAACCGGGCGACGACGCCGAGGACGACGAGGACAGGCTCTTCCTCGAGGACGGCTTGTTCGACCTCGAGCCCGTGCTGCGTGATGCGGTGGTGCTCGCACTGCCGATGCAGCCGGTGTGCCGGGAAGACTGCCCCGGGCTGTGCGCCGAGTGCGGCGCACGGCTGGCGGACGACCCGGACCACCACCATGACGCCGTCGACATCCGTTGGGCGGCATTGCAGGGACTCGCCGGCACCATGAAGGACGGCGAGAAGGACGAGATGAGCGGCGCTGACGCGGAAGCGGGCGTCGACGAGAAGCAGGAGAAGTAGCCGTGGCTGTTCCGAAGCGGAAGATGTCGCGCAGCAACACGCGCCACCGCCGGTCGCAGTGGAAGGCTGCGGTCCCCACCCTGGTTGCGTGCGAGCGCTGCCACGAGCCCAAGCAGCAGCACATCGCGTGCCCGTCGTGCGGCACCTACAACAAGCGCCAGGTCCTCGAGGTCTGAGCGGCTGGTGAGAGGCACTGTGTCCACGCCTAAGAACAAGTCTTCCCGTGCGAGCGGGAGTGCTCCGGCGGACAACCAGGCCTCGTCCCACACGCTTCTGGAAGGGCGGCTCGGCTACAAGCTCGAGTCCGCCCTTCTGGTGCGCGCACTGACCCACCGGTCGTACGCATACGAGAACGGCGGTCTGCCGACCAACGAGCGCCTGGAGTTCCTCGGGGACTCCGTCCTCGGCCTCGTGGTCACGGACACGCTGTACCGCACCCACCCCGACCTCCCAGAAGGCCAGCTGGCCAAGCTGCGGGCCGCGGTGGTGAACTCGCGTGCACTCGCCGAAGTGGGCCGCGGGCTCGACCTGGGCTCCTTCATCCGGCTCGGCCGGGGTGAAGAGGGCACGGGCGGCCGGGACAAGGCGTCCATCCTCGCCGACACCCTCGAAGCGGTGATCGGCGCGGTCTACCTCGACCAGGGACTGGACTCGGCGGCGGAGCTCGTGCACCGCCTGTTCGACCCCCTGATCGAGAAGTCCTCGAACCTCGGAGCCGGCCTGGACTGGAAGACCAGTCTCCAGGAGCTCACCGCCACCGAGGGACTCGGCGTTCCCGAGTACCTGGTCACGGAGACCGGCCCCGACCACGAGAAGACCTTCACTGCTGCCGCCCGCGTCGGAGGCGTCTCGTACGGCACCGGCACCGGCCGCAGCAAGAAGGAGGCGGAGCAGCAGGCCGCCGAGTCCGCATGGCGGTCCATCCGGGCCGCGGCGGACGAGCGCGCCAAGGCGGCGAAGGACGCCGAGGCGACGCAGACGGCAGCCGCTCAGGCCGCCCAGACGGTCACCGAAGGCAGCGCCGGAGGCTGACCGGCCGCCGCCCGCACCGGGCGGGCACACCGCGCACCCGAGCGCCCGCCCCTGCCCGGGGCGGGCGCTCGGGTCATCCACAGGTCCGTGACGGGGGAGTCCATGCCCGAGTTGCCCGAGGTCGAGGTCGTACGGCGCGGTCTCGAGCGGTGGGTCGCCCACCGGACCGTCGCCGAGGCCGAGGTGCTGCACCCGCGTGCGGTGCGCCGCCACCTCGCCGGTGCCGACGACTTCGCGCACCGCCTCAAGGGCCACCGCATCGGCGTCCCCAGCCGCCGCGGCAAGTATCTGTGGCTGCCCCTGGAGGACACGGACCAGTCGATCCTCGCCCACCTCGGCATGAGCGGCCAGCTCCTGGTGCAGCCGCACACCGCTCCGGACGAGAAGCACCTGCGCGTCCGCGTCCGTTTCACCGACGCCCTGGAGACCGAACTCCGCTTCGTCGACCAGCGCACCTTCGGCGGTCTCTCGCTGCACGACAACACGGCCGAGGGCCTGCCGGACGTCATCGCACACATCGCCCGTGACCCGCTCGACGAGCTCTTCGACGACGAGGCCTTCCACCGTGCGCTGCGCCGCAAGCGCTCCACGATCAAGCGGGCCCTGCTCGACCAGTCACTGATCAGCGGTGTCGGCAACATCTACGCCGACGAGGCGCTGTGGCGGGCCCGCATCCACTACGAGCGCCCGACCGCGACCTTCACACGCCCCCGCACCCTGATGCTCCTGGGCCACGTACGGGACGTGATGAACGCGGCCCTCGCGGTGGGCGGCACCAGCTTCGACAGCCTCTACGTCAACGTCAACGGCGAGTCGGGCTACTTCGACCGCTCGCTCGACGCGTACGGGCGCGAGGGCATGCCCTGCCGGCGCTGCGGCACGCCGATGCGCCGACGGCCCTGGATGAACCGGTCGAGCTACTACTGCCCCAAGTGCCAGCGGCCGCCGCGGATCACGCCCTAGCGGAGTCGTACCGCTCGCGTGCGGCCAGGACCTCTTCCATGCTGCCCTCCACGAAGTGGATGAGGGCGAGCAGCCGCTCGGCCACGTCGCGCCCCAGCGGCGTCAGTTCGTAGTCCACGCGGGGCGGATTGCTCGGCTGGGCCTCACGGTGCACCAGGCCGTCGCGCTCCAGGGCGTGCAGCGTCTGGGACAGCATCTTCTCGCTCACCCCGTCGACGCGCCGGCGCAGCTCGTTGAAGCGCAGCGAACCCTCGTACAGGGCGCCGAGCGCGAGGCCGCCCCAGCGGCCCGTGACGTGCTCCAGCGTGCCGCGCGACGGGCAGGCCTTGGCGAACACGTTGAACGGAAGGTCGCCGAGGCCCTCCGAGAGCTCCTGGGTGGTGGTCATGCGACCAGAGTACGCCAGCACAGCGCTAACCGACAGGTTGCACTAACTAGAAGTTAGTGCTTACCTTTCCTCATCGTCAGCGACCTGCCTACATCAGGAGTACTCACGTGACCACCCCTGTCGTCTCCCTCGCCTACCACTCGGGCTACGGCCACACCGCCGTCATCGCCGAGGCCGTCCGGGCCGGTGCCGTCGAAGCCGGTGCCGAGGTGCACCTGATCAACGTCGACGAGATCACGGAAGAGCAGTGGGCGATCCTCGACCGCTCGGACGCCATCGTGTTCGGATCACCGACCTACATGGGCACCGCGTCCGGCGCCTTCCACGTCTTCGCGGAGGCCACGTCGAAGCGCTGGGCGACCCAGGCCTGGAAGGACAAGCTGGCCGCGGGCTTCACCAACTCCGCCTCCAAGAGCGGCGACAAGCTGCACACCCTGCAGTACTTCCAGATCCTCGCCGCACAGCTCGGCATGCACTGGGTCAACCTGGGCCTGCTCCCGGGCTGGAACAGCAGCACCGGATCCGAGCAGGACCTCAACCGCCTCGGCGTCTTCGCGGGTGCGGCCGCACAGACCAACGCGGACGAGGGCCCCGAGGCGGTCCACAAGGCCGACATCGCCACGGCCGAAGTGCTGGGCCGCAGGGTGGCGGAGACGGCCACGGTGTTCCGCAGGGGCCTGGCCGCCGCCTGAGCACGTCGTCCGCCCGGCCACCGGGCCCTTCCTGGTGGGAAACGCCGTACCTCTCAGCGAGGCGCAGGACCTGGTGCCGCGGCAGGCAGCGTTCGCCCCGTCGCGATGCCCGCACGCCGGACCGGCCGAAAGCTTAGGTACGTCCCAGTGCGAGGGCTTCCGGCCGGAACGCCGAGAGCACGCACCGGACGCCGCTCCCTCAGGGGCGAACGGTGCCTGCCGGCGGCACTAGTAGCCGAAGTTCTGGGTCCACCACGGGCCGCCCGAGCCGAGCTCGACACCGACGCCCAGCGTCTTGAAGTCGCAGTTCAGTATGTTCGCGCGGTGGCCGGGGCTGTTCATCCAGGCGTCCATCACTGCCGCGGCGTCGGCCTGGCCGCGGGCGATGTTCTCGCCGCCGAGGTTGGATATCCCGGCCTTCTCGGCCCGGTCCCACGGGGTGCTGCCGTCCGGGTCGGTGTGGTCGAAGAAGCCCCGCGCGGCCATCTCCTCGCTGTAGCTCTGGGCCAGCTTGGTCAGGGCGCTGTTGGCGGCGACCGGGCTGCAGCCCACCTTGGCCCGCTCCTCGTTCACGAGGCTCAGCACCTGGGCCGCGGCGGCGGACTCACCGGACACGGCGGCGGAGGTGCCGGGCGTCCTGGGCGCCTTCGTGGCCGTCCGGGAGGGCTCGCTCTCGGGCTTCTCGCTGGGAGTGGCCGCCGGCTTCTTCTTCTCCGGGGTCTTCTCCTGCGTCTTCTCGGGCTTCTCCGGCGTCTTCGTCGGCGCGGCCGAGGTCTTCGAGGCCGACGGCGACGGTGAGCCGGAACGCTCGGTGCCCCGGCTGGTGGACGTCTCGCCCCGGCTGTCGGCGCTGCCGGACGTGCCGCCCTGCTCGATCGGGGTGTTCGTGGGCGTGTCGCCTGCCTGGACGTTGTCGGCTCCGCCGCCCCCGCCGAGCTTGTAGTTGTCGAGGCCGGGCACGGCGCCCGTGGCGACCGCGACCGTGCCGAGGGCGACGGCGGCGGAGACGCCGAGCAGGCCGGTGCGCATCGGCCGGGCGGCCTTCTTGCGGCGGCGGTGCACGCCCGCGCGGCGGGTGCCGACGTCGGGGGTGAAACCGCCGGAGCCGAAACCGTCGCTCGCGAGGACGGCCGTGTCCGTGAAGCGGTCACCGGCCGCGGAGGTCTCCGCGCCGAACAGATAGGCCTCGCTCCTGGCGCTGGTCTCGGCGTACGCCTCCGGGTTCAGGTAGGGCGCGATGCCCATCGTCGGAGCGCCGTCCGCGGTGTACAGCGGATCGTGGCCGTGGGTGAAGCCGTCGGGGTGGGTGATTCCCGTGGCGCGGCCCGTGGCGGCGCGGCCGGCGTCGGAGCGTCGGTGGCGTCCCATGTCCTGGCCTTCCTCGTCCTGGGGGTCGACTCGTCCTCGAGATCAACACCAAACTCACTCGATCGTGTGAGTTTCATATGAGATTCGTTGAGGGGGGACGGTACCGCATGGCGCAAGTGGAGGAAGCGCCCGGAGGGAGATTGGGCGGTTAGGTTGCAGTCATGAGCGAAGATGTGCGACTGGTCGCCTGGGTGCGGGGACGCGTCCAAGGTGTGGGTTTCCGCTGGTTCACGCGGGCCAAGGCGTTGGAGATCGGCGGCCTGAGTGGCTTTGCTCTCAATTTGGGCGACGGGCGGGTCCAGGTGGTCGCCGAGGGCGGGCGTGAGGGGTGCGAGGGGCTTCTGGAGTGGCTGCAGGGCGACGACACGCCCGGCCGCGTGGACGGCGTCACCGAGATCTGGGACACACCCCGCGGCGGTTACGACGGCTTCGCCATCCGCTGACCGGGCCCGCCGGGCGGCCCCGCGAGCCGCCCGCGAACGGGGACCGGGCGACCGCCCGGAGTGGAAACTTGCTGGTGATTGCCGGAACCGCTTGCCTTGGCGCGCTCCGCACGCAAGGATGATCGCCACGCCCCGAGGGTCCCGCAGAAGCCGCAGTACGGCCGTTCCAGGCCGCGCGTGCCCGGGCCGCCCCTTGATACGGGGCGTGATCGTGTTGACCGTCAAACTTTTTGGTGAGACGCTGAAAGCCCCGCGCACCTTAGCTGTTTGGCATGGCTGAACGGCAGTACAACTCCAGGCCCTGCCAAGACCGCGGGTGCGAATCCCTCACGACCCACACCGCAGCGGTCGGTCACGCATTGTGGAGGACCATCCATCATGGCAAAGGCGCTTCTCGGTTACGTCGGCGGCTCCGACCCGCGACTCCTCGCCGAGATGCGACGGCTCCAGCAGCGCGTCCAGGACCTGGAATCCGAGCTCGGACGGATCCAGGCGGAGAACGAGGCGCTGACGGCTGCCGCTTCTCACGACAGGATCATGGAGAGCGTTGACGCACACCAGGCGGAGCCTGCGCTCACCTGATCACTGCACCGCTCCACATCGGTACAGCAGTGGTTGGGCCGCCCGTCACAACCGCCTAGTTGTCAGAAGTGCAAGGGACGCCCCGCCGGCGTCCCTTCTTTCTTGCCCCCGCATCCTTTCACCTTCTTTAACGTCTGATGTGCCCTGCGCGTTCAGCGGTGAAACCGTGGGTTCATGGAGTGAGACCGACCCGGGCGGTAGAGTCCGGCGGCGTGCACCTCAAGGCCCTGACCCTCCGCGGGTTCAAGTCGTTCGCCTCCGCGACCACCCTCCGGTTCGAGCCGGGGATCACGTGCGTCGTCGGACCGAACGGCTCGGGCAAGTCCAACGTCGTCGACGCGCTCAGCTGGGTCATGGGAGAGCAGGGCGCCAAGTCGCTGCGCGGCGGAAAGATGGAGGACGTCATCTTCGCCGGCACCACCGGCCGCCCCCCGCTGGGCCGGGCCGAGGTGTCCCTGACCATCGACAACTCCGACGGGGCCCTGCCCATCGAGTACGCCGAGGTCACCATCACGCGGATCATGTTCCGCAACGGCGGCAGCGAGTACCAGATCAACGGCGAGACCTGCCGCCTCCTCGACATCCAGGACCTCCTCTCCGACTCCGGCATCGGCCGCGAGATGCACGTGATCGTCGGGCAGGGCCAGCTCGACTCCGTGCTGCACGCCGATCCCATGGGCCGACGCGCCTTCATCGAGGAGGCCGCCGGCGTCCTCAAGCACCGCAAGCGCAAGGAGAAGGCGCTGCGCAAGCTGGACGCGATGCAGGCCAACCTCGCACGCGTGCAGGACCTCACCGACGAACTCAGACGCCAGCTCAAGCCCCTCGGCCGCCAGGCCGCCGTCGCCCGCCGGGCCGCCGTCATCCAGGCCGACCTGCGCGACGCCCGCCTGCGCCTGCTGGCCGACGACCTCGTGCGGCTCCAGGAAGCGCTCAAGGCCGAGGTCGCCGACGAGGCCGCGCTGAAGGAGCGCAAGGAGTCCGCCGAGCAGGACCTGCGCAGGGCGCAACAGCGCGAGGCCCTCCTGGAGGACGAGGTCCGGCAGCTCACACCACGCCTCCAGCGCGCCCAGCAGACCTGGTACGAACTCTCCCAGCTCGCCGAACGCGTGCGGGGCACGATCTCACTGGCCGACGCCCGGGTGAAGAGCGCCACCTCCGCGCCCCCCGAGGAGCGACGCGGCCGCGACCCCGAGGACATGGAGCGCGAGGCCGCCCGCATCCGTGAGCAGGAGGCCGAGCTGGAGGCCGCCCTGGAAGCGGCCGAACGCGCCCTGGAGGACACGGTCGCCCACCGTGCCGAGCTGGAACGCGCGCTCATCGAGGAGGAACGGCGCCTGAAGGACGCCGCCCGTGCCATCGCCGACCGGCGTGAGGGACTGGCCCGCCTCAGCGGCCAGGTCAACGCCGCCCGCTCCCGCGCGGCCTCCGCCCAGGCCGAGATCGAGCGCCTGGCCGCCGCCCGCGACGAGGCGCAGGAACGTGCCGTCGCCGCCCAGGAGGAGTACGAGGCCCTCAAGGCCGAGGTCGACGGCCTCGACGCGGGCGACGCGGAACTCGCCGAGCGGCACGAGTCGGCCAAGCAGCAGATGGCCGACGCCGAGGCCGCCCTCACGGCTGCCCGGGAGGCCGCCACCGCGGCGGAACGCAAACGCGCGGCGACCCAGGCCCGCCACGAGGCCCTGGCCCTCGGCCTGCGCCGCAAGGACGGCACCGGGATACTGCTGGCCGCGAAGGACCGTCTCTCCGGCCTGCTCGGCCCGGCGGCGGAACTCCTGACGGTGACCCCCGGCCACGAGGTCGCCGTCGCCGCGGCGTTCGGAGCGGCAGCGGACGCGATCGCCGTCACGACCCCGGCCTCGGCGGCAGACGCGATCAGACTCCTGCGCAAGCAGGACGGAGGCCGGGCGACCTTGCTCCTGGCAGGGGCTCCCGACGCCCCCGGGGGCGCGGGGAACGGCGCGACCAGCCCAGACGCACCCGCAGGTCACACCTTGGCCGCAGACCTGGTACGCGGCCCCTCCGACCTCATGCCGGCCGTCCGCCGGCTGCTGCACGGCATCGTCGTCGTCGGCACCCTCGAAGACGCCGAAGACCTCGTCTACCCCCGCCCGGACCTCACCGCGGTCACCACCGAAGGCGACCTCCTCGGCGCCCATTTCGCCCACGGCGGCTCCGCGGGCGCCCCCAGCCTCCTGGAGGTCCAGGCCTCCGTCGACGATGCCGCCGCCGAGCTGGAGGAGCTCGCCGTCCGCTGCGAGGAGCTGACCGAGGCCCAGCAGGCCGCCGTCGAGCGACGCAAGGAAGCCGCCGTACTGGTCGAGGAGCTGGGGGAGCGGCGCCGGGCGGCCGACCGGGAGAAGTCGGCCGTCGCCCAGCAGCTGGGCCGCCTCGCCGGGCAGGCACGGGGCGCCGCGGGGGAGGCCGAGCGGTCCACCGCCGCCGCGGCCCGGGCGCAGGAGGCCCTCGACCGGGCGCTCGAAGAGGTCGAGGAACTCGCCGAGCGGCTCGCCGTCGCCGAGGAGACGCCGATCGACGAGGAGCCCGACACCTCCGTACGGGACCGGCTCGCCGCCGACGGTGCCAACGCACGCCAGACCGAGATGGAGGCCCGGCTCCAGGCCCGTACGCACGAGGAACGCGTCAAGGGGCTGGCCGGACGGGCCGACTCCCTGGACCGGGCCGCCCGTGCGGAACGCGAGGCACGCGCGCGTGCCGAGCAGCGGCGGGCCCGGCTGCGCCACGAGGCGGCCGTCGCCGAGGCCGTCGGTGCGGGTGCGCGGCAGCTGCTCGCGCACGTCGAGGTCTCCCTGGCCCGCGCCGACGAAGAGCGCACCGCCGCCGAGGCCGCCAAGGCCCGCCGCGAGCAGGAACTCGCCCGCGCCCGCACCGAGGGGCGCGATCTCAAGGCCGAGCTCGACAAGTTGACGGATTCGGTCCACCGTGGCGAGGTACTCGGCGCCGAGAAGCGGCTGCGCATCGAGCAGTTGGAGACCAAGGCGCTGGAGGAGCTGGGTGTCGAACCGGCCGGGCTGGTGGCGGAGTACGGACCGCACCAGCTCGTGCCGCCCTCGCCCCCCGCCGAGGGCGAGGAGCTGCCGGAGGACCCGGAGCACCCGCGCAACCGGCCCCGGCCGTATCTCCGGGCCGAGCAGGAGAAGCGCCTGAAGGCCGCCGAGCGTGCCTATCAGCAGCTCGGCAAGGTGAACCCGCTCGCCCTGGAGGAGTTCGCGGCGCTGGAGGAGCGCCACCAGTTCCTCAGCGAGCAGCTCGAGGACCTGAAGAAGACGCGGGCGGACCTCCTCCAGGTGGTGAAGGAGGTCGACGAGCGCGTCGAGCAGGTCTTCACCGAGGCGTACCGCGACACGGCCCGGGAGTTCGAGGGCGTCTTCAGCCGGCTGTTCCCCGGCGGCGAGGGGCGGCTGATCCTGACCGACCCCGACAACATGCTCACCACGGGCGTGGACGTCGAGGCGCGGCCGCCGGGCAAGAAGGTCAAGCGGCTGTCGCTGCTCTCGGGCGGGGAGCGGTCGCTGACCGCGGTGGCCATGCTCGTGTCGATCTTCAAGGCGCGGCCCAGCCCGTTCTACGTCATGGACGAGGTCGAGGCCGCCCTCGACGACACCAACCTCCAGCGGCTGATCCGCATCATGCAGGAGCTCCAGGAAGCCTCCCAGCTGATCGTGATCACCCACCAGAAGCGCACCATGGAGGTCGCCGACGCGCTCTACGGCGTCTCCATGCAGGGCGACGGTGTGTCGAAGGTCATCAGCCAGCGCCTCCGCTAGATAGGTGTGCTCTACACCGGCCTCACCTGGGACTCTTCAAGACTTCAACACTTGAACACATAGTCGCCACACTCCTGCCTCAGATCGAAATCGGTCGCCCTATTGACTTCGAAACTTGAAGGCATAGTCTCTGCAACGTTCCTTTTACCTTCAGGTACCTTCAGGTGGCACCTCGAAGGGCTGATTCCCTCCGGCAGCGCTGCCGGTGGCCCGAGGAGTACACGTGACCAGCACAGCGCAGGCACCCAAGTCAGGAGCCAGGACGGCTCACCCCGATCATCTCGGGCACGTCATCTTCATCGCGGCGGCGGCCGCGATGGGCGGTTTCCTCTTCGGCTACGACAGTTCCGTGATCAACGGTGCCGTCGAGGCCATCCGTGACCGCTACGACGTCGGCTCCGCGGCCCTCGCCCAGGTCATCGCCATCGCCCTCATCGGCTGCGCCGTCGGCGCCGCCACCGCCGGTCGCATAGCCGACCGCATCGGGCGTATCCGGTGCATGCAGATCGCGGCGGTCCTCTTCACGATCAGCGCCGTCGGCTCCGCGCTGCCCTTCGCGCTGTGGGACCTGGCCTTCTGGCGCGTCGTCGGCGGCTTCGCCATCGGCATGGCGTCCGTGATCGGCCCGGCCTACATCGCCGAGGTCGCACCGCCCGCCTACCGCGGCCGGCTCGGCTCCTTCCAGCAGGCCGCGATCGTCATCGGCATCGCCGTGTCGCAGCTGGTCAACTGGGGTCTGCTGAACGCCGCCGACGGCGACCAGCGCGGGAAGCTGATGGGCCTGGAGGCCTGGCAGGTCATGCTCGGCGTCATGGTCGTCCCGGCCGTCCTCTACGGGCTGCTCTCCTTCGCCATCCCCGAGTCCCCGCGCTTCCTCATCTCCGTGGGCAAGCATGAGCGCGCCCGGGAGATCCTCGCCGAGGTCGAGGGCAAGGACGTCGACCTGAACGCCCGTGTCGCCGAGATCGAGGGCGCCATGAAGAGCGAGCACAAGTCGAGCTTCAAGGACCTGCTCGGCGGCGGCTTCTTCTTCAAGCCGATCGTCTGGATCGGCATCGGCCTGTCGGTCTTCCAGCAGTTCGTCGGCATCAACGTCGCGTTCTACTACTCCGCGACGCTGTGGCAGTCGGTCGGCGTCGACCCCGCCGACTCGTTCTTCTACTCCTTCACCACGTCGATCATCAACATCGTCGGCACCGTCATCGCGATGATCTTCGTCGACCGCATCGGCCGCCGGCCGCTCGCGATCATCGGCTCGGTCGGCATGGTCGTCGGCCTCGCGCTGGAGGCCTGGGCCTTCTCCCACCACCTCGTCGACGGCAAGCTGCCGGCCACGCAGGGCTGGATCGCCCTGATCGCCGCGCACGTCTTCGTTCTCTTCTTCGCCCTGTCCTGGGGTGTGGTCGTCTGGGTCATGCTCGGCGAGATGTTCCCGAACCGGATCCGTGCCGCCGCCCTGGGTGTGGCCGCCGCCGCGCAGTGGATCGCCAACTGGGCCATCACCGCGAGCTTCCCGTCCCTGGCCGACTGGAACCTCTCCGCGACCTACGTGATCTACACCGCGTTCGCCGCGCTCTCGATCCCGTTCGTCCTGAAGTTCGTCAAGGAGACGAAGGGCAAGGCCCTGGAGGAGATGGGCTAGACCCGTCCCGAGACTCGGGGGGAAGGGCCAAAGTCCCCGCTGCCCCTCTCCCCGTAACCCGCCGCCGCCCCGGTTCGGCCACTGCCCGAGCCGGGGCGGCGGTCTGTCGTGCACCGGACCCCGACCTCCGGCAGCGTCAGCGGTCCAGCCCCGGCAGCACCCGTTCGCAGAACAGCTGCAGGCTCCGCCATCCCTCCTCCACCGGCATCCCGCCCGCCAGCGGATGCAGGACGTAGGAATCCAGCCCCAGCGCCACGCACGCCTCCGGGGTGAGGATCCGGTACACGCCCTCGGCGCGCAGCTCCTCGACCGTCGACGCGGCCGACTTCACCGCCGAGCGCATCCCGCCCGGCTGCCAGGCGGCGTACGTCCGGGCCTCGTGCAGGAAGTGCCGCCCGTACCGCGCCCACGCCCGGTCCGGGTCCTCCGCCACGTGCAGCAGGGGCGTCTCGGCGGCGGGCATCATCACCCAGCCCTCGGTGCCGTACTCGGCGAGCCGCTCCTTGTAGTACGCCTCCAGCTCCGGCAGGTGCGCGCTCGGGAAGAACGGCAGTCCGAGCCGGGCGGCGCGGCGGGCCGCTGCGCGGGACGAGCCGCCGACCAGGAGCATCGGGTGCGGTTCGGTGAAGGGACGCGGTGTGACGCGGACCGTGCGGCCGCGGTAGGAGAAGGGCTCACCCGTCCAAGCCGCCAGCACTGTCTCCAGCAGCTCGTCCTGGAGGGCGCCGCGCCGGGTGAAGTCCACGCCGAACTGCTCGTACTCCTCCGGCCGGTACCCGATCCCGGCGACGGTCACCAGCCGGCCGCCGCTCAGCAGATCCAGCACGGCGATCTCCTCGGCCAGTCGCAGCGGGTCGTGCAGCGGGCCGATGATCGCCGAGACGGTGACCGCGACACGCCGGGTCGCGCCGAAGACGGCCCCCGCGAAGGCGAACGGTGACGGCAGCCAGTTGTTGTCCGCCCCGTGGTGCTCCTCCGTCTGCACCGTGCTCACGCCCCGGTCGTCGGCGTACGCGGCCATTTCCAGGGCCGCCCGGTAGCGGGCGCCGAGCTCGGCGGGGCCGGCCCCGGGAGCGACGAGGTTGAAGCGTGCGACCGTGACGGGCATGGGGGCGTCTCCCTCCGCCGGGCGGGTGTCCGGGGGACGGTAGCTGACGAGGCGTCAGACATCCAGGGGTGTGGAGATCCGGCGGCACCCGGCCCCGAGGGGGCGCGCGAGCGGGGTGACCCGGGGGCCCATGACTGATACTGGACCCGTTATGGACATCGTCATCCTTGCTGTAGTCATCGCCGTGGTCGTGATCGGCGCGCTCGGCGGGCTCATCGTCGGCAGCCGGCGCAAGAAGCAGCTGCCTCCGCCCCCGCCCGCGGCGCCCGACATCACCGCCCCACCGGCCGAGCCGCACGTCGGCGACGAGGCCGAGACGCCGCGGGAGGAACCGCGGCGCACCATAGAGGAGGTGGATCTCCCGGACGGCTCGGCTCCGGTCGTAGTCGAGGAGCCGCCCGCCGAAGCTCCCGAGATCGAGATCCCGGAACCCACCGCCGGCCGCCTGGTCCGGCTGCGGACCCGGCTCTCCCGCTCCCAGAACGCCCTCGGCAAGGGGCTGCTCACGCTGCTGTCGCGCGAGCACCTCGACGAGGACACCTGGGAGGAGATCGAGGACACCCTGCTCACCGCCGACGTCGGTGTGCAGCCCACCCAGGAGCTGGTCGAGCGGCTGCGTGAGCGCGTGAAGGTGCTCGGCACCCGCACCCCGGAGGAGCTGCGCACCCTGCTCCGCGAGGAACTGGTCACGCTGGTCGGCCGCGACATGGACCGCGCGGTGAAGACGGAGCCGGAGGACCGCAAGCCGGGCATCGTGATGGTCGTCGGCGTCAACGGAACCGGCAAGACCACCACCACCGGAAAGCTCGCCCGCGTCCTGGTGGCCGACGGACAGAGCGTCGTGCTCGGCGCCGCCGACACCTTCCGTGCCGCCGCCGCCGATCAGCTCCAGACCTGGGGCGAGCGCGTCGGCGCCCACACCGTGCGCGGACCGGAGGGCGGCGACCCGGCCTCCGTGGCCTTCGACGCGGTCAAGGAGGGCAAGGAGATGGGCGCGAACGTCGTGCTCATCGACACCGCCGGCCGCCTGCACACCAAGACCGGCCTCATGGACGAGCTCGGCAAGGTCAAGCGGGTCGTCGAGAAGCAGGCCCCGGTCGACGAGGTGCTGCTCGTCCTGGACGCCACCACCGGCCAGAACGGCCTGGTCCAGGCCCGGGTCTTCTCCGAGGTCGTCGACATCACCGGCATCGTGCTCACCAAGCTCGACGGCACGGCCAAGGGCGGCATCGTGGTCGCGGTCCAGCGCGAGCTGGGCGTCCCGGTCAAGCTCGTCGGACTCGGCGAGGGAGCGGACGACCTGGCGCCGTTCGAGCCGGAGGCGTTCGTTGACGCCCTTATCGGAGAGTGAGTCCGGCACCCACCGAGGACTCACCCACGAAAGTCGCATGTGCACGGCGAAGCGCCCGCCCCCCGGGATCCGGTCGGGGCCGGGCGCTTCGCCGTGCCGTGTCCGTTCGCCCTGTGCGTCGCGTCCTGGCTAGGCCCGCGACCGGTGGGCCACGTACGCCAGCGTGCCCAGTACCAGGCGGGCCTCCGGCGGGCGGGACGCCGAGTCCAGGGCGGGGGAGCGCAGCCAGCGCACCGGGCCCAGGCCGCCGCGGTCGGAGGGCGGTGCCGTGATGTGCGTGCCCGGGCCGAGGCCGCGCAGGTCGAGCGCCTCCGGGTCGTCCCAGCCCATGCGGTAGAGCAGTCCGGGCAGGTCGGCGGCGGCACCGGGGGCGACGAAGAAGTGCGCGCGGCCGTCCGGGGTCGCGGCGACCGGGCCGACGGGCAGGCCCATGCGCTCCAGCCGGGCCAGTGCGCGGCAGCCGGCGGGCTCGGCCACCTCGATGACGTCGAACGCCCGGCCGACCGGCAGCATCACCGAGGCGCCGGGGAACTCGGCCCACGTCTCGGTCACGGCGTCCAGCGTCGCTCCGGCCGGGAGCACCGGCGCGAAGTCGAGCGGGTGCGCGCCCGGCGCGGGGCAGTCGCCGCAGCCGCAGGAGCAGGCGCCCGCCGAGGCCCGGGCCCCCGGCACCACGTCCCAGCCCCACAGCCCGGTGTACTCGGCGACGGCGGTGCCGTCCGACGTGCGGCGGCGGCGTGAGCCGGACCGGATGTCGCGCATGCCACGGTTGATGCCGATCGTGAAGCCCATGCCCCCTCCAACGGGTCCGGCGCCCGGCGGTTACGCAGCGGGCGCGGTGCGTGACTCTCTGTTTCCGCCTTCCCGGTGGCGGTCGGTCCACTCGGCGCCCCGACGCGTCCGGGGTGGTGTGCCCGGCGACGCGCGCCCCCGAGTGCATCGCTGCACCCGCTCTTGGTCGTGCTGTGTCAAGTGAATCGCGCCTGGCCGTACGTGAGTTCATTCGAAGGGGTGGCGAATGGTGGCGTTTCCGTGTGAGCCGTGGCTGGACGGGTGATCGTAGGATTACTTTGTGTGCACGAGTCCTGGGGGCACATGCGCTCGTGGGTATGCCGGAGGCAAGTCGTCATTCCGTTCGAAGGGTGACAAGGGCCGGACGGGCGGCGGTATGAACCGGCATGCTGATAGGGCTTGGCGCACTCGGCGACAAGTGGTCTCAGGGATGGGGGCGTTCCAGTGAGCGGCAACGGCGGAAGCGGAACGAACGCTGCGAGCGCGACGCACGCCGACAAGCGCTCGAACGAGCTGCTCACCTCCTGGTTCGTGCGCAGCGGCTGGTCCAAGGGCGAGCTCGCCCGCCAGGTCAACCGCAGGGCACGGCAGTTGGGCGCCAACCACATCTCCACGGACACCTCGCGGGTGCGCCGCTGGCTCGACGGCGAGAACCCCCGCGAGCCCATCCCCAGGATCCTGTCCGAGCTGTTCTCCGAGCGCTTCGGCGTCGTCGTCTCCGTCGAGGACCTGGGCCTGCGCACCGCGCGCCAGTCACCCTCCGCGACCGGCGTCGACCTGCCGTGGACGGGCCCGCAGACGGTGGCCCTGCTCAGCGAGTTCTCGCGCAGCGACCTGATGCTGGCGCGGCGCGGCTTCCTCGGGAGCTCGCTGGCCCTGTCCGCGGGCCCGGCCCTCATCGAGCCCATGCAGCGCTGGCTCGTCCCCTCGCTCCCGGCCCCGCGTTCCGAGCCCGGGCCCGTGGGCGGCTCGGGGCGCGCCCGCGGCCGGCTCTCCAAGCCGGAGCTGGACCTCCTGGAGTCCACGACGGTGATGTTCCGGCAGTGGGACGCCCAGTGCGGCGGTGGCCTGCGCCGCAAGGCGGTCGTCGGGCAGCTGCACGAGGTGACCGACCTCCTCCAGGAGCCCCAGCCGGAGCCCACGACCCGGCGCCTGTTCAAGGTCGCCGCCGAACTGGCCGAACTGGCCGGCTGGATGTCGTACGACATCGGGCTCCAGCCGACCGCGCAGAAGTACTTCGTCCTCGCGCTGCACGCCGCCAAGGAGGCCGGTGACCGGCCGCTGGGGTCGTACGTGCTGTCCAGCATGAGCCGCCAGATGATCCACCTGGGCCGGCCCGACGACGCGCTGGAGCTGATCCACCTCGCGCAGTACGGCAGCCGGGACTGCGCCAGCCCCCGCACCCAGTCGATGCTGTATGCGATGGAGGCCCGTGCCTACGCCAACATGGGGCAGCCCGGCAAGTGCAAGCGGGCGGTGCGGATGGCCGAGGACACCTTCGCCGAGGCCGACGAGTGGGACGAGCCGGACCCCGACTGGATCCGCTTCTTCTCCGAGGCCGAGCTGTACGGGGAGAACTCCCACTCGTACCGTGACCTGGCGTACGTCGCCGGCCGCAGCCCCACGTACGCCTCACTGGCCGAGCCCCTGATGAACCGGGCCGTGGAGCTCTTCGCCAAGGACGGCGAGCACCAGCGCTCCTACGCGCTGAACCTCATCGGCATGGCCACGGTCCACCTCCTCCAGCGCGAGCCCGAGCGGAGCACGGGCTTCGCCACCGAGGCCATGCTGGTCGCCAAGAAGGTCCGCTCCGAGCGGGTCAACACCCGTATCCGAAAGACGGTCGACACCGCAGCGCGCGACTTCGGCGACCTCGGTGAGGTCGTCGACCTCACCGAGCGGCTCGCGGCCGAGCTGCCCGAGGCCGCCGAGGCCGTCTGAGGAGCCGCAGAACCCCCTGAACCCCGGCCGCGGCCGGCCCTCCCGAACTGCCCGACTCGGCTCCCCCATGCCAGGTCATCGGAAGGCCGGCCGCGGCCGGTTCCCTGCGCCCCCGGCTGCCTGAAAGCCGAAGGTTGCGCCACGATAACGATCGGCTCGCCCACAATCGGGCAGTTCATCGACGCGTAACACAGAACGTGCCTTCGTCACGGTCGCGAAACAACGAGGGGCTTCGACCGAAACCGCGCTGCGCCAATCTCGTGGCGCATAACCGGCCCACCCCTCATTCCGCTCGAGGCTTCGCCCGCACGGGGCCGTACCAATGACGAGGAGACGCCGATGGCACCAGCCATCACCCTTGCCGCAGAAGCGCCCAAGCTCTCTGCCGCGAACACAGGGTTCATGCTCATCTGTTCCGCCCTGGTGATGCTCATGACGCCGGGCCTGGCCTTCTTCTACGGAGGCATGGTCCGCGTCAAGAGCACCCTGAACATGCTGATGATGAGTTTCATCAGCCTCGGGATCGTCACCATCCTGTGGGTGCTGTACGGGTTCTCCATGGCGTTCGGCACCGACTCCGGCAGCCTCATCGGCTGGAACTCCGACTGGGTCGGCCTCGGCAACATCGGCCTCACGGAACTCTGGCCCGGCTACACCATCCCGGTGTTCGTGTTCCTGGTCTTCCAGCTGATGTTCGCGATCATCACGCCCGCCCTGATCAGCGGCGCCCTCGCGGACCGGGTGAAGTTCAGCGCGTGGGCGCTGTTCATCGCCCTGTGGGCCACGGTCGTCTACTTCCCGGTCGCGCACTGGGTCTGGGGCACCGGCGGGTGGGCCTTCGAGCTGGGCGTCATCGACTTCGCCGGTGGTACGGCGGTCCACATCAACGCGGGTGCCGCGGCCCTCGGCGTGATCCTCGTCATCGGCAAGCGCGTCGGCTTCAAGAAGGACCCGATGCGCCCGCACAGCCTGCCGCTGGTCATGCTCGGCGCCGGTCTGCTGTGGTTCGGCTGGTTCGGCTTCAACGCCGGCTCCTGGCTCGGCAACGACGACGGCGTCGGCGCGCTGATGTTCGTGAACACGCAGGTCGCCACCGCCGCCGCCATGCTGGCCTGGCTCATCTACGAGAAGATCCGCCACGGCGCGTTCACCACGCTCGGTGCCGCCTCCGGCGCCGTCGCGGGCCTGGTCGCCATCACCCCGGCCGGCGGCGCGGTCACCCCGCTCGGCGCGATCGCGGTCGGCGCCATCGCCGGTGTGCTGTGCGCCATGGCCGTCGGCCTGAAGTACAAGTTCGGCTACGACGACTCCCTCGACGTCGTCGGCGTCCACCTGGTCGGCGGTGTCGTCGGCTCCCTGCTGATCGGCTTCTTCGCCAGCGGCAAGGGCCAGTCCACCGTCGAGGGCCTCTTCTACGGCGGCGGCCTGACCCAGTTCTGGAAGCAGTGCGCCGGTGTCTTCGCGGTGCTCGGCTACTCCCTGGTCGTCTCCGCGGTCCTCGCCTTCATCCTCGACAAGACCATGGGCATGCGGGTCCCCGAGGACGACGAGGTCGCCGGCATCGACCAGGCCGAGCACGCCGAGACCGCATACGACTTCAGCGGCGCCGGTGGCGGCGCCGCCAAGACGGCCGTCACGGCCCCGGTCGCCGCAACCGCGAGCAAGAAGGTGGACGCATGAAGCTCATCACCGCCGTCGTGAAGCCGCACCGGCTCGACGAGATCAAGGAGGCCCTGCAGGCCTTCGGCGTGCACGGCCTGACGGTCACCGAGGCAAGCGGCTACGGTCGTCAGCGGGGACACACCGAGGTCTACCGGGGCGCCGAGTACACCGTCGACCTGGTCCCCAAGATCCGCATCGAGGTCCTGGTCGAGGACGACGACGCCGAACAGCTCATCGAGGTCGTCGTGAAGGCCGCCCGCACCGGCAAGATCGGTGACGGCAAGGTCTGGTCCATCCCGGTCGACACCGCCGTACGGGTCCGGACCGGCGAGCGCGGTCCGGACGCGCTCTGACACAGAAGAACAGGAGTCGCCGGGTGACGGGTACGAACGTGCAGAACGAAGCAGAGGACTCGGGACCCAGCGGCTACGCGGCGGCCCGGCTGCGTCTCCTCACCGAGGAGGCGCGGTCCGGGCCGCCGCGCCGTGCGGCCCTGGCCGAACTCACGGACCACTGGCTCACCGGTCTGTTCGCCGCGGGCGCGGAGGGACTGCGCGGCGCGTCCCTGGTCGCCGTCGGCGGCTACGGACGCGGCGAGCTGTCCCCGCGCAGCGACCTCGACCTGCTCCTGCTGCACGACGGCGGTGACACCAAGGCCGTCGCCGCCCTCGCCGACCGGCTCTGGTATCCCGTCTGGGACCTGGGCCTGGACCTGGACCACTCCGTGCGCACCCCCGACGAGGCCCGCAAGACCGCAGGTGAGGACCTCAAGGTGCAGCTCGGCCTGCTGGACGCCCGGCACATCGCCGGCGACCTCGGACTCACCGCCTCCCTGCGCACCGCCGTCCTCGCCGACTGGCGCAACCAGGCCCCCAAGCGCCTGCCCGAGCTCCAGGAACTGTGCGCCGAACGCGCCGAGCGGCAGGGCGAGCTGCAGTACCTGCTGGAGCCCGACCTGAAGGAGGCCCGCGGCGGGCTGCGGGACGCCACCGCGCTGCGGGCCGTCGCCGCCTCCTGGCTCGCCGACGCACCCCGCGAGGGCCTCGCCGACGCCCGGCGCCGGCTCCTCGACGTCCGGGACGCCCTGCACCTGGCCACCGGGCGCGCCACCGACCGGCTCGCCCTCCAGGAGCAGGACCAGGTGGCCGCCGAGCTGGGCCTGCTCGACGCGGACACCCTGCTGCGGCAGGTGTACGAGGCGGCCCGGCTCGTCTCGTACGCGAGTGACGTCACCTGGCGCGAGGTGGGCCGCGTCCTGCGGTCGCGAGCCGTACGGCCCCGGCTGCGCGCCATGCTCGGCGGCGGGAAGCCGACCGCCGAGCGGTCCCCGCTGGCCGAGGGCGTGGTGGAGCAGGACGGCGAGGTGGTGCTCGCCCGCGCCGCGCGCCCCGAACGCGACCCCGTGCTGCCGCTGCGCGCCGCGGCCGCCGCCGCGCAGGCCGGACTCCCGCTCTCGCTGCACGCCGTACGGCGCCTGGCGGCCACCGTACGCCCGCTGCCCGCTCCCTGGCCCGCCGAGGCCCGCGAACAGCTCGTCACCCTGCTCGGCTCCGGCCGCCCCACCATCGACGTCTGGGAGGCGCTGGAGGCGGAAGGGCTGGTCACCCGGCTGCTGCCCGACTGGGAGCGGGTCCGCTGCCGCCCGCAGCGCAACGCCGTGCACCTGTGGACCGTCGACCGGCACCTCATCGAGACCGCGGTGCGCGCCTCCGAGTTCACCCGCCGGGTCAGCCGCCCCGACCTGCTGCTGGTCGCCGCGCTGCTGCACGACATCGGCAAGGGCTGGCCGGGCGACCACTCCGTGGCGGGCGAGATCATCGCCAAGGACGTGGCCACCCGGATCGGCTTCGACCGCCACGACGTGACCGTCATCGCCACCCTCGTACGGCACCACCTGCTGCTCATCGACACCGCCACCCGGCGCGATCTGGAGGACCCGGCCACCGTGCGGTCCGTTGCCGAGGCCGTCGGATCCGAGGGCACCCTGGAGCTGCTGCACGCGCTCACCGAGGCCGACGCCCTCGCGACCGGCCCGGCCGCCTGGTCGGCCTGGCGCGGCTCACTCGTCGCCGACCTGGTCAAACGGGTCTCGGCGGTGCTCGCCGGGGACGCCCCGGACGACCCCGAGGAGGCCGCGCCGACCACCGAGCAGGAGCGGCTCGCCCTGGAGGCGGCCGCGACGGGCAGCCCGGTGCTCTCCCTGCGTGCCCAGACCGAGCCGCCCGCCGGGCAGGAGCCGTCCGGCGACCCCGAGCCGCTCGGGGTGGAGCTGCTCATCGCCGTACCCGACCAGCCCGGGGTGCTGCCCGCGGTGGCCGGCGTCCTCGCCATGCACCGGCTGACCGTACGCACCGCCGAGCTGCGCTCCCTGCACCTCCCGGACGGCGTCGACGGCTCCGTCCTGCTGCTGGACTGGCGCGTCGCGGCCGAGTACGGCTCCCTGCCGCAGGCCGCCCGGCTGCGCTCGGACCTGGTCCGGGCCCTGGACGGCTCCCTGGACATCGCCGGCCGCCTCGCCGAACGGGACGCGGCCTATCCGCGCCGCCGGGGCGTCGTCGCCCCCGCGGCCCGGGTGTCGGTCCACCCGGCCGCCTCCCGGCTGGCCACGGTCATCGAGGTCCGCTCCCAGGACGCCCCGGGCCTGCTGTTCCGTATCGGCCACGCCCTGGAGGACGCGAACGTGCACGTGCGCAGCGCCCACGTCTCGACCCTCGGCGCCAACGCCGTCGACGCCTTCTACGTGACCGGCCCGGAAGGCGCGCCACTGCCCGGGGACGAGGCGGCGGCGGTGGCGCGGAAGCTGGAGGAGACACTGCGGGGGTGAGGGCGACCCGGCGACTTGTCACGCCGGGATACCCTGGAGGGCGATTCCCTGTAGCCACCGACCCCGAGGACCGCGAGCGCCGTGTTCGATACTCTTTCCGATCGCCTCTCAGCGACCTTCAAGAACCTGCGCGGCAAGGGACGGCTCTCCGAGGCGGACATCGACGCCACGGCGCGCGAGATCCGGATCGCGCTCCTCGAGGCGGACGTGGCGCTTCCCGTCGTCCGGACGTTCATCAAGAACGTCAAGGAGCGCGCCCTCGGCGCCGAGGTCAGCAAGGCGCTGAACCCCGCCCAGCAGGTCCTCAAGATCGTCAACGACGAGCTCGTCACCATCCTCGGCGGCGAGACCCGGCGGCTGCGCTTCGCCAAGCAGCCGCCCACCGTGATCATGCTGGCGGGTCTGCAGGGTGCCGGTAAGACCACCCTCGCGGGCAAGCTCGGCCGCTGGCTGAAGGAGCAGGGCCACTCGCCGCTGCTGGTCGCCTGTGACCTCCAGCGCCCCAACGCCGTGAACCAGCTCAGCGTCGTCGCCGAGCGCGCCGGCGTCAGCGTCTACGCGCCGGAGCCGGGCAACGGCGTCGGTGACCCGGTCAAGGTCGCCAAGGACTCCATCGAGCACGCCAAGTCCAAGGTCCACGACATCGTGATCGTGGACACCGCCGGCCGTCTCGGTATCGACCAGGAGATGATGCAGCAGGCCGCGGACATCCGCGACGCGGTCTCCCCGGACGAGATCCTGTTCGTCGTCGACGCGATGATCGGCCAGGACGCCGTCAACACCGCCGAGGCCTTCCGCGACGGCGTCGGCTTCGACGGCGTGGTGCTCTCCAAGCTCGACGGTGACGCGCGCGGTGGTGCGGCCCTGTCGATCCGGCAGATCACCGGCAAGCCGATCATGTTCGCCTCCAACGGCGAGAAGCTCGACGACTTCGACGCCTTCCACCCTGACCGGATGGCCTCCCGCATCCTCGACATGGGTGACCTCCTCACCCTGATCGAGCAGGCGGAGAAGACGTTCAGCCAGGAAGAGGCCGAGAAGATGGCCTCCAAGCTGGCGTCCAAGAAGGGCCAGGACTTCACCCTGGACGACTTCCTGGCCCAGATGGAGCAGGTCCGCAAGATGGGCTCCATCTCCAAGCTGCTCGGCATGCTGCCGGGCATGGGCCAGATGAAGGACCAGATCAACAACCTGGACGAGCGGGACGTCGACCGCACGGCCGCCATCATCAAGTCGATGACCCCGGCCGAGCGCCAGGAGCCGACGATCATCAACGGCTCGCGCCGCGCCCGTATCGCCAAGGGCTCCGGCGTCGAGGTCAGCGCGGTCAAGAACCTGGTGGAGCGGTTCTTCGAGGCCCGCAAGATGATGTCCCGCATGGCCCAGGGCGGCGGCATGCCGGGGATGCCCGGGATGCCGGGCATGGGCGGCGGCCCCGGCCGGACGAAGAAGAAGCAGAAGCAGGCCAAGGGCAAGCAGCGCTCCGGCAACCCGATGAAGCGCAAGCAGCAGGAGCAGGAGGAGGCCGCCCGCCGGGCCGCCGCGGCCGAGGGCGGCAGCGCCTTCGGGCTGCCGCAGCAGGGCGGCAAGGACTTCGAACTCCCCGACGAGTTCAAGAAGTTCATGGGCTGACGGCCCGTCCGAACCGCACTGAGGGCGCCCCCCGTGTCCGAAGGGGGGCGCCCTCAGTGATGTGCGGCGGCTCGCCGGTCAGCCGTTGGGGAACTTCCAGACGTACGGCTCGCCGTCCTCCTCGGCCCAGTGGACCTCGACGCTCTTGGCGTTCGCCGGGATCACGTACGTCTCGCAGAAGACATGGCTCTCGCCCTGCTTCCAGCTGTCGACGTCGTAGGGGTCCTCGCAGCCGGTCGCGTCCTCGGAGGCGCCGATGAGGACCGAGCCGCGCTGCCCGTCGGCGAAGACCGTCGTGCCGTCGTGCACGTCGGAGCCCTCGGTGAGAGCGGGCCCGCTCTTGTGCGTGTACTTCACGTGAGCGACGGCCAGCACCTTGCCCTTGACCTTGTCCGGCTCGGACACGGCCTTCGCCGCCTCGGCCTCGGTGCCCAGGTCGACCTTCTGCGCCAGGACCTCATAGGTGACCTCGCCCGGGTCCTCCGCGACCTTGCCCGTCGCGCTCTCGCCGGCCGCCATCTCGCCGCCGGAGGCGGGCTCCGGCGACTGCGAGGCCTTGGCCTGGGCGGTGCCCGTGCTCTTCGCGTCGGCGGTGTCGTCGCCACCCCCGCAGGCGGTGAGTGTCAGGGCGAGGACGGCGACGGGCGCGACGAGGCGCAGCGCGGTCTGGTGGTGCGGCACAGCAGCTCCTGTATGCAGATGTGTAGGTCCCCCGAGCGGTGGATCACACTAGGCGTTCATGATCCACTCGGTGAAACCAAAAGCACCTCGTGGTGCTTTCTTCACACTGTTCACACCTGCATCGGAAACTCGTTCGTCAGGGTGTCCGGGCGATCAGGTAGCGGAACACGTTCGGCATCCACACCGTGCCGTCCTGGCGCTGGTGCGGATGCAGGGCCTCGGCCAGCTCCTTGTCGACCTGCACCTGGTCCGTCGCCGTCATCGCCGCGTCGAACAGACCCGTCGATTTCAGGCCGCGTACCGCGCTGTCCACGTCGGCGTAGCCGAAGGGGCACGCCACCCGCCCCGAACCGTCCGGCCTCAGCCCGGCCCGCTGGGCGACGTCCTCCAGGTCGTCGCGGCAGGCGGGACGCCAGGCGTCCGAGTTGCGCAGCGGTTCCGCCAGCTTCGTGGCCACCCGCATCACGGACGCGGTGGCGCAGCGCTCCGGCGGACCCCAGCCCGCCAGCACCACGGCCGCACCGCGCCGGGCGAGCGGCGTCGCCTCCGCGAGCAGTCCGCCGAGCCCCTCCGAGTCGCCCGCGAGGCACCCGATCGGCTCGAAGGCGGTCACCAGGGTGTAGCCAGGAGCGCCCGGCTCCGCGGCGTCCCGGGGCGAGCCGTCGACCAGCCGGGTGTCCGGACGCCTCCGGGTCCCCGACGCCTCCGGGAGCAGCCGCTCGCGCGCCAGGGCCATTCTCTCCGGGGACGCGTCGACACCGGTGACCGCCGCTCCCCGGGCGGCGGCCATCAGCAGGGAGAGCCCGGAACCACAGCCGAGACCGAGCAGCCGCGTCCCGGGACCCACTTCCAGTCGCTCGTAGACGGCCTCGTAGAGCGGTACGAGCATCCGCTCCTGGATCTCGGACCAGTCACGCGCGCGTGCACGCAGGTCCACGCGGGGTGCGGCCCCCGCGTGAGGCAGGTGCTGCCGCACGAGCGTAGGTGTCATAAGTAAGCGCCCCAATCCGCCGAGAGTTGCCTCTTGCCCGATTCCATGGCCCCCGTGACAGTGCGCTCGCACTACCCCCGTATGCCAGGAAACTCCCCCCTCGACCCGTCGTCCAGTGGAATGCGGCAGGGCTTGTGAGTTGTCATGTGCCTATGGCGAGATTTCACATTCCGGCAACGTGGGCCCGTACCATCTCGCCATGGCGAAGGCACCTGTTCTCACTCCCCGGGCGGACGATTTCCCGCGCTGGTACCAGGACCTGATCACCAAGGCGGAACTCGCCGACAACGGTCCGGTGCGCGGCACCATGGTCATCCGCCCGTACGGGTACGGGCTGTGGGAGCGGATGCAGGCGGAGATGGACGCCCGCATCAAGGAGACGGGCACCCAGAACGCCTACTTCCCGCTGCTCATCCCCGAGTCGTACCTCGCCAGGGAGGCCGACCACGTCGAGGGCTTCGCGCCCGAGCTGGCCGTCGTCACCCACGGCGGCGGCAAGGAGCTCGAGGAGCCGGCCGTCGTCCGCCCCACCTCCGAGATGATCATCAACGAGTACTTCTCGAAGTGGGTGCAGAGCTACCGCGACCTTCCGCTGCTCATCAACCAGTGGGCGAATGTCGTGCGCTGGGAACTGCGGCCCAGGCTGTTCCTGCGGACCTCCGAGTTCCTCTGGCAGGAGGGCCACACCGCGCACGCCACGTACGAGGAGGCGCGCGACTTCGCCGCGCACATCCACCGGCAGGTCTACGAGGACTTCATGCTGAACGTCCTCGCGATGGACGTCGTCCCCGGCCGCAAGACCGTCAGGGAGCGGTTCGCCGGCGCGATCAACACCCTCACGCTGGAGGGCATGATGGGCGACGGCAAGGCCCTGCAGATGGCCACGAGCCACGAACTCGGCCAGAACTTCGCGAAGGCCTTCAACACCGGCTACCTCTCGAAGGACGGCCGGCAGGAGCTGGTCTGGCAGACCTCGTGGGGCTCCACGACCCGCATGATCGGCGCCCTGGTGATGATGCACGGCGACGACGACGGTCTGCGCGTCCCGCCGCGGCTGGCGCAGATCCAGGCCGTCGTGCTCGCGATCAAGGGCGACGAGGCAGTTCTGGCCAAGGTCCGTGAGCTCGGCGACCGGCTGAAGGCGGCCGGTGTCCGCGTTCACGTCGACGACCGCACCGACACCCCCTTCGGCCGCCGCGCGGTCGACTGGGAGCTCAAGGGCGTGCCGGTCCGGATCGAGATCGGCCCGCGCGACCTGGAGAACGGCACGGCGATGCTGGCCCGCCGCATCCCGGGCGGCAAGGAGCCGGTGTCCCTGGACGCCCTGGTGTCGCTGCTTCCCGAGGTCCTCGAGGAGGACCAGGCCCTGCTGCTCAAGCAGTCCCGCGAGCGCCGCGAGTCACGCACGGCCGAGGTGTCCACCTTCGAGGAGGCCGTCGAGGCCGCGACCACCGGCGGCTGGGCGCGCATCCCGTGGGCCGCGCTCGGCGAGGAGGGCGAGGCCAAGCTGGCCGATCACGCGGTGACCGTACGGTGTCTGGTGGCCGAGGACGGGTCGGTGCCGGACGCCGACGACGCACCGGGTAACGTCGCGGTCGTCGCACGCGCTTACTGAAGCGGGCACGCTCCTGCCACGCGGGACACAAGCCGACCGAAACGCCTCTTGCGTTCTCGCGTACCCCTGGCTCCCCGGCGCGCGGACATCTTCCACGCGCCGGCCGAGAGGGTGGCCCGAAGGGCCTCGGTTGAGGGTGGTGGCGGGAGACGGGCGGGCGTATGCGGGACTACGCACCACCTTGTGATGAGCTGTGAGGCTTCTCCACAGATCAGCGCACCCGCCCTCGTCGGGACGCATCAGAGGCAACTGACGGGTACGTGCAAATTATTTGGGATGGCCCGGAATCGGAACACTGGGGCACCCCGGCTCGTTGTCATTACGTGAGCACGACACAGACACCACCTGTTCTCGCCGCAGAGCTGGCACAGGCGTGGGCCGATATTCAGCGGTACCACCCCGAGTTGCCCGACCTTGCCGCGCCAGAGTCCCTGATCGGGGAGTCGTCGTCCGCGTGCGGTCACGAGCTCTCCTTCGAGCGACTGCTCCATGAGGCAGTCCATGGCATCGCCGCTTCGCGCGGCGTCCGCGACACCTCCCGTGCCGGCCGCTACCACAACCGCAGATTCCTCGCGATCGCCGAGGAGCTGGGCCTGGACCACCCGGAGGAACCGCATCCCAGCAGCGGCTTCTCCCTGGTCACGCTCACCCCCGAGGCGAAGCGCCGCTACCGCCCGACGATGGAGCGTCTCCAGCGCGCCCTGAAGGCCCACACCGCCGCGACCTCGTCCGACACGTCCCGCACCTTCCGGGGGCCGGCCGCCCGGCACGGTTCCTCGGGTGGCGGTGTCCGCGTCAAGGCGGTCTGCGACTGCGGCCGCAACGTCCGGGTCGTCCCGTCCGTACTCGCCCAGGCCCCGATCGTCTGCGGCGGCTGCGGCAAGCCGTTCCGGATCCCGGACATCGTGGGAGCGGCAGCGAGCTGACGCCCGGCACCGGCATCTCGTGGCTGCCGGTCTCGGCGCAGGGCTCGGGCCGATGACGCACCCGGCGTGCTCACCTCTCACGCCGGGTGCGCCATCGGCGTGCCCGCACGGCGGATCGGGCCCCCGGCCCGGAGCGACCCGCCGCGTGTGGCACAATGGCTAGCTGTACTCGACAGTCGCACAGGACCCCTCTCTCCTCCGGCTGACGCGTCCATCGGGCACTCGGGTACCGCAACCCCACGCGGCATTCTCGCCGTGCCCAACCACGTCAAATCCAGGAGAATCCACTCCCGTGGCAGTCAAGATCAAGCTGAAGCGTCTGGGCAAGATCCGTTCGCCTCACTACCGCATCGTCGTCGCCGACTCCCGTACCCGTCGTGACGGCCGTGCGATCGAGGAGATCGGCAAGTACCACCCGACGTACAACCCGTCGGTCATCGAGGTCGACGCGGACCGCGTCGCGTACTGGCTGGGTGTCGGCGCGCAGCCGACCGAGCCCGTGCTCGCCATCCTCAAGAAGACCGGCGACTGGCAGAAGTTCAAGGGCGAGCCCGCCCCGGCTCCGCTGCTGACGCAGCCCGAGAAGGCCGCGCGTCCGTCGTTCGAGGCCATCGGCGGCGACGACGAGGGCAAGGGTGAGGCGATCACCCAGAAGAAGAAGGCTGAGAAGAAGGACGAGGCCGCCGAGTCCGCTTCGACCGAGGCCTGAGCATGCTCGAGGAGGCTCTCGAGCACCTCGTGAAGGGCATCGTCGACAACCCCGACGATGTGCAGGTCGCCTCGCGCAACCTGCGCCGCGGTCGCGTGCTCGAGGTCCGGGTCCACCCGGACGACCTCGGTAAGGTGATCGGCCGCAACGGCCGCACCGCACGCGCCCTGCGTACCGTCGTGGGCGCCATCGGCGGTCGCGGCGTCCGCGTCGACCTCGTCGACGTGGACCACGTCCGCTGACGCTTTCGCAGCAGCACCGGCTCGGGCCGGGGAGGGCCACTGGGCCGTCCCCGGCCCGCAGTCGTATGACAGGAGAATGGACACGTGCAGCTGGTAGTCGCACGGATCGGCCGTGCCCATGGCATCAAGGGTGAGGTCACCGTCGAGGTGCGGACCGACGAGCCGGAGCTGAGGCTCGGCCCCGGTGCCGTACTCACCACCGATCCCGCATCCGCGGGACCGCTCACCATCGAGACGGGCCGCGTCCACAGCGGCCGTCTCCTGCTGCGCTTCGAGGGCGTCAGCGACCGCACCGGCGCCGAGGCCCTGCGCAACACCCTCCTGATCGCCGAGATCGATCCGGAGGAAATGCCCGAGGGCGAGGACGAGTACTACGACCACCAGCTCATCGACCTCGACGTGGTCACCGCGGACGGCACCGAGGTCGGCCGCATCACGGAGATCTCGCACCTGCCCACCCAGGACCTGTTCATCGTGGAGCGGCCCGACGGCAGCGAGGTGATGATCCCCTTCGTCGAGGAGATCGTCACCGAGATCGACCTGGACGAGCAGAAGGCCGTCATCACCCCGCCCCCGGGCCTGATCGACGACCGCGCCGAGATCGCGTCCAGCCGGGACGAGTCGTAATGCGCCTCGACGTCGTCACGATCTTCCCCGAGTACCTGGAACCGCTGAACGTCTCCCTCGTCGGCAAGGCGCGCGCCCGTGGACAGCTCAACGTGCACGTCCACGACCTGCGTTCCTGGACCTACGACCGTCACAACACGGTCGACGACACCCCCTACGGCGGCGGCCCCGGCATGGTCATGAAGACCGAGCCGTGGGGCGACGCACTGGACTCCGTCCTGGCCGACGGCTACGAGACGGGCTCCCGGGCGCCCGCCCTCATCGTGCCCACGCCCAGCGGCCGGCCCTTCACCCAGGAACTCGCCGTCCACCTCTCCGAGCGCCCCTGGCTGATCTTCACGCCGGCCCGCTACGAAGGCATCGACCGCCGCGTGGTCGACGAGTACGCCACGCGGATGCCGGTGTACGAGGTGTCCATCGGCGACTACGTCCTGGCCGGCGGCGAGGCGGCCGTCCTCGTCGTCACCGAGGCCGTGGCGCGGCTGCTGCCCGGCGTCCTGGGCAACGCCGAGTCCCACCGGGACGACTCCTTCGCGCCCGGCGCCATGGCGAACCTGCTCGAAGGACCCGTCTACACCAAGCCTCCGGAGTGGCGCGGCCGGGACATCCCCGACGTGCTGCTCAGCGGCCACCACGGGAAGATCGCCCGCTGGCGCCGCGACGAGGCGCTCAAGCGCACCACCGCCCACCGGCCCGACCTCATCGAGCGGTGCGACCCCAAGGCCTTCGACAAGAAGGACCGCGAGATGCTCTCCATCCTGGGCTGGGCACCGGACCCGGCAGGGGAGCCGTACGGCCGATTTTGGCGCAGGACCGACGGCGTGGAAGAATAGCCAGCTGTTGTGCGTCCGTCCGGCGTGCGCCCCTGCCACAGGGGGAGACGACGTCCGCCCCGACCCGCACACACCTGATCCCGAAACACCTAGTTTCCGTTGATGACCTGTGGCATCAGCGAGGAAAGCAGACGAAATGTCTCACCTGCTCGACACCGTCGACTCCGCGTCGCTGCGCAGCGACGTCCCCGCCTTCCGCCCGGGCGACACGGTCAACGTGCACGTCCGCGTCATCGAGGGCAACCGCTCCCGTGTGCAGCAGTTCAAGGGCGTCGTGATCCGTCGCCAGGGTGCCGGCGTGCGCGAGACCTTCACGGTCCGCAAGGTCTCCTTCTCCGTCGGCGTCGAGCGCACCTTCCCGGTGCACACCCCGATCGTCGAGAAGATCGAGCTCGTCACCAAGGGTGACGTCCGCCGCGCCAAGCTGTACTACCTGCGCGAGCTGCGCGGCAAGGCCGCGAAGATCAAGGAGAAGCGCGAGAGCTGAGCGCTCCGAGGGGTTCACGTCGGAGCCG
The DNA here is from genome assembly GCF_040706515.1 of Streptomyces sp. NPDC047880. Lineage (NCBI taxonomy): Bacteria > Bacillati > Actinomycetota > Actinomycetes > Kitasatosporales > Streptomycetaceae > Streptomyces > Streptomyces sp. NPDC047880. The sequence goes on along the minus strand of NZ_JBEZOK010000006.1, from coordinate 150,865 downwards.
GATAGCATCTGGCTCCGATGGACACCGAAGCACAGCCGACGAAACGCGACCGCTCCTCCCGCCCTTCCGGTTCCGAGACGACATCGGAACCCGCAGGGCCGGAGGAACGGTCGCGTTTCGCGTTGGCGGCGCGGGCCGGCTCCTGGGTCCCGGGCGGCCGGATCACCCTCACCCTGCTGCTCTGCCTGGTGTTCCTGCTGTCGCTCAGCACCTTCGTACTGCGGCCCTTCCAGATCCCCAGCGGATCCATGGAACCCGGATTGAGGATCGGGGACCGGGTTCTCGTAAATAAGTTGGCGTACCGTTTCGGTGCCGTGCCGCAGCGGGGAGACATCGTCGTGTTCGACGGAACCGGGTACTTCGGGCACGCGGACTACATCAAGCGCGTTGTCGGTGTGGGGGCAGACCGCGTGGTCTGCTGCGACAGGGAGGGGAGGATCCAGGTGAACGGCCGGCCGGTCGACGAATCGGGCTTCCTGCATCCCGGCGACAGCCCGTCCGAGGTGCCCTTCGACGTCGTCGTGCCCGACGGCACCCTGTTCGTCCTCGGTGACCACCGCAGCGACTCCAGCGACTCCCGCGACCACCTCGGCTCGCCGGGCGGCGGCATGATCCCCGTCGGCGACGTGATCGGCCGTGCCGACGGGATCGTCTGGCCCGTTGCCCACGCCACCCGGCTGCACCGGCCCGACGCCTACGCGCGGGTGCCCGACGCCGGCAAGGCGGGCGCCCATGGGTAACCGCGGCAAACCGCGCGGTGTCCCTGCGGGCCCCGCGGAGAACCTGCTGCCCACCGGCGCCCGGCGCGCCGCCGGCCCGTCGGGCGGCGGCCGTACGCGTGCCGAGCGCCGCAAGCTCCAGCGCAAGGTCAAACGGCGGCGCAGGCGTGGTGCCGTCAAGGAGATACCGCTCCTCGTGGGCGTGGCCGTGTTGATAGCGCTCGTGCTGAAGACGTTCCTCGTCCAGGCGTTCGTCATCCCGTCCGGCTCCATGGAGCAGACGATCCAGATCGGCGACCGCGTCCTGGTCGACAAGCTCACCCCGTGGTTCGGCTCGACACCGCAGCGCGGCGACGTCGTCGTCTTCAAGGACCCCGGCGGCTGGCTCCAGGACGAGCAGCTCACCACGCAGAAGTCCGACCCCGTCGTCATCAAGCAGGTCAAGGAAGGGCTCACCTTCATCGGCCTGCTGCCGTCCGAGAACGAGAAGGACCTCATCAAGCGGGTCGTCGGCGTCGGTGGTGACCGCGTCAAGTGCTGCGACACGCAGGGGCGGGTGACCGTCAACGACGTCCCGCTCGACGAGGACTACCTCTACCCCGGTGCCGCCCCGTCCGACACGCCGTTCGACATCACGGTCCCCCAGGGGCGGCTGTGGGTGATGGGCGACCACCGCAACAACTCCGCGGACTCCCGCGCCCACCAGGACACCGACTACGGGGGCACGGTCTCCGAGGACGAGGTGGTGGGCCGCGCCATGGTCATCGCCTGGCCCCTCGGCCACTGGAACATGCTGGAGGAGCCGAATACCTACGCCTCCGTGTCCGACTCGGCCACCGGGTCGACCGCTGCTCCCGAACTGTCGCATAGGGTTGCCTCCTACGATTCGAACGGAACGATCCAGCTCCCGACCCCTGCGGAACTCCCGCTCGTTATGGGAGTGGTGGGCCTGCGCCGCGTATGGGGCAGGCGGCGGCACAGAGTGAGGAGTTGGCGTGGGGGATGTGGCGGTTGGCGCACGGTCCGGACACGACGGCGAGGAGCACCGCGGACGCCCCGCGGAATCCACCGTCCCGGCCGCGGACAGCGCTGTGACCTCCGGGAGTGACTCCGGGACAGCCGAGGATGGCAGGGTGACGGGCGAGCAGACGACGGCCGAGGGCCAGGGGCCGGGCGGTACGGCGAGGACACCGAAGAAGCCGCGCTCCTTCTGGAAGGAGTTGCCCATCCTGGTCGGTATCGCGCTGGTGCTGGCGCTGCTGATCAAGACCTTCCTGGTGCAGGCGTTCTCGATCCCCTCCGACTCGATGCAGAACACCCTGCAGCAGGGTGACCGTGTCCTGGTCGACAAACTCACGCCCTGGTTCGGTTCCGAGCCCGAGCGCGGCGAGGTCGTCGTCTTCCACGACCCGGACAACTGGCTGGCGGGCGAGCCGACCACGGACCCGAACGCCCTGCAGACCTTCCTCAGCTGGATCGGCCTCATGCCGTCCGCGGAGGAGAAGGACCTGATCAAGCGTGTCATCGGCGTCGGCGGCGACACGATCGAGTGCAAGAACACCGGCCCGCTCACGGTCAACGGCAAGGCGCTGAACGAGCAGGACTACGTCTACGCCGGCAACACCCCGTGCAGCGTCGACGACCAGGGCGGCCAGTTCAAGGTGAAGGTCCCCGAGGGCTACGTCTGGGTCATGGGCGACCACCGGCAGAACTCGCGGGACTCCCGCTACAACCAGTCCGACAAGAACCACGGCATGGTCCCGGTGAAGGACGTCGTCGGACGCGCCGTCGTCGTCGCCTGGCCGGTCAACCGCTGGGCCACCCTGCCGGTCCCGGACACCTTCGACCAGCCCGGGCTGAACGCCCAGCCGGCCGCCGCCGGTCTGACGGTCGCGCCGCAGGGGATCGCCCTCCTCGGCGTGGTGCCGGTGGTGCTCTGGCGCCGCAGGAAGCAGTGATCCCGGCCATGGGCTGACCCCGGCCGGTACCCCCGGGTAGGGTGCGGACCCATGGGTGGCGAGAGCATGACGCACACGGCCCCGCGCAGCGGCGGCCCGGGCACGGGCCCGGTGGGCAGCCGGACCGGACAGCGACTGTCCGGGCTGGCCGTCGCACTGGGCCTCGTGCTGTTTCTCGGCGGTTTCGCCTGGGGAGCGGTGGTCTACCGGCCGTACACCGTGCCCACCAGCTCGATGACACCGACGATCGACGCGGGCGACCGGATCCTGGCGCAGCGCGTCGACGGCGACGAGGTGCGCCGCGGTGACGTCGTCGTCTTCAAGGACGCGACCTGGGCCAACGCGCCGATGGTCAAGCGCGTGGTCGCGGTCGGCGGCGACAGGGTCTCCTGCTGCCAGGACGACAAGCTGAAGGTCAACGGCAAGGAGATCGACGAAACGTACCTGCCCAAGGGGACACCGGCCGAGATGAGCAATTTCCCGACCGTGACCGTCCCCAAGGGCCGTCTCTTCCTGCTCGGCGACGAGCGGGGCAACTCCGTGGACTCCACGGCCCACCTCACCGACGCCGCCAGCGGCACGGTGGCACGTTCCGCCGTGGACGCCCGCGTCGACGCCGTCGTGTGGCCCATGAAGGGCATGCTGGAGCGTCCCACCGGCTTCGAGCCGCTCAACGCCCTCTCCTCGCCCGGACCGCTGCGGACGATCGTCGTCCTCGTGATCGCCGGCGCCGTGCTCGTCCTGGGCGGAGGCGCCTACGGGCCCGTCGCCAAGCGTGCGGGTGCCTCCCGGGCCCGACGGGAGAGCGCGGAGCCCGCGTGTGCCCGCTGAAGCCGTGGGAGCGGGCCAGGACACCTACGCGGGCGGCCTGCGCAGGGTCGCCCGGGTCGTGCTGCTGGACCCCAGGGACCGCATCCTGCTGCTGCACGGGCACGAGCCGGACGACCCGGCCGACGACTGGTGGTTCACCCCCGGAGGCGGAGTGGAGGGCGAGGAGACCCGTGAACAGGCCGCCCTGCGGGAACTCGCCGAGGAGACGGGCATCACCGACGTCGAGCTCGGCCCGGTGCTGTGGCGGCGCAGATGCTCCTTCCCGTTCGCGGGCCGCCGCTGGGACCAGGACGAGTGGTACTACCTGGCTCGCACCGAGCACACGGCGGTGGCCGCCACCGCACTGACCGAACTGGAACGGCGCAGTGTCGCCGGAGCGCGCTGGTGGACGTGTCCGGAACTGAGGCGGGCACATGAGACGGTGTATCCGACCAGACTCGCCGGGCTGCTGCGCACGCTGCTCGACGAAGGTCCCCCGGCCAGGCCTGTGATCCTTGACCCGGAAATCGTCTAGGGGCTCACGGGACTGGCGCACAATGGGGGGATCGCACGGCTGAAGGGGAACATGCCATGAGCGCCGAGGACCTCGAGAAGTACGAGACCGAGATGGAGCTGAAGCTCTACCGGGAGTACCGCGATGTCGTCGGTCTGTTCAAATATGTGATCGAGACCGAGCGGCGCTTCTACCTCACCAATGACTACGAGATGCAGGTGCACTCGGTCCAGGGGGAGGTGTTCTTCGAGGTTTCCATGGCCGACGCCTGGGTCTGGGACATGTACCGGCCGGCGAGGTTCGTGAAGCAGGTCCGGGTCCTCACGTTCAAGGACGTGAACATCGAGGAGCTGAACAAGAGCGACCTGGAGCTGCCGAGTGGCTGAGGTTCCTCGTGTGGGTGGCGGAGTTGTCCACAGCCGCTGAGCCGTCCACCAAGATCCACTTAGTGGTGGTGGGTGCGTGATCGTTGGCGCCGGAGGTGGTGCCGACATGACCGCACATCTGGCACGCAGTGCCATGGGCAAGTACGGGGAGAGTCTGGCCGCACGGCGGCTGGTGGAGGCCGGTCTGACGGTCCTGGAGCGCAACTGGCGCTCCGGCCGGACCGGCGAGATCGACATCGTGGCCAGGGACGGGGACGTCCTGGTGGTCTGCGAGGTGAAGACCCGCCGGGAAGGTCCCTTCCAGCATCCGATGGCGGCCGTGACCCCGCAGAAGGCGGAGCGGCTGCGGGGCCTGGCCGAGCGGTGGATCCAGACTCACGGGGGCGCACCGCCCGGCGGCGTCCGCATCGACCTGATCGGCGTGCTGCTGCCCGTGCGCGGAGCCGCCGTGGTCGAGCATGTGCGGGGGGTGTCCTGAATGGCATTCGCCCGCACGTGTTCGGTGGCGCTGGTCGGCGTCGAAGGCGTGGTCGTCGAGGTCCAGGCCGACCTCGAACCCGGCGTCGCCGCGTTCACGCTGGTGGGGCTCCCCGACAAGAGCCTCACGGAGAGCCGGGACCGGGTGCGCGCCGCGGTCGTCAACTCGGGCGCGGCCTGGCCCCAGAAGAAGCTCACGGTCGGCCTGAGCCCGGCCTCGGTACCGAAGTCGGGCAGCGGCTTCGACCTGGCCGTCGCAGCGGCGGTCCTCGGCGCGGCGGAACGCATCGACCCGAGGGTCCTGGCCGACATCGTGATGATCGGCGAACTGGGGCTGGACGGACGCGTGCGACCGGTGCGGGGGGTGCTGCCGGCGGTGCTGGCTGCGGCGGATGCGGGGTATGAGCAGGTGGTGGTGCCGGAATGCGCCGCCGCCGAGGCGTCCCTCGTACCAGGGGTGTCGGTGCTGGGCGTACGCAGTCTCCGGCAGCTGATTGCCGTCCTGGCGGACGAACCCGTGCCCGACGAGGAGCAGGACGAGCCGGGCCGCCCGGACCCGCTCCTCGCCGGCCTCCGGATGCCGGGCACGGGCGCGGCCACGGGCATGCACAGCGCCGGCGCGGCCCAGCACGACCACGGTCACGACCTGGCGGACGTCGTCGGGCAGACCTCGGCGCGTACGGCCGTGGAGGTGGCCGCGGCGGGCGGGCATCACCTCTTTCTCGAAGGGCCGCCCGGTGCCGGCAAGACCATGCTCGCCGAGCGGCTGCCGGCCATCCTGCCCCGGCTCGGCCGTCAGGAGTCGCTGGAGGTCACCGCGGTCCATTCGGTTGCGGGCCTGCTGCCTCCGGGCAAGCCGCTGATCGACGTGGCCCCCTACTGCGCGCCCCACCACTCGGCCACGATGCAGGCACTCGTCGGCGGCGGCCCGGGCAGCGCACGGCCCGGGGCAGTCTCGCTGTCCCATCGCGGAGTGCTGTTCCTGGACGAGACGTGTAAAACAAGTGGGCCGCTAGGAGACAGGCGACGGCCCCGGTACCTCTTTCGGAGGAACCGGGGCCGTCGTGTGCTCAGGGGACCTCGCCGCCCCCGCGGGGGACAGGGGCGGCGAGGTCGTCAGGGGGCGAGTAGTTCGATCTTGATTGCGAGGGCGCCGAGCGCTTCCTTTTCGGGCGGGTAGATGGTGCGAATGTTGGCGAGCTGTTCCTCGCGGGTCGCCGTTGGGTTGACGTTCGCCGGTCCCTCGCCGTCGAGCAGGGCCTCGAAATCGGGGTACTCGGTGACCTGTCGTACGCGCACGTCGCACGTCTCGTCAGTCCCCTTGATCCGGAACCGGATCACGTCACCCGCGGCGAGGTCGGCGAGGTGCGGGTATTTGACCCGTACCTCTGTCGTCTTCTCGCCGGCGGCGACCAGGTCGAAGTATCGCCGGTAGAGGTTCAGCTCGCGGACGCGAGCGGCGGTGTCCGTCATGGGGCGGGAACGCTCCTAGGTGCTGGTGTGGTCATCATCCGGTTGAGTTCGCCGGCGGAGTACGAGCGGAAGAAATGTCGGGGGTCGGACAGGACGACCTCGGTCATGTTGAGCAGTCGGTCGACGTACTCGGGTAACGATCCGGGCCAGTCCCGGGTGTCGAGCATCCAAGGGGCGGCGCCCTCGGGCAAGGGTGCGCGCCCTTCCCGGATGAGGGACTTGGACAGCTTGGCTCCGGTGTCGCTGACGATCTGCGGGCAGAAGAGGCGGGCGGGCAGTTGCCCGCGGGTGAGGCCGACGGCTTGTAGGGCGCCGTCGACCAGGTGTGAGCCGAACACCCAGTCGCCGCCCTTGACCATCACGTACAGGGTGCCGTGCGTGCTGGTGACGGCGAGTTCCTTGATCAGGTTCCGGTACAACGTGGCGAGGTCGAGGTACCCCTCGCCGGTTGGGTCGATGGTGACCTCGTAGTCGCCGTGGTGCAGGCAGACGGCCGAGACTGTCGCCCGTTCCGCGTCGACGTGCTGGACGTGCGTCCGCTGGGCGTACTTCTCGGCCCACCCGCACCCGGGCCGCGGGCAGGGAACGCGGAGGTGCGCTGTACCGGAGGACGGCGCGAGCCACCATCGGGCGGCGTCCATGCGCGGCAGCACGCGCAGCCACGTACGGCGGAAGTGCTCGCCGGCCTGCTGCTGGCTGTAGGTCTCGACGGAGTACGGGACACGTAGCCGCTCGGACAGGGCGGCGAACAGGGGGCGGTACAGCGTGTCGACCTGGTCGGCGATGCCCTGTTCGCCGAGGGCGTGCGCGTATGCCCGTTGGTAGCGGTGGCCGGTCTCCTGATCGGTGACGATGGCGTACGGCGCGTTGTCGAGCGCGCCGAACTGGACCTCGGAGGGTACGGCGAACTTGTCCCGGATGCGGGCCGCGGTGGCGAACGTGAGGGACTGAACGAGCGAGGTACCGATGTGCGGGGCCCCGTTGATCTGGGTCCCCACGACGAACACGACGCGCTCGGGTGCGGCGGCGATGACTCGGGGCGTGAGGACGTCCTCAGCGTGGCTGAGCGCGTTCGCTAGGACCGTGTTCGGTGATACGGGGTACGTGGTCACCCTGTCTTCCCCTCAATCGATGGGCAGGACTGCGCCGCGGTCGCGGCGGGTGTGCTGTGACCGGGCAGGGTCGAGCGGCGCCGCGGTCGGCTGTGTGCCGACCGGGCGCCTTGTACGCTCGGCCCCAGCGGGTCGGCCCGGGGTCCAATCCACCTCGGGGCGGCCCGTCCGTCGTGGTCGGTCAGAACCGCCGACGGGCGAACGTTGTCCCCCACAAGAGCTGACCGCGGGCGAGACTGGCGCGGATGTGCGCGTCTGTCTCGGCCTGGTCGGCGGCCAGTGCAAGGGGGGCGACAACCAGGCAGATGCGGCACGCAGCCCCCACCGTGACCAGGGCTAACCAGTCCTGTGATGGCTGAGGGATCGTCATGACGTATTGGTCGTGCCCGTAGTCCAGTGCAACGCGCCCTTGGCTGATCATGAGTTGTGCGCCGATCACAGGCGGGTCCTGATCACCCGGGCCAAGGCGCAGCGCGGTTGCGAGTTGCCGCATGCCGCCCTCGACTGTCTCGGCTGTCTCGCCCTCGCGGCGCGGTCCAGGGTGCGTGATGAGTAGCTGGGCGAGGGCGAAGTTTCCCCGGCGGTGGATGCCTGTAGCGGCGGCCACGGTGGCGACGAAGCCAGGACCGGGGGGACTGTCCAGGCTCGGTGAAGTCATGATGCCCTCACCTCCGCCCATACGGTTTTGCCGAGTGGGGCGTCGTCTACGCCCCACTCAAGGCATAAGGCGTCGAGGATGATCAGGCCGCGCCCACGGTCGCGTTTGCTGGACTCTGGGCGGGGTTGTGGTCGGCGTCTCACAGGGTCTTGTACCTCCACTCTGGTGCGGACGTGGTCGGCGTCGAGCGTGAGCCGCAACGAGTCGCCGGGCTCTGTGCCGTACCGGATCGAGTTGGTGACCATCTCGCACGCCACCAAGACGACCGTTTCGACGTAGTCCTCGGACGCGTCCGGGACGTGATGCCGGATGAACTCGCGCACGAACTCGCGTGCCGCACTGGCTGATTTGGGCTCGCCTTCCAGCAACAGGACGGAGGGCGGGCCCATGGGAGCGGCGCAGCAGGCGGGCGCGGTGTCCCGCCGTCGTTCGATCATGCGTCTCCCCTTACGGGTGGACTGTCGCGGCCCGGTTCGCGGACCGGATGGTTCCTCGAACTAGGCAACACGCGCGGGGAGAACGGGGGTACCGTCGAGGGGGGTGTCGAAGGGTGTCGTTTCCGCTACCCCCCGTCGCAGAAGGGCTGAGGATGAAGGCGCCGAACGACAAGCTCACGCAATGGCTGGACCGGTCGAAGATGAGCCGCGGGGAGTTGGCGCGGCGCGTGAAATCCAAGGCGATCCAGTGGAAACAGCCGCAGATTTCACCTGATGTGACGCGTGTTCGGTGCTGGCTCCAAGGTGAAAAGCCGCGCGCCCCTCTGCCGGACATCATCGCCGCTGTGTTTTCGGATCACTTCGGATTCCGGGTCACGACCTACGATCTTGGGTTCGGCGACACAGGGTCGGCCGATGCTGCGCTCATGTACAACTCCTCTTACGCGGCTACGGTGGAAGTCGTCGCAGACCTGGGGAGAGCTGACGTGGACCGACGGAAGTTCCTTGCAGCCGCGCCGTTTGCGGCCGTCGCGGGGGTCGGGCCCTCGCGGGACTGGCTGTTGAACACGCTCGATCAGGAACCCGAACCGGGCCCGCGGGTACGCCTTGAGGACGTAACCGCGGTGAAGAACATGTTCACGACCTTTCAGCGCATGGACATCTTCCAGGGCGGAGGGTCGGGCCGGCTGGTGCTGGCCGACTACATGAACGCCCATGTCTACCCGCTGTTGCGTCGCGCCCACAGTGAAGACGTGCGCCGTGCGCTGTGCGAGGCGGCGGCGGAACAGACGTACCTACTCGGCTGGATGGCCTACGACAACGGCGAACACAGCATCGCGCAGCGCTACTTGATCCAGTCGCTACGCCTTGCCGAGGAGTCGCGAAATCCGGCCCTTGGCGCGCATGTACTCGCGGGGATGGCCGATCAAGCGACGCTGCTCGGGGACCCAAGCGAGGGGCGGCGTCTGGCACAGGCGGGCCGTCAAGGGCTGGCGAGGGCCACGTCGGCGGCGTGCCTGGCTGACCTGTGGTGCCTTGAGGCGAGGGCGCTCGCGCTGCTCGGCGAGAAGTCGGCGGCTGCGCATGCCGTCGTGCAGTCGGAACGGGCGTACGAGCGGGTCGACCTCGACCAGGAACCGGACTGGGCGGCGTTCATCGATCCGGCGTATCTGCATGGAGAGCACGCGAACACCTTCCGCGACTTGCGCGAGGCCAAAGCGGCGGAGGAACACGCCCGCCGGTCCATCGAGCACGCGCAGATGCAGAAGCGGGCCCGCCGGGGCGCGATGTCGCAAGCTGCGCTTGCCGTGTCTCATCTGCAACGGCGTGACCTTGAGGCGGCGTATTCGGCGGGTATCCGGACGCTCAAGCTGTCGGGACAGGTGAAGTCGTCGCGCGCGGTCGAGGCGGTGCAAGACCTACAAAAGCGCATGCAGCCGTTCGGCCGGCATCGGCTCGTTGCCGACTTCAACGAACGGGCCCGCGAGCTGGTCGCCGCAGCGTAGACGCTGGAACGGCAGAACGCCCCCCGCACGGCCGGAGTTGGCCGTGCGGGGGGCGTTGTCATGAGCGGGTGGCGAATGTCCAGAGGGACAGGGCGAGGCCGACCAGGGCGACCAGGGCGGCCACGGACGGGAGCGGCCAACGGGCCCGTTCGAGGGCGTCGAGCCGTGCGTCGTTGCGCTTCTGGCGCTCGGTCTCGCCGCGCTCGACGGTGTCGAGGCGGGCGTCGTGGTTGTCGATGCGACGGGTGTGTTCCTTGATCGCTTCGTCGGTCTGGTCGTGGCGCTGAACGAGCAGGGCGAGGGCACCGTCGGTGCGGGTGAACCCGACCTCGATCGTCCTCCGGATGCGTTCGAGTTCCAGCGCGACCGCGGCCGGATCGGACGGCGAGGGCTGGGTCGTCACGGCGCGGTGGACTCCTTGTCGTCGACCAGGCCGAGACCGAACCGGTCGAGCAGGGCCTCGACGACGGGCGAGGCCATGGCGCGAGCGATGACGCCGGCGACCGCGGCGGCCGTGGCGGCGGCGCCGACCAGCCACGGGGCGGCGACGGCGAGGTCGCCGGAATCGGCGACGACCGCGGCGAGCGCGGGCACGACCGCGACGACGGCGGTGAACGTCTGGAGCGCGGTACGGACGGCGCGCGTGTTCTTGGGCTGCATGTGGTGCTCCTGTTCGTGTGGGCCCGCCCCGCGGCCCGGTGCCGACGGGGCGGGCGGGGTGCTGGCGGGGCCTACTTGCCGTAGGCGAGGCGGTGCAGGGCGGCCCAACCCTTCGGACCGACGGCGGGGTCGTAGCTCTTGCCCGCGGCGCGGTACGTCGGGTGCGCGTTGTGGAACTTGGCGACGGCGGCCTGAGTCTGCGGTCCGTAGTTGTCGGACTCGGCGACCGACTTCGCCAGGAATCCGGCGGCCTTCAGCGCGCGCTGAAGCGGCTTCGCGCTCGGCTTGGCCTTGTTCGGGGCGAGGCCGGCCGGGAACGCGGGCGGCGTGTACGCGGTCGGCTCGCCGGCGAGCTTCTTCGCGCGGGCGACGATCTCGGCGAGCTGGGCGACGATCCGCGAGCCGGGGCACGACGTGTGCCCGCCCCACGCGCTACCGCCCATTGCGTGGTATCCGAGACCCTTGCCGGTCGTCGAGTGCGTCACCTGAAGCGGTACGCCGTACTTGTCGTGTGCCCACGCGAGGACGCGCGCGTTCGCGTCGAGCTGGGCCTCGGTGAGCGTGTCGCCCCCCTGCCCTTCGTTCTCGACGGACAGCCACGACGTGTTACCGCCGGCCTGCGCCCATGCGCGGTCGGCGGTGTCGACCCACTGGCGGAGTCGACCGGTCTTGCTGGTCCCGAAGTGGCTCGACGCCTTGGCCTTGCTGTTGCGGAACCACGAGTCGGTGCCCTCGAACGTGCCGGCCATGATGTGGACGACGACGCCCCGCACTTCGGCCTGTCCGCCCTGGGTGTGGTTGATCGGGATGGGGCGCCACTCGGCGCCGGGCATACGTGCCATGGGAAGTCTCCAGACATGAAAAAACGCCCGGCGCGGTGTGCGCGGGCGTGCGGTGGAAGGGGTGCGGCGGTCTACGCGAGGCCGACCCAAAAGCGGTTTGCGCCGTTCTCCATCGAGGTCACGGTGATGGTGGCGGGGGCGGCGGCGACGCCGGTCGAGTAGACGCCGAAGCGGCGAACCATGGTGTAACCGAACTGGTTGGGCGGGGCGCCGGCGCCACTCTCGGCGGCGAGCAACATGGGCCCGTCCTGCGTGGTCGTGTTGTAGACCATGCGCCACACCACGTAATAGATGCCGGCCGCGGCGGAGTAGGCGGCCGTGAGCGGGCTCGATATGGTGCCGCCCCCGGCGTCGTGCTCCTCGGGCGGCTCGTAGGTTGCGGTGGACATGTCGCCGGTCGCGGCGACGCGGGTTCCGCCGCTGTTGTAGAGGGCGGCCCACGATCCCGTTTGCAGGCCGCCGGCGTAGCCGGTGGCGAACCACACGATTCGGTTGATGGTCGTCGTCTGGCGCAGGATGACGGCCGTTACCCGCATCGGTCCCGACCCCGGGTAGAGGCCGGTCGATACGGCGAGGGCGGGGTCGAATGCCCATGCGGCGAGGCCATGGTCGGCGGGCGACCACTCGCCGGCGAACACTGCGGCGTCCACGTAGCTTTTCCGGGCGAGGTGGTTCGCGGTGGTCGGTGCCGCGCTGCTCGACGGTACGGCGCTGAACGTCTTTGCTCCGCTGATCGTCTGCGCGGTGCTGAGGGTGACGGCCGTACCGGCGGCCTCGGCTCCGACGTCGGCCGCGGCGAGCACCACGTCGCCGGTCTTGGTGTTGACGGAGGTAACCGGCGCGGTGCCTCCCCCGGCGCCGACGGTGAACACGGTTCCGTCGGACTGCCGTACTTTCAGGGCGCCACCCTGCGCCCACATGAGGGCGCCGGCGGGGTTGGCCGTGGGCGGAGTGGCGGCGTTGGCGAAAGCGAGGATGCCGTCGCTGCCTCCGCCGAACGTGGCGCCTGTGCCCCCGACTCGCACGTCGGCGAACGTGGCGGCCGTGTTGCTGATGAGTTCGGCGTTCTTGTTGACGGCGGTGTACTTCGACTGTGTTGCGTCCGACGCCTTGAATACGTCGGCTTGGGTGCCGGCGTAGACAACGTGCAACGTGCCGTCCATGCGGCTGTATCCGCCGTTGTTGGCGACGGCTCCGACGTCGGCGGCGGCGAGGACGACGGCGGCCTGAGACTTGCCGTTGACGGACTGGACGACGCCCGGTGCGCCGGCCGGTCCCTGGGTGCCCTGCGGTCCCTGGGGGCCGGTCGCTCCCGTGGCGCCGGTCGCTCCCGTGGTGCCCTGCGGCCCGCGCGGGCCGATCAGAGACGCGAGCCACTGCGCGACCGTGCCGACGAACCCCTGTTTCACGGCGACCTCGTACGCGGAGTCGCCGCGTACGGCAACGTAGGTCGGGGTCGTCGGGTCGGTCGGCGCGATGTCGGCGAGGTCGACGGCGGGCGTCGCGCTGGGCAAGAGGATCTGATAGACGCGGTTGACGGCGACGCCGGCGAGCTGTTCGGCGACCTGGTACGACCAGTCGCTCGGGTTCATGCCGGGGGCGTCGGTGGCCGGTAGCTCGACCTCGAACGCGCCCGTGGCGTCGAGCGGGACGACGACCGGTCCGCCGAGGATCACGTCGTACGCGCCGAACGTGATCAGGGACGGCGCGCGGAAACTGATCTGCCCGGACAGGGGGCGGCCGTCGGGGAACAGGAACCGGCCGGTCACCAGGACTGTGGGGATTCCCTCGGGCAGCACGTCACACCTCCTCGTCGGGCGGGGCGCTGATGCCGGCGGCGGCGGCGCGGGCCGCGGTGCGTACGGGCACGGCGGGCGCCTCGTCGGCGGTGAACGTGTTCCGGGTGTAGGCGCGATACAGGCGGGTCTCGACGTTCTGCCCGCTGGTCTTGGCGCGGTGGCTGACGTCCCACACGACGGTTTGCAGCAGCTCGACGCGGTCGAGGGGGACCTCGATCGTGCGCTGTGTCCATGTGTTCGCGGCGACGTCGTACTCGGCGAGGGTGCGCGCGGTGTCGCCGGACGGGGTGGCCGTGATCTTGACCTGTCCGCCACCGGTCCCGGCGTAGGTGAACACGACGATGACGGCGACGGCGTTGTGTGCCGGGCTGGCACCCCACCATGCGGTGTCGTAGGCGGTGCCGGTGTAGGACTGGCGCGCGGTCGGGTACAGGCCAATGGGAATCCATGGTCGGCCGAGGAACCGCTCGCTGAACGCGTCATCCATGAGGATCACGTTCCGGTCGCCGGTGTCCCGGTTCCATATCCGGATCATTTGGCCGGCGCCGGAATCGTTGTTCTCGTCGCCGACGGTGAGGGCCGCCGTGCCATCGGTGGGGCGGGCGATGCCGACGGCCCAGTCTCCTTGATCGGTCTCGCCGGTCATGAAGATCGTGTTGCCGTTCGGGGCCTCTGCGATCAGCCGGCCACCCTCGCCGATCCGTACGTCGCCGTTGAGGATCTGGTTAAGGGCGGGGCGCATCTGTGCCCGGCCGCGGAGCTGGCGCACCTCGCGTTCGAGGGCCGACAGCCGGTCTAGTACGTCCTGGGGGACGTAGGTCACTGGGGGACCTCCAAGTACAGCTTGGCCGTCTCGGGGCGGCCTCGCTCGGGTGGGTTGATGGACAGGCCGACGACGCGGTACAGGGCGTCGAGCGCGGTCGGGTGCCACAGATCGCGGATGCGGAGGCGGATCGTTGCGCCGAGCAGGGCGGGCGTGATGTTCCCGCCGAGCAACACCTCGACCTCGGGTATCTGCACGGGATTGCGGGCGGCCGTCCAGTCGGCTCGGGCGTGGCCGTCGAGGGTGGCCTGTACCTCGACGGTGGTGTAATCGCTCGATCCGTCGAGGCGGGGCCAGCCGGCGGCGATATCGGCGTCGTCGACCAGCACGGGCGAGGTGAGCGGGTAGGACTCGACGGCCTGGTTCCTGTTCACGGACGCGCCGCGGGACTGCCACGCGTTGGCCTTGGCCGTGGCGTCGACGGGCCACGTGTAGGTGAGGACCGGTCCGGGGTGGTCGAGCACGATCTCGGCCGCGCCCGCGCGGATGATGGGGTGTCCGAGTTGCAGCCGCTTGACCCTGCGGCCGTCGGTGTCCCGGAATGACGCGATGCGCCACTCGAACCCGTTCTCGGCGGCGGCGAGGTCGTCGAGCAGGTCGCCGATGCTGTGCAGGTCGTAGCGCAGATACTCGCGGTCGCGCAGTACGCCGGACACATCGGTGTCGTAGGTGATGCCGAGATCGCCGCCGGGGGCGGCCTGGGCGTAGTCGACCAGGCCGCGCGCGATGTCGAATTGGTCGACCTGCTCGGCGAGTTGCGTGTCGTACAACAGCCGGCGGTACAGGTAGGACTCCCATCCGCCGGCCTGTATCTGGGCGCCGAGGAACCCGCGGGAATCGGAGGCGAGGGCGAGCGTCCACAGGATGCCGCCCCACCAGATCTCACGCCCGCGCTCGACCCATACGCCCGTGCGGCCGGGCTGGATTGCCCGGCGGGCCCGCTCGGCAACGGTGCGGTTGGGGATCGGCACCGTGCCGGTCAACCTGCCGGTTTTGCCGATGTAGTCGTCGAGGGATACGCCGGATACGGGTAGCGCGTCGAGCAGTTGGTCGGATCGCAGGTCACAGAACAGCAGCCGGTACGGGGGCGCGAGAGGCACGGGCACCCCCTGTCAGGCGAGGAAGTAGGTCGCGGACGTGCGGATGTTGCGGTCGTTGCGCAGGGCGCCCCCGCCCGACCAGGTGCGCAGCGCGAGCAGGCCAGCGGTGTTGAGACGGGCGGAGCCCTCGCCGATACCGTCGGACACCGGTAGCTCGATATCGGCGGGCGGGCGCCATCCGGCCGGGACGGTGCCGATCGACTCGTCGGTGATGTTGCCCGCGGCCGGCACGTCGAGTTGGGCCCCCTTGCGGGTGATTTCCAGCGCGAAGAACGCCATGCCGTTACCGCGCCGCGCGGTGTACTGGTTCAGGGTGTAGCCGGATGCGACGGTGAATCCCGTGGTGGCCGACTCGACGGCGAGGGGCGGCCGGTAGGTCTGCCACGTGCCCGCGGTGGCGTTCCAGCGCTCCAACACGCCGTTTACGTCGCGGTATTGGCCGTTGTAGGCGCCGGCGAAGTTGGTCCCGTACCCCTGGGGGATGATTCCGCCGTAACTGGTGGTGAAGCGGCGCCGGTCGGCGAGGGCGCTCGACCAGTTGATGCCGCCCACGCCCGCGGAGGCGCCCGCGGGAACGGTCACGTCCCACAGGCGCAGACAGGCCGCGGGCAGGGTCGGGGCGACAGGGGGTGAGGCCGGATTGCCGATGAACACCTCGATACGGGCGAGGTTCTGCCCGTTGGTGTCGAACAGTTGGTCGTACACGCGCAGCGCCACCGTGTCCACGCGGGCGAACTGTGCGTTTCCGTCGGTGAAGGTGACGACCTCGGGCGCGTCGAGGGCGATCGGATAGGCGCCCTGGGCGTCGGTGCCCTGGACCAGGGCGCGACCGACGCCGATCTGTAGGGACATCGCGCCCGCGCCCGTTGCGGCGAACGGGTTCCCGCCGGCGATCACGCCGTCGCGGGTGCGTATCTCCGACTCGGGCGCGAACGTTCCCGTGGGCGAGAGGCGGGTGTCTTCTCGGGTCTGTGTGAGGGGCAGCAGCCATGCGGAACGCACGGACACAGGCGGGGTCTCCTTACCAGTAGGCCGAGCGATAGCGCACGGTTGCCGTCGCGGTCGGCGAGCTGCCGGGCGCGGCGCGGAAGATGAGGGATGCGGTGCCGGGGGCGAGCGTGAACGTCTGCTCGGGCACTGAGCGCGAGGTCGCGGTGTAGATCCGCGAGGCGGTGCCGTTGAGGACGACCGTTCCGGCGAGGGTGTCGACGGTGAGCACGTCGCCGGCCGCGAGGGGAAGGTCGTACTCGATCACGTCGCCCGTGGTGAGGTTCGTCAAGGCGGGCAGGATCATCGGGCCCCGGAACTCGACGACCGGGTGTGTCTCGGCGTCGCCGGCATTGAGCGTCGACAGGGCGCCCGTACTGCCCGGGGTGCCGAACACCAGGGGCCACACGAGCGGCCACGACAGGCCCGGTTCGGACATGGGCAGGGTTGCCGACACGCTGCGCTCGGTCAGTTCGTAGCGGCGCGGGTCGGTGGCTTGGAACTCCAGCGCTGCGCCCGTGATGGTGCCGAGCCGGTATCCGGGGCCGGCGGGGACGGCGCGGCGGGTGGCGCGGGCGTACGCGAGCAGGGGCCCGCGCTCGTCGAGCCATGCGACGAACGGGCGCTCGTCCTCGACTGGCACCGTGCCGGCGTTGAGGGCGGCGACGGTGGCGCCGATCGTCGCGCGCGGGGCCCGGACGACCATGTCGTCGAGGGTGATCGTGCGGGCCTGTGCGAGCAGCCGGCCCGGGAACGCGCCGTGCGCGTCCGCGCGCGCCACGGTTCCGGAGTCAAGGGCGGGAAGGTCCTCCCATCCGGTGATGGAGCGCCACCGGTAGGGGGTGCCGGGGCCGAGCAGTAGGTCGCCGTACTGCACGTGCCCCGGCCGGGTGACCTGGTCTCCTGCCGCCACGGTCACCCCCTTGCCTTCGCGAGCCATGCGAGGGCCTTCGCGTTGTCGTCGGGGGTGCCGTTCTCGGCGGCGTGCCAGTGCTCGACATGGACCGTCGCGCCCGACGACGCGTACGGCGAGCCATAGGCGCCGGCGGTGGCGCCGGCGAACTGGGGCACGGCGGGCGGGGTGACCAGGTTGGACATGACGCGGTCGAGGGCGCCCTGTCCGGCCCGGATGCCCTTGACGACGCCCGCGGGAATCCAGCGGCCCACGCTGCGAGCCATGACGCGACTTGGGCTGTGAATGCCGAGTGCCTTTGCAATCGGGCCCGGGATCAGATCCTTTGCCCAACTGATCAGGGTGGAGCGCAGCCACGAACCCATGGATCGAATGCCGTTCCACAGGCCGCGCACGACGTCGGTCCCCTTGTCGTACAGCAACTGCTTTAGGGAACCGATGCCGTCAGAGATTCGCTTCGGCAGTCCGCGAACCCACGTGACCATTTCTCCGGCCTTGTTGACCGTGGCGGTTTTGATGTTCTGCCAATGGCTGATGATCAGGCCGAGTAGCGTCCACTTGAGGAACGCGTTATAAAGCATCTCGGGGATACCCTTGACCCAATTAACAACGGCGTTCCATCCGGCTATGGCGCCCGATCTGATGGTCGACCAATGCTTGATCAGTAGGCCGATCAGTGTGAAGTTCAGGAACGCGTTAACCGCGGCATCCTTGGCCCACACGATTTTGCCGACGAACCAATCCCAGAGGGCTAGCGTCCATTTCTTGACGTCGTCCCAATAGGCGATGATCAGGACGACCAGGGCGGCTATCGCGAGGCCGACCCATCCGATCGGGCCCATGGCGACGATCCACGCTTGCGCCATCTGCGCGCCCGCAATGAGCGACTGAATACCGAGCGCGGTAATCACTGGAATGACAACGGCGGCGATGATCGCGGCGAGGGCGGTAAAAACTCCTGAGTGCTCGCTCACGAATGAGAACAGCGAGGAAAGGACAGGCAGAACGGTGTTACCGATGAACTCGGTAAGTGTCTGCATGGCGCCACGCTTGAACGCCTCGATCTTGACGCCGGCGTTGTCGCGCAGGCTGTCGCCCATCTTGCCCGCGGCGCCCCCGACCTGCCCCAACGTGTCTACAGCCTTGGACGGGTCCAGCGCGTACAGCGCGGCTTGCATGTCCTCGGACTTGGTCTTGAAAAGCGAGACTGCAAGGGCGTTGCGCTCGGCGGGGTCCTTGATCTGCCGCATAGAGTCAAAGATCTTGTCCAGTGCGGCCGATGCTTTCGGTCCGCCCTCGGTAAAGGCGGCCTGCATTTCCTTGCCGTTCAGGCCGATGGACGCGAAAGCCTTGTCGACGTCCGGCCCGCCGGCCTGCACGGTAAGCAGGAACTCTTTCAAGGAATCCGCGACGACGTCGGTATCCCTCGCGCCGGCCTTGAGACCCTGCGACATAAGGCCCGTGGCCGTAGTCGCGTCTAGGCCGATGTTCCGGAAAATCGTCGAATACTCGTTGAAAGTGTCGGCGATATCGTCGGCCCGCGGGCCCATGTTTTGCAGACCCTTGGTCAGTACGTCAAGGGCCTCCGTGCCGTTCTTCGCAAGTCCAGTCTTGAGCATCTGCCCGACCGCATTTGCGGTCTGGCCGAGATCCAATTCGAAGGTGTTTGAAAGGTCGCTGACCTTCGTTGCGATGCTCTGAATTTGCGCATTGGTCGCGTCCGGCGGGGCGATACCCGCGCGCATGGTCGCCGATATCGCGTCGGCTGCACCTTGGAAATCCTCGGTGACGGCGTCGGCGTACATGGCGCCGGCTATCTCGCCGTACTTCTTGGCCTCCGCCGGCGTGGCGCCGAGCTGGGCGCCGAGCTTGCCCGTGATCTGCCCTTGTTCGAGGGCCTGGCCAAAGCCAGTCATGAGCAGGGCGCCCGCGGCTACGCCGATTCCGGCGAGGCCGATTTTTAGGCTGTCGGACAGGCGTTGGCGGAGACTTCCGCCGGTCGCCTCGCCTACGTCTGCGCCGGCGGCGGCGACGTCTCGGCCGGCGTCGCGGACTCCTGCGGCGGCGGTGGTGGCGAGGCCGTCGCCGAGCGCGGTCCCGGCCTGGCGGCCGGCGCGGTCGGCGTCGGATGCGATGGTCGTCGCGGACGCGCGTACGGCCTGCTCGGCGCGGGACAGGCCGGCGTCGACCCCGGACTCGTCAATCGTGATCGTGGCGAGCAGTTCGCCCACGGTCAACGCCACGGCCTCACCTCCTAGGGTGGTGCCGGCCGTGGTGCCGGGCGTGCTGGTGCTACTGGGCCGGTAGGCCCGTGATCCGGGCTATGTCCTCGGGGGAGTCGGCGCGGCGCGGTGTGCGGCGCCACGCGCGAGCGAAACGCGAATCAGGGGACAGGGCGCCGACCAGGGCGACGAACCGGCGGGTGGACATGGCGGCCAACTCCGCCGGCCGCACCTGGTGTTCGCGGGACAGGTCGCCCTCGATGGCGAGCCAATGGCGGATTACCGCTTGCCAGAACTCCGCCGCTTCCCGTTCTTCGGCTTCGCCCTGCGCGCCGCTCGGTTCGGCGCCGGGGCTTTTCCCGCGGCGCGGGCGCGCTCCTGCTCGTCGTGTAGCTCGGCGGCGCGCTGCATGGTCACGCTGCCGGGGGTGCGCACGTTGGCGGCCGAGTAGATCAGCACGATTCCGAACTGTCGGTCGGTCATGCCGTGCTCGGCCCACGTGTCGAGGGTGTCGCCCCCGAACAGCGTCCCCAGCATCTTGCGCACGTCGTTGGGGTCGTTGCTGTCCTGCACGCGCTCGGCCTGAAGCGTGAACATCAGGGGCAGGGAGTCGGGCAGTACGTAGCGGGTGCCGTACAGGGTGAACGACTCGCGGGGCCGGCTGGTGTCCTGCTCGGCGAAAAAGGCGTCAAAGTCGGCTGGGTCGCCGGCGGCGGGCGCCTGCTCGTCGAGGTCGTCGTCGTACGCCGTGGTGTCGGTCGTCATCAGCCGGCCACCGTCGCACTCGTCGGGGCGCCACACCTGGTGATGGTCGCCGACCAACTGGTCTTCTCGTTGGTGCCTCCGCCCTGCTCGCCGGGCGTGACGGTGGCCTCCCACACGACCCACTTGGTCTGTGTCTCGTGCCGCCACCGGACCATGTTCCGCGACTCGATTCCGAGACGCTGGGACCATTCGGCGTCGACGTACGCCTGTCCGGCGTCCTGGGCCTTGGTCGTCTTGTCGATGCGGAACTGACCTTCCAGTTCGAGGGTGGCGCCCCTCTGCATCACGTCCTGTTCGTAATGGCCTTCCGAGTCAAACGCCGTGGTGTCGGCCGTCTCCTCGTTCTCGCCGGGGTTGTGCGTGAACGTGGTCAGTCCGGCGATCGGAAGCCACGTTTCCTCAGTGGCGTTGGCGTCCTCGACCTGAAAAATCCAGCCGCGAGCGTCAATCGGCCTGCTGCTGCCTGCCATGGGGCGGGCCTCCTTACGGGGTGTCGGTGGGGCCGGACACGTCAAGATCGAAATTCACGACGTGCTCGTGTCGGCCGGTGCTGTCGGTCCCCATCGGGGCCGGGGTGCCGCGCGCGGCGGCGAGGATCAGGTGAGTGCCGTCGGGTAGCTCGACGCCGGCGAGGCCGTGCAGCGCGCGGTACAGGGCCGTACAGCGGGCGCGGGAGACGCGGGGGTCGGCGGTGCCGCGGACGCGCACTTGTAGGCGGGGGGTGTCGGCGTCGTCGCGGGCCTGCGGCGGGGCGCCGTCGTACAGGGCGAGGGCGACGGCCTGGTCGGGGGTGGGCGGCATCGTCTCGACGAACGTGTCGCCGGCGAGGCCGGCCGGGTCGTAGGTGAGCAGGCCGCGGCCGTGCAGATACCGGGCGATGCCGTCGAGCAGGTCAGCCACGGAGTGACCTCCGCACCTGCGCGGCGATGATCTCCTCGACCGCGGCGGCTTCCTCGGTGAGGGGGCCTTCGAGGTACTTCGCGGTGCGGCCGGCGTCGTGCCGCAACGTCATGTCCTCGTGCTGGCGGACGGCGTACGGCTGGTCAAAGCTGACGCCGGCCGTCAGGGACGTCTCGTCGACGGACGCGACGCCGGATCGTTCGAGGGTGCCCTCTTCGATCGGGACGCGGGCGCGGGCGCGTTCGAGCACGTGCTCGGCGGCGAGCCGTAGGCCGCGGATCGCTCCCTGTCGGGTGCCGCGTATGGCGGCGGCGCTGTTCCATGTGAGGCGGGCGCGGGCGGTCACTCGCAACTCACCTCCGTACACGCGGGCACGGGTAGGCCCGGTGCGCTGTGGTCGGCCGTGGTGATCGCTGTGGTCGTGCGTCCGCCGGGCAGGGTGAGCCGTGATCCGGGCGGACAGTTCAGGTCCGGCGCGGTGATCACGGTGGTCGTGCTGAGCACTTCGCGGCCGTCGGCGGCGCGCTGCATGCGGTTGGCGGCGGCGACCAGGGCGGGCACGTCGGTGACGGGCGGGCCGTACTGCGGGCCGTATGCGCCGTCGCCGAGATACGGCTCGACGGTGACCCGGTGGCGGAGCAGGTAGGCGGGGACCCTCACCAGATCACCCCCGGGAGCAGGCCGGCGCGGCGTAGCGCGCGCTGCGCGCGGGGGGCGAGGTCGAGGTCGCCGACGGCGTCCGGGGCGTCGCGGCGGTCGCCGAGCGACACGGGGCCGATAGAGACGCTGCCCCATCGGCCGGCCGCTCCGGTGCCGTCGTCGCCGGTGGCGAGCTGGTACTCGACCTGTGCGCACGTGGCGTCGGCGAGGGCGAGGACGACGGCCGGGTCGGTCGGCATGCCGGCCGCGTCCGTGGCGTACGCGGCGCACAACAGGGCGTCCTCGACGTCCTCGGACGCGCGGGCGAGCAGGCGCTCGGCGCCGTCCGGTGCCGGTTGCCCGGTCCACGCGCTCAGTTGCTCGGGCGTCGCGTAGATCCGGGGCACGGGGTTACTCCTCCTTCTTGGTCCGGGAACGCGAACGCCCCGCGGGCTTGTCTGCCTGCGGGGCGTCGGGGTCGGCCTCGGTGTCCGTGCCGTCCGGCTCGTCGTCCGGCGGCTTGTGGTAGCGGCGCAGCATCACGGCGGCGCCCTCCTTCCTGATCAGGTGGCGGCGAGGGTGCCGACGGCGACGCCCTTGTCGTCCAGCCGCTTGACGGCGTAGTGCAGGGTCGTGGTCACGACGGTGGAGCGCGCGAGGATGTCGCGGTCGGACTCGACCAGCGGCCGGCGCTTGTAGAGCAGGCCGAGCGCGCCCCGCTTCATGAGCAGGAACTTGCCCGCGGCGATGCGGTTCGTCAGGAAGACGGACACGCCGCCGATACGGCCGATGCTGCCGGTCACCGCGGCGGACGGGCCGTTGCCGAGCTTGGCGGCGTCGACGAACTGAGGGTCGGCGAGGGCGTCGGCGTACTGCGCGCTGTTCAGGTACAGGCCGGCGAAGTCGTCCGGCTCCCACTCGTCGCCGAATACGGCGATCGTGGGGACCATGGCGCCGAGCCACGAGAACTTGGTGACGCCGGCGCCCGCGGTGAACTTGAGCGGGTTCGCTCCGCCGAGCGTGGTCTCGTCGGCCTGCGCCTGGGTGATCAGGTCGGCGTCGACCTTGCGCGCGGCCAGTACGCCGAACTGCCGGCGGGCCTCGGCCTCCGGGTCGCCGAGACTGACCAACTTGGCCTTGTCGGTGATCTCGACGGCCTTACCGACCTCCTTGATCACGGCCTTCGCCGAGCTGGTCGACATGGCCACGGGGGTCATGGGGGTGGACTCGCTGAGTTCGTCGAGGTCGCCGAGCGCGCCCCACTTGGGAAACTCGATCTCCTCGCCGGGGGCGCCTTCAAGGGTGTTGTCCTCGACGACGGCGGCCGATCCGCCGACGCGGACCTTCCCGACGAATGCGGCCTGCGCCATGTCGCCCCAGACCTCGGGGACGATCATCGCTGCGCTGGTGGTCTTGGCCATGGGTGGTCAGTGCTCACTCTCTCCGGCGCGGTCGCCGGGCGGTTGGGGGCCCGGCGCGGTCGCCGGGCGGGTCAGGAACCGGCGAGGCGCCGGTATGTCTCGGGGTCGGACTGGTGGAGGTCGACGCGCTCGGCGTACGACATGGCGGCGAACTGCTCGGCCGTGACGGCTCCGGGGCCCGGGGTGCTGAAGTCGGCGCCACCCTTCGGCGCGGTCTGCGGGGCCGCGGCGAGGTGCTCGTGAGTGGCGAGCACTCCCTCGATCGCCTGCTTCACCGCGGCGGGGTCGGCCGGGTTGATGGCGGCGAGTGCGCGCATGGCGGCCTGCGAGTCGAGCAGGCGGGAGACGTCGGCGCCCGCGGCCGGGGCGGCGGCGATCACGGCAGACTGCAAAGCGAGCTGCTGCGCTGCGCCCTGTCCGTCGGTCACGACGCGCTGCGCCCACTGCGGGAGTCGGGCGACGTCGCCGTCGGCCGGCGGCGCCGGCTGCTGCGGGACGGGCGCGGGGGCCTGCGGCGCGGCCGGCTGCTGGGGCGCGACGGCCTGGGCGCGCGTGCGGTAGTCCGCGGCTTCGGCGCGGGTGTCCCGAATGAGCTTCTGCGCCCACTCGGGCAGCGAGGCGACGTCCTGCGGCTCGCCCCCCGGCGCGGCCGGGGTCTGCGGCGCCGGCTGCTGCGGCTGCTGCGGGGTCTGCGCGGGCATCTGGGGTGCCTGCGGCTGCTGGGGTGTCTGCGGTGCCTGGGGCGTCTGCGGGGCGCCCTGGGGCGCGGTCTGCGGCGCTGCCGGGGCGGCGGGGGTGGGAGTCGACACGGGGTCCTCCTGGGACGGTGTCCGGGGCCGGTTGCGCCTGGCGTCCGGCCGGATGCGGGCAAACGAAAAGGGGGCCCGCTCCTGGCGGGCCCCCTCGGGGGTGGTGCTCGATGTTCAGCTAGTCGGCGACGTCCTGGTCGACCTCGTCGGCGACGGGCCGCGCGCGGGCGTATCCGCGTATCCACGCGGTCTGAAGGATCGACGTTCCGGGGTACGGACACGCGGTCGGTGGGTCGCCCTGCTCGCCGGCCGTACGGCCTTCCTGCGTGGCTCTGACGACGTCCTCGCGCGCACCCATGGTCACCTCTTGTTCTGCTGGTCGGACTCGTTATGGCGGGCGCCCTCGGCCCATCGCTGGGCCTTGCCGGTCACCTGCTCGATGAACTCGGCCTGTGTGAGGCGCCCGTGTTCGGCCCACCACTCTTTCAGCTCGTCCGACGCGCGGGCGTGCGCGATACGGGCCGGCCCGCTGAACAGCGTTGCCGGGTTATGGCCGGCGGCCTGCGCCTTCTTGTTGAGCAGGTAGCCGTTACAGGCGTCCTCGGCGGCGAGGTACTGCCGATACACGTACTCGTCGTACAGGGCGCGGGCCTCACGGCGGGTGATCTTGTGCCGCTCGTCCTGGTCCTCGCCATCGTCCCGGTACAGGCGGCCGGCGGCCCGTTTCAGGTCGTCCCAAAACGTGGCGTCGGCGGCCGACGGCGGGGTGTCGTCGAGGGCGCCCCACGCGTCCGGGTCGGGGGTGCGCTCGCCCATGGTCTCGGCGAGGGCGTCGCGGTCGGCGAGCAGGTCGTCGACCGCGTTCCCGGTCGCGGCCGGGGGCGGTAGCTCGACGCGGTCGCGACGGTCCATCTCGCCGGCGATACGCAGAATCTCGCGCTCGTCGGCGTACTGCATGGCCCATGCGAGGTCGTCGTCGCCGGCGGCGGCGACGTCGTCGAGTAGGCGACCGCTGGGGAACAGTCGGCCGAGCAGGTCGCGGCGCGCGGCCTCCGCGGCGATTGCTGCGCCCTCCGGTCCGTCGCCGGCGGCGCGGTAGCGGGCGGCGAGCTGTTCGTCGGACAGGCCGACCAGGTCGGGCCGGACGTCGGGCAGACGGCCGGCGCGGTCGCGGCGGTCGGTCTCCGCCATGATCCGCACGCGGTCGCGGTCGTCGACGTGGGACCACACGCGGGCGAGGTCATCGTCGGACAGGCCGAGCAGGTCGTCGACCAGACGTCCGCCGGGGGCGACACGGCCGAGCAGGGCCTCGGTGTCGCGGCGGTCCGCCTCGGCCTCGATCCGCCGGCGGGCGCGGTCGTCGAGCGGCGTGCGCAGTGCGGCGGCGAGCTGGTCGTCGTCCATCTCGCGCAACGTGCGATCGTCGCCGGACCACACGCGGGCGCGCTCGACCTGATCGGGCGCGGGCGGTCGTGGCGAGGCGGGAAGGTTCCCCGCCCCTTCCTGCTCGCGGTGCCTGAGCCGGCGCAAGTCGGGATGGTCGGCGAGGTGCTGGCGCATGTTGCCCTGCCACGCCCGCACCTTGGCGGCGGCGGCCCGCTTCTCGGCCGGCGTGGTGGCGACCGCCTCGCGGCGCTTCCACTTGCGTATGTTCCGCTCGATGGCGCGCTGTCGCTGTCCGGCCTCGTACCCCTCGGGGTCCGGCTCGGCGTCCTCCACCGTGGTCAGACCCGGGGTGTACGCGGACACGGAGTGCCGGCAGTTGGGGTGTTGCAGCCCTCGGGCGCGCGCTTCTTCGAGGCTGCCGGCGACGTCCACGCGGACCATGCGGCCGTCCTCGACGGCGTGCTCGACCTCGATCGTCCGCGGTCCGGACGGGCCACCGATCGTCAGTACCTGGCGCTCCCACGGTCGGCAGAGCGGGCACTCGCGCGGTGAGTTGGAGACGACGACCAGGTCGACGCCGTGCTCGGCGAGTGTGCGCATGTGTGCTTCGGTCGCGGCCCGCGCGGTCGCCGTCCGTACTGCCATCTCGGCGTACGACGGAAGCGACCAGCGGCGGCCGGCGGCGTCGACGAACGCCCGGATACCGGCGTCGGCGAACTGCCGCAACGCGTCTTGCACGGCCTGCCGGCGGGTGCCGGTGCCGAGTAGGGGAGTTGCGGCGACGCGGGAGACGACGGCCCGGAAGGTGTCGACGACGGCCCGCAGGATGCCGCGGTGCGTCGCGGTGACGACGTCGACGGCTTCCTGTGCGAGGCGATCGACGGCCTGCGCGTTCGGCAAGCGGTCGTCGACCAGGCGGCGGGCGTCGTCGGACAGGGCGCCGATTTCGGCGACCGCGGACCGGTGCCCGATGTTGTACGCCTCGGCGACCGCGTCGAACACGTCGAGGCTGGTCGCCTTGGCCAACTCGTCGACAACGGCCTGTGAGGCGCGGCGTACCTGCTGCACGGCGGCGAGCTTGGCCTCGACCCATCCGGGCGCTTCGAGACCGGCGGCGAGCTGCCGCGCGATGATGCCCAACAGCCGTTCCTCGGCGCCGGCGTACAGATCGCGTGTCGTCGCGGACAGATCCTCGACCATGCCCGGGTGGATCGGCACGGCTCACCCCCTGGTCGTCCTACGCGGCGAGGGGGTACGTCCCGCCGGGGTCGGCCATGTCCGCGGCACCGGTCTCGCGCAGGATCGCGGCGACCTCGGCGTCGACGGCGGTGTCTTCCCAATCGGGGTGCAGCCATCGGACCTTGGTCGCGGTCGACACGGCCCCGGCGCGCTGAAGTAGTTCGAGCGTGGTCGCCGTGTTCTGCTCGGACTCCGCGACCCCGTCGCCGAACTCGACGCGCGGGCGCTCGGGCGTGATGCGCTGCCCGAAGTGCACGGCGTCGAGCTGCAACTGAACGTGCAGGCTGTGCGCGAGGGGGTTCCGCCAATACCCGGTCTTCTTCTTCCGGGTCACCATGGACCGAGCGTCGCGGCTGTCGACCTCGGTCGCGGTGATCGGCTGTCCTCCGCCGTCGAGGCCGAACGACTGGGCGCTGTATCCGGCGGACTGGGCGGCCTGCCTCATGAGCGCTTCGGCGCTGCGCTGGTGCTCGTCGACCCTGATTTCGAACTGGTTCAACGTGATGCCGTTGCCCTCGGTGGGCGGCATGCGCAGCGAGTGCCAGACCTCGCGGTCGTCGTCGAACCCTGCTCCCTGTCCGGGTCCGTAGTCGCGGAGGTATCCGTCAGGGACGATCAGCCGCGCGCGGGCGAGGCGAATGTCGCGCATCCATGACGTCCACACGTCGTCAAGCGAGGCGAACAGGTCGCGGATGCCTTGGAAGTCGCTACGCCCCATGGGGCTTGACCGGTGCAGCCGGTTGGGCCCGATGTTCGGCACGTAGCTGATCGTCAGGTCGCGGATGCCCGTTGCGACGCTGACCCCGTCCTCGCCGAGACTGCCGACCAGGTCGGCCGTCTCGGGGTGCTCGGACAGAGGGACGGCACGCCCCAGGTTGTCGGGAGTGCCGACGTACAGGCCGTGCAGGATGCGCCCGACCTCGTGCCGCTCGACGTGCCGAAAGATCGTCGAGGCGGTCGAGCCGGGGAGATCACGCCACAGGGTGGCGGCGCGCAGCATGCCCCATCGGAACTCGGGGGCGACGTTGTCGGGCTGCACGACGGACAGGATCGGCCGGTCGACTAGTTCGCGGTCCCACGTGGAACGCAGGTAGACCCCGGACAGGGCGGAACCCTGCTCGGCTCCACCGTGCAAGATCTGCTGCAACTGCCCTTCGTCGACCAGGGCGTCGAGGCGTTCCTGTGTCGTCGTGTCCGTGACCTTGATCGCCGGCATGTCACCGAACAGCAGGTCGGCGGACGTCGCGGCGATATCCGACGGCATCGGCACATGCAGCCGGTGCCGTGTCCGGCGCGGCTGCTCGCGGCGCCGATTCCACGGGCCGCGGCGGTGCGGCGCGGTGAACTCCTCCTCGCCGCACGCGCGGGCGATCCGGCGGCGGTCTCCGGAGTACCAGGCGTCATCGGTGCGCATCTCGGCGTAGTACGGGGCCCACTGCGGGGGCGGCCACGCTGCGCCGTTGTCGGGCAGTGCCATGGGGGCTCACCTCCTGGTGGTGGGCGTGGTCAGCAGGTGCCGCCACTCGTGGGCGGTCGAGTGGATCGCGTAGCGCAGTGCGTCGACCGAGTGGTCGTCCACTTTCAAGGGGGCGTCCTCGCCGCGCTCGGATGCCTTGGGGTCCCATGAGTAGCCGGGGAGTTCGCCGAGCAGGCCGCCGCACGACCGGTGCACGAACAGCAGGTCGGCGGCGAACAGTGCGGCCACGGACCGGATGCCGTCGGCGACGGTGTTGTCGGCGCGCGCTACGCCCGTGTGGTCGTCGTGCCAAAGCTGAGTTGAGAACGACTTTGCCGACGGGTCGACGAACGTCCACTCGGGCGTGACTCCCTTACCGGCGCCGGCCGGCGCTCCGGGCGGCCGGTAGTCGGCGAGCCACGCCCGGACGGCGGCGCTGTACTGCGCGTCGGTCATGGATCGGTGCGCGGCGCGGGAGTCGAATCGCCACTCGGCAACGGCATACAGGCGGTCGTCGTCGCCCATGCCGAGCAGGACGGCCGAGAACGGGTTCGTCGTGCCGTAGTCGATACCGAGCCAGTGCCGGCGCATCGTGGGCAACTCGTCGACGACGTGCCGGTCTTCGTCCCACTCGCTGTAGATGGCGCCCTCGGCGACGACCCATGCGCCGTCGATCATGCGCTTGCGCCACAGACCGGTGTACTCCGCGGCGAGCGCTGCGACGTACTCGGGCGACAAGCTGGGGTTGTCCGCCAACTTGAAGTGCCACGCCCGCATGTCCAGTTCGGCGAGGCGGTCGAGGTATCCGACCTTCAACCAGTGGCGCGGGCTGTCCGGGTTGGTCGTGGCGTACAGGCGCGCGCCGGGCACGGACAGGCGGGCGAGTAGCTGGGTCCAAAACGCCTCGGGCAACAGGGTTGCCTCGTCGACGTAAGCGAGCTGGGCGGTAAGGCCACGTAGCCGGCCCTCGGCGCGGGCGTCCGCGGCGCCGATCAGATGGACGGTGCGCCCCAGGATCGTTGCCGTGGTCGCCCCGCGGGTGTGCACGACGTGTCGGGCGAGGGGGCCGAACAATGCGCGGTCCTGTAGGGGCTCCAACACGTTGCGCTCGATCGTCTGCAACGACCGACCGACCACGATGATCAGGCCGGACGGTCCGGCCGTGGCGACGGCGATCACGAACGCCAGCAACGACGCGATGGTCTTCCCGGACCGAACGGACCCGTGCCACAGGTTGATACGGGCGGTCGCCTGCCCGATGCTGCGGAGCTGCTTACGGGACAGGGGCAACCGGTCGAGGTCGAGCACAGGCTCACCCCCCGGCGGCGCCCCCGTCGTCGTGGGCCTGGTCGTCGTTGGCGGCCTGTGTCAGTGCCTCGCCGAGTACCCCGAGCATCGAACGCACCTGCTCGGCGTTCTCTCCACCCTCGGCCGGGGCGAGGCGTAGCGAGGTGCTGACGGCGGTCTGTACCGACGCGATGATCTGGCGTTGGTCGACGAATCGCGGCTGGTCGAGGTTGACGTGTTGCCAGTGCCCCTCTTTGCCGGCGAACTCGCCGTGCACGGCCGGCTGCCAGAGCTGCACGCGTAGGCGCTCGGCGTCGTCCTGTAGGGCGAGGGCGAGGGCGGCGCGGCGCGCGGCGAGATCGGCGGTACGGACGCGGGTCGCGGCCTCGACCTGCGGGGCGCGGTCGAACGACAGGGGCGGGTCGAACTGCCCGGCGATCTTCGACACGGTCGAGGGTGAGCGGCCGAGCGCGCGGGCGATCTCGTTCCGGCTCTTGTCTTGCGCGTGCAGTTCGCGGACGCGGCGGCGGTCCTCGTCGGTGATGGGGCGGGCCATGGCTCACCCCCTGCTCGGTCTACGCGTTCAGCTCGACGCGGTGCCGTACGGCCTCGGCGGCGAGCGACCACGCGTTCTGTACGGGGCGGGTCAGTTCGCCCCAAGGGGGCAGTTCCTCGCCGCTCACGGACCGGTTCTCTACGGCCGTCGCGTACGCGTCGTATGCGTCCTGGCCGAGTCGGGCAGTGTCGGGGCGAACCTTGAAGATCACGGAGCCTCCCGGATGCGGGCATGAAAAAACGCCCCGCGGCGGTGGGCCTGCGGGGCGTCGTGGTCTGTCTCCGGGCACACCGAAGACGCGGCCAACAATAGGTCACGGAAAGGTCACGACGCAACTCGCGCGCGTGGGCGGGCCCGCGACCGGTCGGCGCGGCTGCTCAGTGGCTGCGGGGTGCGTACATGATCACGGCCATGCCCGCTAGACACACCAGGGCGCCGATGACGTCATAGCGGTCGGGGCGGTAGCCGTCGGCGACCATACCCCAGGCGATCGAACCGGCCACGAAGATCCCGCCGTACGCGGCGAGGATGCGGCCAAAGTTGTCGTCGGACTGGAAAGTGGCCACCACCCCGTAAAGGCCCAGCGCGATGACGCCGGCGCCGATCCAGATCCAGCCCTTGTGTTCGCGGATGCCCTGCCAGACCAGCCAGGCGCCGCCGATCTCGAAGAGGGCGGCGACGACGAACAGGGCAATTGAACGAGCGACAACCATGCTGGTGACCCTACCGACGGCCCGTGCTCGTGATCTTCAGCGGGTCCTGGGACGTCTTGCAGCCGCACCCGTCCGCATCCGCGGTCTTCGGCGAGCAGGAGCAGGAGTGGCGTCGCTGGCCGAACCACCAGATCCCGGCGGCGAGCACAGCCAGGACGACGGCGAGGGCGGGCAGCCAGCCCACCACCACCCCGGCCCCGGCGCCGACGACGCCCGCTGTGATCAGGACGGGCAGCGCGCAGCACGCGACGCAGGCCAGGGCTGCCAGGCCCCCGAGCGCCTTCGGGGTGCGGTTCGGGCGCAGGTCAGCAGCAGGGTCCGGCATGGCGGTTCTCCTCGGCGAGGTCGGTGAAGGGGATGGGGCAACAGGGACTTCCGGCACAGACCGTCAGGTCGTCGCAGCCCGCTTCGACGGCCGTGGCCAGGGCGGTGCGGATGGTCGTCAGGTCGGCGATCTTTGCGTCGACCTCGGCGATCTTGGCCGCAGCCCGCTCTTGGAGGCCCACGACCGGGCGGCCGTGGCGGTGGCGGCCTGCCTCCAGGAGTTCGGCGACCTCCTCCAGCGTGAACCCGAGCCGCTGGGCGGCCTTGATCACCCGCAGCGCGGTCACCGCGTCCTCCCCGTAGAGGCGGTGACCGCCGTTGCTGCGTTCCGGCTCGGCCAGCAAGCCGCGCCGCTCGTAGTAGCGCAGCGTCTGCACGTTCACCCCGGCCGCTTCCGCGACCTGTCCGCTGCGCAGGCCCGTGCTCACCGCGACTCCAGCGAGGCAGCGGTTCGTGCGGCGAGGGCGTCCAAGACGGCCTCGTGCGCTGAATCCACCGAGATGTCCAGGCTGCTCATGTCCTCGCCGGGGGTGATGGCGAAGGTGAAGAACGAGCAACATCCGCTCTCGCGCTCCACCAGGTCACGGGCCCGCTCCTCGACACCCGGCCCGCCGGCCAGGTCCAGGCGCAGCCGCAGCGGACTGGGCCTCGACAGCGAAATCAGACGCTCGGCGAACAGGGCGTCCCACTCCGCGACCCGCAAGGGCTGCTCCTCGGTGGGCAGCGTGCAGGACTGCGGCACCCACGCCAGATCACTCATCGCACTCACTCCCGTCATCGCGCCCCGCTGGTGGGGACACCTCCGACGGTAAACCTGTACCTAGATACCAGATGCAAGTATGGGCGCGCTTTGGGTTGGGAGATCCACTGAGGCCGCCTCCCTCTCTGCTGACGGCGGCGCCCCACCTGCCGACGATCGGGCGGGCGGGGCGCGCTGCTGCCGGTGCGTCGGCTACGGGCGGACGGGCCGTCGGCCGGCCTGCTGACGCTGCGGCGGCAGGGGCGGCTGCTGCTGCCGACGGGCGTCATCACTGCTGGTCTGCCTGCTGCTGGGCGTCCACATGGGGCCGTCGTGCTTGACCCACGGCAGGGACGGCGGGCCGGCTACGGGCGGCGCCTCGACGAACTTGTACGCCTTCAACGTCGGCGCGGTGCCGACGGGTACCGACCGGTGGTGCCATGCGGTCCGGTACATGTCGGCAACGATGCTGACGGCCTTCCGCATGGCGGTCGTCAGATCGTCGCCGGTCTTCATGAGAACGGCGAGGTCTCGGGCGAACTGCTCGTCGAGGCGGACGGTCGGTCGGGTGCCGGCGATCGGCTGGGCTCGGCGCTGGGTACGCTGCGGAGTAGCCATTGGTTGGGGTCGCTCCTGTCTGGTGGTGAGGGCCCGCCCATACGGTTTGTGAGGAACCGGGCGGGCCCGCTTGTGTGTGCGGGCCTACGGGGTAGAGAGGCGTACTTTCTCCTCGCGGATGAACTGAGTGATCCGGCTCGCGGTGTATCCGGTCTCGGCGGCGATCTCGTCGGGGCTCATGTTCCTCAGGCGGGCGCGGAGAGCGATCCGACCCATGGCGGCCTGCACGGCGGCGGCGGCCATGCGTACGGCTCGAACGTCGTCGAGGTGGAAGTCTTCGGCGAGGTTGTCGAGGAACTGGTCGAGGGCGCCGGGGTCCTTGCTGGCGCGGGCCGCTTCGTACTCGTTGGTGAGCCCGTGTGCGTCCTCCCAGGGGGCGAGGTCGTACGGGTTGGTATCACCCTTGGCGGCGCGGGCGGCGGCCGTCTCGCGCTCGTACTTGTTGAACAGGCCGAGCATGTCGGCGACCAGGCGGTCGCTGGCGGTCGCGGGCTCGCCCTCGGTGCCCTGCTCGTTGCCGTTCGGCTGCTGGTCCATCGGTGCTCCCTGTCGGGTCGGGGCCCGCCCTCGGTCGAGGGCGGGCCGGTGGGGGTCGGGTCAGAACGGGGGCTCGCCGTCGAGGGCGTCGACGGCCGCGGACGCGTCGAGGGCGCGGTCGTACTGGGCGCTGATTGCGGCGGCGCGGCGGGCGCGGTCGAGCGGGGTCGGGCGCGGTCGGGGCCGGCACGCGTCGTGCCACTGGGTACCGGTGGGGATCTGGTACCCGCACCCCTCGCAGCGTGCGGCGAGCTGGGCCTCGCGGTGGGCGTGGGGACCGTGCTCGCACAGCACGACCTCAACGGCCTTGCTGCCCGTGTAGCGCAGCACGTCGGCGCGGTCCAGGGCCTCGCGGTAACCGAGTCCGCACATGATCAGACCTTGCCACTCGCCACGGATCACGACGCGGTGCGTTACGGCCCACATCTGCACGGGCGGGAGTGCGAGGGGCTGGGGCTGCTCGGGGGCGAACAGGGCGGGGTACTCGCGGGCGAGGTAGGCGTCGACGGATGCGCGGGTGACCTCGGGCGGGCAGTTGGGCACAACGGCCGGGGGCTCGACCTCGACGGCGGCCGGCTCGGCGGCGCGGTCGTCGAACAGGGCGCCCTGTTCCGCGGGCAACTCGACGGCGAACAGGGCGTCGTCGGCCTGCTGGCCGATCCACTCGCCCCGCCACGTGCCGGCGTCGGCGTCGGCCTCCGTGACAAGCTGCGCGGCGTACAGCGCTTCGTCGTCCTCGACGGGGGCGAGCTGCTGCTCGGCAAGGGCGAAACCGTGCTCGCCGGCAATCTTCTCGGCGGCCTCGATGCTGGCGACGTACAGGCCGTCGTCGAGGGTGCGCGGGTCGCCCTCGATTGTGTGCAGCTCGCCGTGCGCCTCGGTGATGGCGGCCGGCCACGCGCTACGGAGGAAACCGACGACGCGCTCGGCCTCGACGACCAAAACGTCACCGTCGCGGATGTCGTCGCCGCACTGGGTGCGGTTGTACGCGTCTTCGGTGCTGTCGAACTTGTGGACCATGAGGGCGGGCGCGTTGCCCGCGCGGGTGATCCACAGGCGGGCGGCGTCGCGCGTGGCGCGGGTGTAGGCGCGGGGGATGGCGAGGATGTGCTCGGCAAAGCGGCTGATGACGTGCAGTACGCGCGTGCTGGTCGGCTCGATGACCAGCGTTCGGCCGCGACCGCGGCGGGCGGCGTCGAGGACGTCGCGCGTCTCGTCGTCGCTGATGAACCGGTCGGTGAGGTAGTCGGCGAGGGCGCCGGGAATCGTGACGGTGGCCATGGGGTCGCTCCCTTGGTCGTTGGTGTGGGTGCCGGGTGAGGGCCGGCGTTCCTGTCGGGGTGAGGACCCGTCAGGAATGCCAACAGTAGGCATTGCAGCAACAGTTACAGCAATGGTTGCAGCAAGGGTTACGAAACCGTGATCGGGCATAGCTACGCCCCCGGGGCCGAGCGCTCCTCGGGGGCGTGTACGGCCGTGTACCGGCCTCAAATAGCCACGGTGCGCCCTGAGTTGATCGCAACCCACAGCGCGACCAGGTCGGCGCCTCGCCACGCCCTACGGCCCCGTTCGGTGTCCACGGGTGCCGGGCACGCGGGGCCCGTCGAGCAGGTCGCCACGGCGGCCCGCGGGTCTCCTCCGCCGTTGTGTACGACGATCCGTCCGCCCTTGCAGAACGGGCACGGGTCGTCGAGCGTGAGCGTCCGCCCCTCGCGACCGAGCGCGGCCTCGACGCTGCGGCGCGCGCTGCGGGCCATGGCGACGATCTGGTCGAGCAGGGGCGCGGGCGTGATCCGGAACAGCTCGCCGTCGGGCTCGGACAGGGCGCGGCCGGCGAGGTAGACGCATGCCCAATGCAGCCCGTGCGCGCGGGAACCGATGCGGTCGACGATCCGGTCGGCGTCGTGTCTCCACTCCGCGGCCCGCGCGGTGGGCAGGGTCCACAGTCGGGCGTCGTCGCGGTCGACGGTGCGCTGTACCTGCTCGGCGACGGCGTCGCACATGTCGAACACGTCGCGCTCGACGGCGAGGGCGGCGTCGAGGGCGCGCAAGTTCGCCGGCGCCGGATGTTCGCGCACGACCAGGGGCAGACGGCCGACGGTCGGCTCGTCGCCGGCGCGGTCCTCGGCGGCGACCTGGTCGAGGAATCCGCGGCGCTCGTACGGCATCCATGCGGCCGGCCGCGGGGGCTCGGATATCGCGGCGAGCAGGTCGCCCCACTGCTCGCGGACGGCGGCGAGGTCGTCGGCGGCCTGCTGGCCCCGGTCGGTCGTGGGCTGGGCGGTGACATTCACGGGCGGGTGTTCTCCTTGACGACGGCGAGGATGCGGCGGCCGGCGTCGCGCTCGGCCGGGGCGCGGCCGGCGACGAACAGCTCGTCGGCGATGGCGAGGGCACGCTGTCCGGCCTGTACGGCGGGGAGTTCTGCGGCCATGGCGGCGCGGTCGGCGCGACGATCGCGGCGGGCGGCGGTCCATGCGGTCCGGTATCGGTCGGCCTTGTGGTCGGCGGCGAGGGCGTGCCGCTGCCATCCGTCGCCGCGGCGGCGCTCGGTGGCGAGGGCTATGTCGTGCTCGCGCTGCTGCTCGGCGAGGCGGGCGTCGGTCGAGTCGGCGCGGTCGAGAATGCGGGCGTGTATGCGGGCGGCGGCCGGTGACATCCCGTCGTGTTCGGCGACGGCGGCGAGGGCGTCGCCTAGGGACTGGGCGTTGCGGACGCGGGCGAGGACGGCGAGCAACTGGTCGACGCGGTCGCACGCCCCGCGGTGCCGGCGGCGTACCTCGGCGAGGGTGGCCTCGACGCGGGCGAGCTGCTGCTCGGCGGCCGTGGCGCGCTCCTCGGCCTCGACGATCGCAGCGTCGGCGGCCTCGCGGTGGCGTTCGAGGGCCTGTGTCGTGCCGGCCATGGCGCGGCGGTTCTCGTCGGCGAGGCGCTGTTCCTCGCGTACGTGCTCGGCGAGTAGGGCACCCTCGGCGGCGGAGAGTACGCCTCGCTGCGCGCGGGCGAGCAGGACGTCGACGACGGCCCGCCGGTCGGCACGGTCGCGGTTGCGGCCCTTGGGGGCGCGCTGCTGGGGGCGGGGGCTCATGGGTGCTGCTGCTCCTGTGCGTCGTCGAGGGTGGGCTGTTCGATCGGGGCGCGGCGCGGTCGCCGTGGTCGGCGGGCCCGGACGGCGGGCGGCTGGTGCTTGCGCCGGCACTTCGGGCCGTAGCCGTCGGGCGAGGGCGCAGCGAGGGGGCGCCGGCACGCCCTGCACGTCCGGGCCGGGGTCACTCGGGGGCCTGCTCGTTCGCTGCGCCCTCGGCGAGGGCCTGCTCGTCGGCGAGGCCGTCGGCGTACGCGATGACGATCTTCCGGGCGCCCTCGTATCCGGTGAGCAGGCCGCGGGTCGAGCGGGTGAGTCCCCATCGGGTCCGGGTGTCGCTGTAGTGCGCCTCGACCAGCACGGCTATCTGGCGGGCGTGCGCGTCGAGCAGGATTCGAGCGGCGGCGAGGGCTTCCTCGGGGCCGCGGGGAACGTCGACGTCGAGCAGGACGTCGCGCAGCGAGGCGAGCACCTGGTCGGCGCGGCCGGCGTTGAAGTCGAGGGCGGCGCGTACGTCGGACGGGTCGAGGGGCATCGCCGGCCGCTCCTCGTCGCGCTGCACCTTGCGCATGCCGCGGGCGAACGCGTCGACGGCTCCCTCGCCGGCGTCGTGCACAGGGCACGGCCGGCCGGTGAGGATCGCGGTCGCGCAGCGTCCGGCCGGGCTGTCGAGGTTGTCGGCGAGCTGGCGCAGCACGTCGGCGGCGACGGGGCGCGGGAGGTTGCACGAGATTTCGGCGGGTCCCTCGTTCGGGACGGCGACGATCAGGCGGTGCGTGTCGAGCGAGGCGACGGAAACGGCGTCGGGAATGCGGGTCATGGGGCGTAGCTCCGTCTCATCAGGCGGTTGTCGGTGTTCGCGGTCGCCCGGAAGTGCACGGACGAATGCGGGTTTCATGGCGTTGACGGCGAATCACTGCACGTCGCGCGCGCGTGGGCGGGCCCGCGACCGGTCGCGGCGAGGACGTCAGAACGGGGGCTCGTTCACTGCTGACCCCCATTGGCCTGCGGCGGACTGGCCGTTGGCCCACGGGTCGCCCTGCTGCGCTCCGTACGCCTGCTGTCCGGCCTGCTGGCCGTATCCCTGGCTCTGCCCCTGCTGGCGGTACTGCTGGCCGTTCTGGGCGCCGTTCTGGCTGTTCTTGGTCACGGCGGCCGTGGCGCTGCGCAGCGAGGGGGCGACCTCGTCGGCCTGAATCTCATACGACGAACGGCGCTCGCCGTCCTTTTCGTACTGGCGCTGTGTGAGGCGGCCCACGATGATCACGCGGTCGCCGCGCTTGATGGACTCGGCGACGTTCTCGGCCTGCTGGCGCCACACGGACACGCTGAGGAATACGGGGTCGCCGTCCTTCCACTCGTTGGTGTCGCGCTGGAAGGTGCGGGGGGTGTTGGCCACGCGGAAGTTCGCGACGGGCGCCCCGGACGGGGTGAACCTGAGTTCGGGGTCGGCAACCACGTTGCCGGTGAAGGTGATGACGGTTTCGCCTGCCATTACGCGGCGGTCCTCTCGGGCTGGGTGACGGTGGGGAGTTGGGCGACGGGGGCGAGCTGCTGCTCGCGGGGGCGACGGGTGCGGTCGCGGGCGCACGATCGGCACTTGCGCATGCCGTTGGGGTGCGACGGCGGGTAGCTGAGGTGGACCACCGCGGGGTCGGTGAGGTCGTGGCCGTTCACGCACCGTTTGCGGCGGGCGTTGACGGCCGACGGGCCGGTCGAGCGCAGGACGTTGGTCCGGTGGTCGACGGGTTCGAGGTGGTCGTCGGCGACGCATCGGCGGACGGTGCACAGGTGGTCGAGTTCGAGGCCGGCGGGTATGGGCCCGCGGGCCTGCTCGTAGCTGTAGCGGTGGGCGGGGACGTACCGGCCGTCGAGCCAGAAACGGCCGTAGCCGTCGCGGTCGAGGGCGCTCTCGGGCCACAGGCGACAGGGGGTGTCGAGGCCGGCGGGGGTCGGTCCGGGGGCCGTCTTGGCGCCGAATCGCTCGGCTGCTGTGGGGCGGCTCATGGATGTACCTCC
Source organism: Streptomyces sp. NPDC047880 (assembly GCF_040706515.1). NCBI lineage: Bacteria > Bacillati > Actinomycetota > Actinomycetes > Kitasatosporales > Streptomycetaceae > Streptomyces > Streptomyces sp. NPDC047880. The sequence continues at coordinate 113,037 of NZ_JBEZOK010000006.1, read as the reverse complement.
GTCGGGATCTAAGGGTGCATCTGTGCTTGCTTGGATGGATTGAACTATCCATGGATGGAAGATAGCGCACAGGGGTGGCCCTTGGCCTTTCAGTTCCACCCCTGGCACACGGGCTAAGCGGCCCGGTGGGGACCGTTCTCGTCGGGCATGGGGGCGATCATCCATCCGGCGTCTTCGAGGGTCCGGGCGACGCGCACGGCGGCGCTGCCGGGGCGGGTGAGTAGTTCCCGTGTGGTCGCGTCTTCGAGGGCGGCCCGTATGACGGCGAGGGCGGCCGGGGTCATCGCTGCGCCCCGGTGATGTGCCGGGCGCGCTGTCGGTTTTCCGGGCGGACGATCGCCGGCGGCGACATGAGGGCGCGGGCGTGCCGGCGGGCCTCCGCGGCGAGGCGCCGGCGGCGGGCGTCGGCCTCGGCCTGTTCGCGGGCGGCCTGCTCCGCGGCGCGGCGGCCGGCCTCGGCGCGGGCGTTCATCCGTGCAAGCCACGTGCGGTGACGGTCCTCGGCGTCCGGTCGGTACGCGGGCGGGGTCGGCGGGTGTCCGGCGGCAGCGAGGGCCTGCTCGGCGTCGTGCTCGGCGAGCAGGGCGGCCCCGTCGACCTCGCGCACGGTGCGCCACGTGTCCCACCCGGTGTGTTCCTGGAAGATCACGTATGCGCCCTTGCGTGCGAGGCCGTCGACGGCGCGGCGGGCGCGCTTCTTGTCCGGCGTCCGGATCACGACCGGGTCGTCGGGCCGGTGGTCCCAACTGGCCTCGACGCGCCACAGAGTGACGTTCTTCGTCCGGTCGCCGGCCACGGCCTTACGGCGGTGCTGGCGGGCCTGCTTCGGGGTGGGGCTCATGCGTGTGCCTCCTGGCGGTTGCGGCGGGCGAGGTGCGCGGCGGTCGCGTCCTCGACGCGGCACGGGTGCGGCTTGCCCATCGGGCGGTAACGGGTCTGCTGGTTACGGGGGTTGATGGATCGGCCCCGGCACGGCTCGCCCTCCGGAGCGCTGCACCACGTGCACGCGACGGTGAGCGGGTCGGGCGCGTCCTCACGGGCCAGTCGCTCGCGCTCGGCGCGCTGTGGCCGGAACTCGGCGAGGGCCTGGGCGACGGTGCGCGGCATGTACTCGCCGAGTGCGGCGAGGCGGCGCTCGACCTCGGCGGCGGCCGGGCCCGCGGTGATGGCGCGGTGCGAGGTCGGCGCCTGCTGACCGGACGCGATGGCGAGGCGTTCCGAGCGCAGCGCGGCGACGTAGGCGTTTCCGAACTGGTCGTCGGGGTCGACCTCGGGGTGTGCGGTCGGCTCGAACGTGCCCACGTGCCGGGACATGGCGTCGGCCTTGTGGGCGTGCCACGGCCGGGACACGTCCGACGGCTGTATCCGGTACGGGTTGCGGGCGATGTAGTCGCGGGCGACGCGGGCCGCATCCCACCCGTGGGCGGTCGCCGGCACGTCGCTGAGCAGGTCGCACCACTGGGCGAGGCGTTCGCCGGCGGCGGCCTGGTCGTCGAGGGCGAGGCGGGGGTCGAGCTTCACCACGTAGGCGAGCAGGGCGGCAACTTCACGGGGGGTCACTGCTGGGCCTCCATGGCGGCGAGGGCTTGGGCGAGGTAGTCGGTCGACTGGGCGACGCGGCCGGTTCCGGCGGCGCCGGGGAACGGGACAACGTTCGAGCCGCGGGCGGGGCCGGCCGGGGCGGCGGCGGGGACGGTGCCGGGCGCGGGGGCGGGCGGTAGGGCCTGCCACGCCCGCAGGAAGTACCGGGCGTGCGCGACACCGTTCCGGGCCCGCTGGGCGGCCTGCACGGCGGCGGCGGCGAGCATGTCGGCGCCGGATCGCTTGATCAGCGCGTGCACGACGACCCACTCGCCTGGGGCGAGGGTCCACGCGGGGTAGATCTGGGCGGCCGTGATCTGGTCGACCAGGGGGCGAGCGAACTCCGGGATCACTGCGACCTCGCGCCCGCGCTCCCTCACTCCTTCAGTCACTCCCTCTATGGGTGAGTGATGGGGGCCGAAATCCGGCCCCATAGGGGGCCGAATCTCGGTCCCAAAGAGGGTGTCGGGGATATCGGCGGGGGGACCGGACTCCGGCCCGGTAGAGGGGCCGAGATTCGGCCCGGTAGCGGAGAGGGGGCCGGATTCCGGCCCGGGGGGCGGCTCGGCTCTTGGGCCGGATTCCGGCCCGGTAGCGCGGGGCGTGCGGACGTACCCGACGGCCCCGGGGATCTTGTACCGAGTCGCGCGGCTGCCCTGGGCGGGCTCGTCCTCGATCAGTTCGCCACTGGCGAGGGCGGCGTCGACGGCGGCCCGCGTCGTCGAGCGGGACGCGGCGAGCCGGCGCATGAACTCGGCGGTACCCATGCGGGCGGTGGCGTCCGGCCCGGTGGTGGCGTCGGCGACGGCGAGCAGGACTAGGCGGGCGTTCCCGCGCGACTTCGCACGGGTCCACACCCAATCCATGGCGTCGAGGGTCACGGGGTGTCGCTCCTGTCGGGGGTGGGGCGCCCGGGGCGAGGGCGCGGTCGTCTCCTCGCCCCGGGGCTGATCACGGGGTCGTGCGGCGGCTGGTGCGGGCCGGCTGGTGCTCGTCGCACTTCCAGCCGTTCGGGTAGAAGCGGACGGGTACGGCTCCACATCGGGGGTTGCCGTAGTCGCACACCTTCGGTGGCTTCTCCTCGCCGGCCGGGACGTCGACGGCGAGCTGTCCGGGCACGTCCGGAAAGCGCTCGGCGATCTTCTGCGCGACCTTGTCGCGGGTCCTCACGCGGCATCACCCTGGGCGGCCGGCGGTGCGGTGGGGGCGAGGGCGGGCAGGTGCTCGACCAGGGCGCCCGCGCGCCATGCGGCGGCGACCATGTCGCGCCCGCTGGCCGGCTGCGCCTTGCTGCCGCGGGTGTAGGTGAGTCGGTGCGAGGCGGCCCTCGACGGCTTCAACTCGACGCCCGGCACGTCGTGCACTTCGCCCGTGGCCGCGTCGACGTACTTCGCCGTACCGGCGGCGGTCGCCTCGGCGAGGACCTTCCCCGCGAAACCGGGGCGCACGGTGGTGACCACCTGGGCGGGCACGAACTCGACGACGTGCTCGGTCGGAAAGGTGTCCCGAACCCACACGCGGAACGCCTCGGCGTCGACGACCTGGGCCTCGCGCTCGCCCCCCTGCCGGGACGACGAACCGACCTTCGTCCCGTCGGGAAGCAACGCGTCGAACTTCGTCGTGCCGCCAGCCTTGTACGCCTTGTCGAGCAGGTCGTCGGCGGCGGCCTTGGCGTCCTTATATGCGCTCTTGACCTCGTCGAGCAGGGCGCCGAGCACTGCCTGACGGGTCACGGCGTCGCGGACGACGACCGGGTCGGGCGCGGTCGGCTTGCCCTCGGTCTGCTGGGGCTCGGTCTGCTCGGTCACCGGGCGCCCCCGTTCTCGATCATGGCGCGGAACGCGTCGAGCTGCTGGGCGCCGGCCTGGGCGATCGGCAGTCCGTGCACGCGCTCGAAATCGGCGTCGAGAGTGGGGAGGTTCGCGCGGGACGCGGCGAGCCTGAGCGCGTTCTCGGCCTCCGCGGCGGCGGCCTCCGGAGACTTGGGCGCGCTGGGCGGCGGTGGGGCCTGCTCGGCCCGCTTCGGGGCCTGCGGCTGTCCCTGCTGCTGCCCATGGGCGGCGCCCCGCTTGCGCGCGGCGACGGCGTCGAGCTGGGCGAGGTAGTCGGCCGGGGCTCCGGCCTGTACGGCGGCGGCCCGTATCTTGTCGAACTGCTCGGGGGAGTTGGCGCGCTCGGCGTGCGCGAGGTAGTCGGTCCGCTGGGGCTGCTGCTGCCCCTGCTGCGGCTGCTCCCACAGGCCCGGTTCGGCACGGTTGCTACGGCGCGGCTGCTGCTGGCGCTGCCCGCGCTGCTGCTGGCGCTGCTGCCGTTCGGCGCGGTGCTCCGGGGTCGGCTCGACCGGGTGGTCGCGGTCGCCGTCGTCGACCGACCGACCGTCCACGGGAATCATGAACAGGGTGAACAACAGGTACTTGAGCGCGGCGGACTGGGCCTTGTTCGTGGCCTTGTCCGCGAAGTCGCTTGCCTCGCCCGGCACTTCGGCGGTGAGGCAGTCACCCGCGGGCCCGTAGACGTGATACCGCATGGTGATCGTGACGTGCGTCATCTTCTCGCCGCGGCGCTCGGCGTGGTGGGCGGCGATCGTCGGCAGGATGAACACGCCGTGCGCGCGGAGTGGGCCCGCCATGGCGGACATGACGTCGTCGATACCGCGGAACTTGTAGCGCTGTTGGGTGTTCTCCTTGTCCTTCGCAACCGGCATCACGTCGCGCATCACGGCGGCGATGGCACCAAACACGTTGGGCGTGCCCTCCGCGGGGCCGACGGGCGCGGGCTGGTAGATCGGGGCCGCGACCGCGGCGGCCGTCGGGACGGCCGGAAGGTGGGGCAGGGGCAGGGCGGTGACGGTCACGGGCGGGGCGTTCCTTCCGGGGCGGTGCGGTGGCGGATGTGGGCGGCGCATCGGGTGATGCGGCCGGCGAGGGTGATCGCGTCGTCGGGGGTGTACGTGGGGTCAACCTGCGGCGGCAGTTCGTCGAGCAGGACCTCGCGGGTGCCGTCGGCCTCCGCGGCGCGCATGGCGCGGCCGTAGTCGGTGGCGGTCTCGCTGCACGCGGCGAAGTCGAGGGCGAGGACGGCGGCGGCGTGCGCATTGAGCAGGCGCCCGACGGTGTCGGGGTCGGCCGCGTATGCGACGGCGAGGTCGTCGATCAGGGGGTCGACGTGCTCGGCGAGGGTGAGGCGGACGGCCGTCCCGTCGTTGGTGAGCTGGGGCCGGATCACGCGCGGGTCTCCGGGGTGGTGTCGAGGCCGAGCGCGGCCGGGGCGGTCGGTTCGTCGACGGACAGTTCGCCGGTCCGGGCGTCGTACGTTCTGGCGACGTTCCAGTCGGCGGCGGGGAACGCTCGGGTGAGCAGGCCGTACGCGGCGCGGTGGGCCTCGCGGTCGGCGCCGACGGGGCCGTTCGCCGAGTCGAGGACGACCCACGTGCGGCGGCGGCCGTCGCGGGTGACGGGAACGACGCGTACGCGGACGGTGCCCGGGGCGATCTGGTCGAGCTGTCGGGCGACGACCTCGACGAACTGGGCGCGGCGGCGGGCGTCGGCGGCGCCCTTGATCGCGTGGGCGGCACGGGGGGCGCGGTTCTCGGTACCCTTGGGGGTGTTCATGATCGATGCCTTTCGGTGTCGTTCGAGAGGGGCCGTCCGGGTCGCATCCGGGCGGCCCTTTCGCGTGTTCAGGCGGCGGCGCGGTGCTCGACGGTGGGCGCCTGGTTGGCGCGCTGCTTCCGTTCGAGTCGGCGCAAGATCAGTTCGACGTCGGGGGCGAGTCGGCCGGCGGCGCGGTCGCGGTCGCGGCGGTGCCGGGCGGCGTCGAGGACGCGGCGGGCGTTGGCGATGGCCTGGTCGCGGGAGATCACGGAGCCGTTCATGCGGCGGCCCGCTTGACGAGCTGGCCAGTGGAAACGCCGTAGTGCTGCTCAACAGCCGCGGCCACTACGGCGCTTGGGGCGGTGTGTCCGTTCCACAGGCGCCATGCGGTATTACGTGCAACCTTCAACCGACGTGCGGTGTCTGACGGAGTGTGGTCCCCCGCCTCGCGGGCGGCGGCGACCAGTGCGGCGCGGTCGTACATACGGGCATCGTCCTTCCATGGATGGTTCGTTCCATCCATGGATGGAACGCTAACACGATGGACGAGCGTTCGATACGGCATATGCATGCGGAGACGGATCTTCCAAAGCGCGTTGACACGCGGCATATGCCGGACAAGAATCGGTCACCTGTTCGAGCGCGTTGCCACAGCTCAGGGGGGTGAACCGTGGCAAACACGTGTGTTCCGGACCGCTTCAATCGATCGCGTGGCCGCGGCGCCTCACGCGCGCTATGTTCCATCCATGGAACGAACGAACCAACCAGGGAACGACCGGGCGACGCCCGAAGAATTCGCCGCCTGGCTGAAAGAGCAGCTAGAACGCGCTGGCTATGACCTGCGACCTAGGGGCGGCGGGCAAACCCGCTTCGCACGAGATTCAGGCATCGCGCAAGCGTCCGTCAGCCGCATGTTGCGAGGCCAAGGGGCGCCAGAATCACGCGTCCTCGAAGCCATCGCCAGCACGCTCGGCCTGCCCTTGGCCGAGGTGCTAGTCGCCGCGGGCATCCTCACCCGCGACGTACTGCAAGCGATCCGCCAACAGGCCCCACGGACCAACCCACTGACACCGGAGGCAGCAGCCGAAGAACTGGGGATCACCGACCCCCAGAAAGTCGAGCTGTTCGTGTCCATGACCGAGACCCTGCGCAAGCAACGCGCCGAGAACGGCGGGGGAAACGTCGCCGAGAACTAACCGCACGGAGGCAAAGCAGTGACGCACCGGTACATGCCCGTTTTCGCAATCTCCCTACTCATGGTGGGGCTGTCCACCGGCGTCATTGGACTACTCGGAAGCAACGACTACCTCTGGCAAGCAGGGCTGTTCTTAGTGCTCGCCGCCGTGCCCCTGCTCGTCGTCCGCACCATTTACAAGTCTCAGCGCGTCTCGGCCGACCAGCTCGCCGACGCCGACCGCGCCGGCTACGTCCGCGCCCTCGACCACGTCGCGCGCGGCCTGCTCGACGTCCCCTCGCCCCGCGGTGGCAACCGCGCCGACCACGACGAGCGGGTCGCGGGCAACGTGATCACACTGCGCCCGCACCACACCGACCGACCCGAACGGAAGGCACAGTGAGCACTCTGCACTTACCACCCACGTTCCAGGCGGAGCCGGACGACGGCGAACCCTGGCTCGGGTACATCCGCGTTTCAACATGGCGAGAGGAGAAGATCAGCCCGGAACTACAGGAAACCGCCTTACGAGCATGGGCCAGGCGGACCGGTCGACGCCTGCTCGAACCAATGATCATCGACCTTGACGCGACCGGCCGAAACTTCAAACGCAAGATCATGGGCGGCATCCAACGCGTCGAGAAGGGTGAAGCCCGCGGCATCGCCGTATGGAAGTTCAGCCGCTTCGGCCGCAACGATCTCGGCATCGCCGTCAACCTCGCCCGCCTCGAACACGCCGGCGGGCAACTCGCTTCCGCCACGGAAGACATCGACGTGCGCACAGCCGTCGGACGCTTCAACCGGCGCATCCTGTTCGACCTCGCCGTATTCGAATCCGACCGCGCCGGCGAACAGTGGAAGGAAACCCACCAGTGGCGCCGCGCCCACGGCCTACCAGCCACCGGCGGCAAACGCCTCGGGTACATCTGGTACCCCCGCCGCATCCCCCACCCCACAAAACTCGGCGAGTGGGTCACCCAAGATGAGCGGTACGAGGTCGACGAGTCGTCGCGCGTGGACATCGAAACCCTGTGGAGTCGCAAACTCGGTATCGGACAACCGGCACCCGACGGATACGGAAGCCTCGCCGCGTGGCTCAACAGCCTCGGCTACCGCACAAGCGACGGAAACCCATGGCGGGACGACAGCGTGCGCCGATACATGCAGGCCGGATTCCCCGCGGGCCTGCTCCGAGTCCATCACCCTGACTGCCATTGCGACTACACAGCCAACGGCGGCAACTGCACGCGATGGATACACATAGACGGGGCGCACGAGGCGATCATCGACCCGGAGACGTGGGAGAGGTACGAGGCCCACAGCGCCGAACGACGCAGCATCGCGCCACGGGCCCGCAACCCCCTTTACCCTCTGACCGGCCTTGCACGGTGCGGAGGCTGCCGACAGGGCGCCGCCAATACCTCAGCCAGGCGTGCCGCCGGCCGCATCCTTGGCTATGCCCTCGCCTGCGGGCAGAGCCGAAGCGGCCTCTGTGACAACCCGGTATGGGTACAGCGCTCCATCGTCGAGGACGAAGTAAGGACGTGGCTTGCCCGTGAGGCCGCCGCAGACATCGACGCTGAACCGCCCACGCCCATCCCACAACCCCGCAACGAACGCGCCGCCGCCGGTCGACAGCGGGAACGCCTGCAAGCCGAACAGACACGGCTTACGAACGCCCTTACCAACCTCGCCGTGGACCGCGCCACGAACCCCGAGGCGTACCCCGAGGGCGTGTTCGAGGCCGCGCGGGAACGGATCTTGAAGGATAAGAAGACCGTTACCGAAGCCCTTGAAGAGGCGGCGCAGGTCGAGGCCATGCCGCAGCGCGCCGAACTGATTCCCCTCGCCGTCGGCCTGCTCGAAGAGTGGGACACGTTCGAGGCCGCTGAGACGAACCGAATCTTCCGCTCCCTCATACGCCGAGTCGTGGTCACTCGGGGGTCTGCCGGACGTAAGGGCGTCGAGGGCAGCGGACAGACCACGATCGAGATTCATCCCTTGTGGGAGCCAGACCCGTGGGCGGAGACGCCAGCGGTGTAGTCACGCTCGGTTCTCACCGGTAGTAGCCACTTGTTTTACATGCTTCGTCCCTGGATGAGACGCCGGAATTCAACAGCCAGGCCCTGGACGCGCTGCGCCAGCCGCTGGAGGCGGGACATGTGGTGATCGCGCGCAGTGCGGGAGTCGTGCGCTTCCCGGCGAAGTTCCTCATGGTGCTCGCGGCCAACCCCTGCCCGTGCGGCCGGTTCTCGCTGCGGGACGATCTGTGCGAATGCCCGCCCTCGGCCGTCCGCCGCTACCAGGCCAGGCTGTCCGGCCCGCTGCTCGACCGGGTCGACCTGCGTGTCGAGGTGGATCGGGTCACCCGCTCCGAGCTGACCGCTTCCGGCGCCAGGGGCGAGTCGACCGCGACGGTCGCCGACCGGGTGCGGGCAGCCCGGGAAAGGGCCGCGGAGCGCCTCGCCGGAACCCCCTGGTGCACGAACAGCGAGGTGCCCGGCAGGGAGCTGCGGAGCCGCTGGTACGCCGTGCCCGGTGCGACGGACGAGGCCGAACGGAACCTGGAGCGGGGCATCCTCACCGCCCGCGGCCTCGACCGCGTCCTGCGGGTGGCCTGGACCGTCGCTGACCTCGTCGGCCACGACCGGCCCGACGCCACGGACGTCGCCCTCGCACTGCAGCTGCGCACCGGTGTGCCGCGCGGCGTACCGATGGCCATCGGGGCACTGACATGAGCCTCCTCGACGAACCGGACGACCACCTGCTCGCCCGCATCCTGCTCACCCGCGTCATCGAGCCCGGGGACGAGGTCGGTGGGCGGTGGGTGCGGGAGTTCGGGGTCGGGGGAGTGGTGCGGCGGCTGAAAGAGGGCGGGGCCGCTCTGCCGGGGGCGAGCGGGAAGCGGTGGGCCGGGCTGGTGGCCAGGGCCGAGGCCGCCCGGCCCCGGCGGGATCTGGCGGCAGCCCGGGACGCCGGCGTGCGGTTCGTGTCCCCGGGGGACACCGAGTGGCCGGCGCAGCTCGACGATCTCGGGGACGCCCGGCCGCTGGGGCTGTGGGTGCGCGGGCGGCCCAGTCTGCGGATGTGGGCGCTGAAGTCGGTCGCCGTGGTCGGCGCCCGTGCCTGCACCGAGTACGGAGCCCACATGGCCGCCACCCTCGCCGCCGGTCTGGCCGAGCAGGGCTGGGTCGTGGTCTCGGGCGGCGCCTACGGAGTCGACGGCGCCGCCCACCGAGGAGTCCTCGGAGCCGGCGGCGCCACCGTCGCCGTCCTCGCCTGCGGCGTCGACCGGCCCTACCCCCGCGGTCACACGCAGCTGATCGGCAGGATCGCCGAACAGGGCCTGGTGATCGGGGAGTTGCCACCTGGCGAGCACCCCACACCGAGCCGGTTCATCCTGCGGAACAGAGTGATCGCCGCACTCACCCGCGGCACGGTGGTCGTGGAGGCGGCCCACCGCAGCGGCTCCCTGGTCACCGCGCGGGCGGCACAGCGCCTCGGCCGGCACACGATGGGCGTGCCGGGCCCGGCCACCAGCGCCCTCTCCGCCGGAGTGCACGATCTGCTGCGGGGGGAGGCCGTCCTGGTCACCGATGTCGCGGACGTGGTGGAACTGGTCGGCGACATCGGGGAGCTGGCCCCCGACCGGCGAGGCCCCGTGCTGCCCCGGGACCTGCTGGAACCGGTCGCACGTCAGGTCCTCGACGCACTGCCGGGACGAGGGACCGCCAAGCCGGGCGAGATCGCGCGCGCCGCACAGACCGCACCGGACGACGCGATCGCGAGACTGTACGAACTCCGGGCACTCGGTTACGTCGAACGACACGGCGACGGCTGGAAGTTGACACGCCAGGCGGTGATGTCGGTCCGCGACGCCCGCGGGCCGTGTTGACGGTGTGTGTTCGGCCGTCCGGGGGAACCCCCGACAACCCTTGGAATTGCGCCCAGTTGAGGCCCTCCGGTGATCACGCCGAGCGACCGTGCCTCCCTGACAGGGCGTCCTGAGGAACGTATCTGCGGCCGCCCCGGCCTTCGCCCTTCGCGCACCGCGACACCCTAGTCACGCTACGCTCACGAGGATCCCGACAGGGACAGGCAACTCGACATCAGACAGACAGCTCACCCTGGCAGCACCACTCCGCAGCAGAACGGCACAAGGCGACGAATGCCCCAGCACACCTCCGGGTCCGACCGGGCGGCGATCCCCCCAGCCGCCCGGGACGGTGGCAGCGTGCGACCGCCCGCTCCCTCCACGCTCGACGAGCTGTGGCGGTCGTACAAGGCGACGGGGGACGAACGGCTGCGGGAGCAACTGATCCTGCACTACTCGCCGCTCGTGAAGTACGTGGCGGGACGGGTCAGCGTGGGCCTGCCGCCCAACGTGGAGCAGGCGGACTTCGTCTCGTCCGGGGTGTTCGGGCTGATCGACGCGATCGAGAAGTTCGACCTCGACCGGGAGATCAAGTTCGAGACCTACGCGATCACCAGGATCCGCGGCGCGATGATCGACGAGCTGCGCGCACTGGACTGGATCCCCCGCTCGGTGCGGCAGAAGGCGCGCAACGTGGAGCGGGCGTACGCCACGCTGGAGGCGCGGCTGCGGCGGACGCCGACGGAGGGCGAGGTGGCCTCCGAGATGGGCATCGCCGTCGAGGAACTCCACGGGGTGTTCAGCCAGTTGTCGCTGGCCAACGTGGTGGCCCTGGAGGAGCTGCTGCACGGGAGCGGTGACGGCGGCGACGGGCTCAGCGTCATGGACACGCTGGAGGACACCGCCGCCGACAACCCCGTCGAGGTCGCCGAGGACCGCGAGCTGCGGAGGTTCCTGGCACGGGCGATCAACACACTGCCCGACCGGGAGAAGACCGTGGTCACGCTGTACTACTACGAGGGCCTCACGCTGGCCGAGATCGGAAACGTGCTGGGAGTGACCGAGAGCCGGGTCAGTCAGATCCACACCAAATCCGTGCTCCAGCTGAGAGCGAAGCTGGCCAGCTTTGGTCGCTGACCTGGCCGGACACCCCCGGACCTGCGGCAACCACTCCCGTCCGGCGGGACGCGTCCGTACAGTGTTGACGTGCCAAGGATTCGAGCGGCCTCCGTGGCCGAGCACCGGTCGATGCAGCGAGCCGCCCTGCTGGACGCGGCTCGTTCCTTGTTGTCCGAGGGCGGTACGGAGGCGCTGACCTTCCCGGCCCTCGCCGAGCGGACGGGCCTCGCGCGCTCGTCCGTCTACGAGTACTTCCGGTCACGGGCGGCCGTGGTCGAGGAGTTGTGCGAGGTCGACTTCCCGGTCTGGGCGGCGGACGTGTCGGCTGCGATGGAGCGGGCGGAGACGGCCGAAGCCAAGATCGAGGCATATGTGCGCCAGCAGTTGGAGCTGGTCGGTGACCGGCGGCACCGGGCCGTGGTCGCGATCTCCGCGAGCGAGCTCGACGCGGGAGCCCGGGAGAAGATCCGGGCGGCGCACGGCGGGCTGGTCGCGCTGATCGTCGAGGCACTGGGCGAGCTGGGGCACGAGCAGCCCCGGCTGGCGGCGATGCTGCTGCAGGGCGTCGTGGACGCGGCCGTGCGGAGGATCGAGCTGGGGGCGGCGGAGGAACCGGCGGTTGTCGCGGATGCGGCTGTGGGGATGGCGCTGCGGGGTGTGCGGGGCTGAGGGCGTGGGTGTCCCGCGTGGGTGGTCCGCGGCCCGGCGGTGCGGAGTGGCGCTGCGCCCACCCTCCCCCGAGCTCTCGACTTCGCTCGAGCAGGGGGGATCCCCATCGCCCCGAGCGGCACGACTGCCCGCAGCCGGTCAGTACACCGGCAGTAGTCTGGACGGGCCCCGGCTGAGCAACCACGGGGGCAGGAGCGACAGTGGGTTCAGGTATGTCTCCCCACGGCGCAGCCCCCAGTGCACGCACACAGCCGTGCAGTGCGAGCCGGTCACATCCACCGTGCCGATCACCTCGCCCGGTGCCACCTCGTCGCCCTTCCCCACCGACGCCGTCACCGGTTCGTAGGTCGTGCGCAGGGGTGGGTCGCCGGTGCCGGTGAGTTCCACCGCGACCACTCCCTTTCCGGCCACCCGTCCCGCGAACGAGACCGTGCCGGCCGCCACCGCCCGCACCGGCGTTCCCGGAGCCGCCGCCAGGTCCACGCCCCGGTGGCCCCGGCCGTAGACCGTGGCCGGGGGCTCCCAGCCGCGCAGGACCGCGGGACGCAGGCCGACGGGCCAGGCGCGGCCGACCACCGGCACGGCGTCGTCCGCGAGGGGGGTGCCCGCCGCGAGCAGTCGCGGGGGTGGGGCCAGAAGGACCCACGCGGTGAGGAGCAACAGCAGGATCAGACGCGCACAGACGCGGACACATCGGTTCACTCGCATGGGGAGAGCGTCCCGGATCAGCACGCTTCGCTGTCCCCGGTTGTGGATCATCCGCCGGTTGTGGACAACGGCGTCACCCGGCACCCCGCGGGTCCCGTACACTTCTGGTGGCGACCCGAGCCGTCGGGTCGACTTCGCACGCCCCGACACGAACCCCGGCAACGGGCCCGTGTCAGCGCCCCTCGGTCCCTCGTGGAACGGCGCGCAGTGGGCGTCAGGCGCGGAAGCCGTCCGGCATCCGCGGCACAACCGAGAAACTCAAGGAGATACGGCCATGGCCGTCGTCACGATGCGGGAGCTGCTGGAGAGCGGCGTCCACTTCGGTCACCAGACCCGTCGTTGGAACCCGAAGATGAAGCGCTTCATCTTCACGGAGCGCAACGGCATCTACATCATCGACCTGCTCCAGTCGCTGTCGTACATCGACCGCGCCTACGAGTTCGTCAAGGAGACCGTCGCCCACGGCGGCACGGTCATGTTCGTCGGCACGAAGAAGCAGGCGCAGGAGGCCATCGCCGAGCAGGCCACCCGCGTCGGCATGCCCTACGTCAACCAGCGCTGGCTGGGCGGCATGCTCACCAACTTCTCGACCGTCTACAAGCGTCTGCAGCGCCTCAAGGAGCTCGAGCAGATCGACTTCGAGGACGTCGCCGCGTCCGGTCTGACCAAGAAGGAGCTTCTCGTGCTCTCGCGCGAGAAGGCCAAGCTGGAGAAGACCCTCGGCGGTATCCGCGAGATGCAGAAGGTGCCCAGCGCCGTCTGGATCGTGGACACCAAGAAGGAGCACATCGCCGTTGGTGAGGCCCGGAAGCTGAACATCCCGGTCGTCGCGATCCTCGACACCAACTGCGACCCCGACGAGGTCGACTACAAGATCCCGGGCAACGACGACGCGATCCGCTCCGTCACCCTGCTCACCCGCGTCATCGCCGACGCCGTCGCCGAGGGCCTCATCGCCCGCAGCGGTGTCGCCACCGAGGGCAAGGGCGAGAAGGCCGCGGGCGAGCCGCTGGCCGAGTGGGAGCGCGACCTGCTCGAGGGCGAGAAGAAGGCCGACGAGGCCGCCCCCGCCGCCGAGGCCGCCCCCGCCGCCGAGGCTGCTCCGGCCGCCGAGGCCCCCGCCGCCGAGGCCGAGAAGCCGGCCGAGGGCGACAAGCCGGCCGAGGCCGAGCAGGCCTGACCCGTCAGTCCCGTGGTGACGGCGGGAGCGGTACTGCTTACACCAGCGCCCTCGGCGCGGTGAAGTCCGCTCCCGCCGTTCACCCGTAGGTCAGCGGAAGGACAGCGCGCTCCTGCTCCATGGAGCGCATCCGCAGATCTTCGATCTTCCAGACTTCGAGAGAGATTCACAGACTCATGGCGAACTACACCGCCGCCGACGTCAAGAAGCTCCGTGAGCTCACGGGCGCCGGCATGATGGACTGCAAGAAGGCGCTGGACGAGGCCGAGGGCAACGTCGAGAAGGCCGTCGAGGCGCTCCGCATCAAGGGCCAGAAGGGCGTCGCCAAGCGCGAGGGCCGCTCCGCCGAGAACGGCGCCGTGGTCTCGATCATCGCCGACGACAACTCCTCCGGCGTCATCGTCGAGCTGAAGTGCGAGACGGACTTCGTCGCCAAGGGCGAGAAGTTCCAGGCCGTCGCCAACCAGATCGCCCAGCACGTCGCCAAGACCTCCCCGGCCGACCTCGAGGCCCTGCTCGCCTCCGAGATCGAGGACGGCAAGACCGTCCAGGCGTTCGTCGACGAGGCCAACGCCAACCTGGGCGAGAAGATCGTCCTGGACCGCTTCGCGCAGTTCGCCGACGGTTACGTGACGGCGTACATGCACCGCACGATGCCCGACCTGCCCCCGCAGATCGGTGTCCTCGTCGAGCTGGACAAGCCGAACGCGGAGCTCGCCAAGGGTGTCGCCCAGCACATCGCCGCCTTCGCGCCGAAGTACCTCTCCAAGGAGGACGTGCCGGCCGAGGTCGTCGAGTCCGAGCGCCGCGTCGCCGAGGAGACCACCCGCGCCGAGGGCAAGCCCGAGGCCGCCCTGCCGAAGATCGTCGAGGGTCGCCTCAACGGCTTCTTCAAGGACGCCACGCTGCTGGGCCAGCCGTACGCGCTCGACAACAAGAAGTCCGTCCAGAAGATCCTGGACGAGGCCGGTGTCACCCTGAAGCGCTTCACGCGCATCAAGGTCGGCATCTGAGTCCGTACCGCGCTCGACGCCCGACCCCTATAGGGTCGAGAGCAGTCGTCCGCGTACGCCGCCACATCAGTGGCGGACGACAGCAGATCTGACGAGGAGGCCATTGCCGTATGGGATGCGAAACACGCCCCACCGGCAATGGCCTTCTTGGTATGTGCAACACGTGAAAGAGGCGGGATCCCCCATGACCACCAAGGCCCAGAAGAGCGACGACGGCAAAGTGAGCGGCCGGTTTCTGCTGAAGCTGTCCGGAGAGGCCTTCTCCGGTGGCGGCGGCCTGGGCGTCGACCCCGACGTGGTGCACAAGATCGCCCGCGAGATCGCGGCCGTCGTGCGTGACGGCGCCCAGATCGCGGTCGTCATCGGCGGCGGCAACTTCTTCCGCGGTGCCGAACTCCAGCAGCGCGGCATGGACCGGGCCCGCTCCGACTACATGGGCATGCTCGGCACGGTCATGAACTGCCTCGCCCTCCAGGACTTCCTGGAGAAGGTGGGCGTGGACTGCCGGGTGCAGACCGCCATCACCATGGGCCAGGTCGCCGAGCCGTACATCCCGCTGCGCGCCGTACGGCACCTGGAGAAGGGCCGCGTGGTCATCTTCGGCGCCGGTATGGGCATGCCGTACTTCTCCACCGACACCACCGCCGCGCAGCGCGCCCTGGAGATCGACGCCGAGGCGCTGCTGATGGGCAAGAACGGCGTGGACGGGGTCTACGACTCGGACCCCAAGACCAACCCGGACGCGGTGAAGTTCGACCACCTCGGCTACGGCGAGGTCATCACGCGCGATCTGAAGGTCGCCGACGCCACGGCCGTGACCCTGTGCCGCGACAACAAGCTCCCGATCGTGGTCTTCGAGCTGCTGGCGGAGGGCAACATCGGGCGCGCCGTCAAGGGTGAGAAGATCGGCACGCTGGTGGGGGACCCCGGCAGCCGGGACTGAGACCCGAGAACAACCCCGTCCGGGGGACGGACGGGACGGAGCCGGGCCGGGGGATGGACAATGTCCCGCCGGTCGGGAACCGTGCAGGAAGAAGACGCGACGCAGCCGGCCGCCGCCCCACATGGAACCGCAGCCGGGCCTACTCACACGCAGGAGCAAGTGGTGATCGAAGAGACCCTCCTCGAGGCCGAGGAGAAGATGGAGAAGGCCGTCGTGGTCGCCAAGGAGGACTTCGCCGCGATCCGCACCGGCCGTGCGCACCCGGCGATGTTCAACAAGATCGTGGCCGAGTACTACGGCGCGCCGACGCCGATCAACCAGCTGGCCTCGTTCTCCGTGCCCGAGCCGCGCATGGCCGTGGTGACCCCGTTCGACAAGACCGCGCTGCGCAACATCGAGCAGGCGATCCGCGACTCCGACCTGGGCGTCAACCCGAGCAACGACGGCAACATCATCCGTGTGGTGTTCCCCGAGCTCACCGAGGAGCGCCGCCGCGAGTACATCAAGGTCGCCAAGGGCAAGGGCGAGGACGCGAAGATCTCGATCCGCTCCGTACGCCGCAAGGCCAAGGAAGCCATCGACAAGCTGATCAAGGACGGCGAGGTCGGCGAGGACGAGGGCCGCCGTGCGGAGAAGGAGCTCGACGACACCACCGCGAAGTACGTCGCGCAGGTGGACGAGCTCCTGAAGCACAAGGAAGCGGAGCTGCTCGAGGTCTGATGAACGACTCTTCCTGGGGGGCGCCGCCACAGGCCGGCTACTGGGAGCCCACCGACCATGGGCATGGTCACGGGCAGGTCCAGGGCACGGGCCACGGGCACGTCCAGGGGGCCGCTCCGGCGGGTCCCGCATACGATGCGTATGAAGCGCCTCAGACTCGCCCCATGCCCATCGTGCCCGACGTGACCGAATTCGGCGGAAACCAGGATGACGACCGGGGGGCTGCTCGGCTGAGCGGCGCCCCGGTCCGAAACGACACGAATCCGGAGCCCATGCCCGACGCCTCGCAGCCGGCACCCAAGCCGCCGAAGAAGAGCGCGGGTCGCGACCTGAGTGCCGCGATAGGGGTCGGCGTCGGGCTCGGTGCGGTGATCGTCGCGTCGCTGTTCGTCGTCAAGGCCGTGTTCGTCGGCGTCGTCGCGGTGGCCGTGGTGGTGGGCCTGTGGGAGCTGACGAAGCGGCTGGAGGAACGCAAGGGCATCCGGGCGCCGCTCGTACCGCTCGCACTCGGCGGTGCCGCGATGGTCGTCGCCGGGTACGTCCGGGGCGCCGAGGGCGCGTGGGTGGCGATGGCGCTCACGGCACTGGCCGTGCTCGTCTGGCGCATGACCGAACCGCCCGAGAACTACCTCAGGGACGTCACGGCCGGCGTCTTCGCGGCGTTCTACGTGCCGTTCCTGGCGACTTTCGTCGCGATGATGCTGACCGCGGACGACGGGCCGGAGCGGGTGCTCACCTTCCTGCTGCTGACGGTCGTCAGCGACACCGGTGCCTACGCCGTCGGCTGGCGGTTCGGCCGGCACAAGCTCGCCCCGCGCATCAGCCCCGGCAAGACCCGTGAGGGTCTGCTCGGCGCGGTGTCCTTCGCCATGGTCGCGGGGGCGCTGTGCATGCAGTTCCTCATCGACGGCGGTGCCTGGTGGCAGGGGCTGGTGCTGGGTCTCGCGGTCGCCGTCACCGCCACGCTGGGCGACCTCGGCGAGTCCATGATCAAGCGGGACCTCGGCATCAAGGACATGGGCACGCTGCTGCCGGGACACGGCGGCATCATGGACCGGCTCGACTCGTTGCTGCCCACGGCTCCCGTGGTGTGGCTGCTGTTCGTGCTGTTCGTCGGATCCGGCTGAGAAGTCCGGCTTCGCGAGGGAGCCCCCGCCCGACCGGGCGGGGGCTCCCTCGCGTCCCGGGCTCGTCCCGGACATGTTCCCGGGGCGCAGCCGGAGGCCTGAAGTGGGACGATGCAGATGTACCTCCCAAAGGAGGCCATCATGGCCATCATCCGAGAGAGCATCGTCGTCGACTGCCGTCCCGAGGAGGTCTACCAGTACGTCATGGACGCCGACCACATGCCGGAATGGCAGCTGAGCGCCGTGTCCGCGGAGCGCCTGGACGAGGGGCCCGTCGGCATCGGCAGCAAGGTCCGGGTGACTCGGCACGTCGGCCGCCGCGTCATGCCGATGACCATGGAGGTCACCGAGTACGACCCGCCGCACAGCTGGGGCATGCGGGGTGTGGACGGTCCCGTCCGGGCGCAGGTGCACGGCGAGGTCGAGCCCTACGACGAGGGCCGGCGCTCACACGTCACGATCGACATCGACTTCGAGGGCCACGGCATGGGGAAGGTCCTGGTCCCGCTCGTCGTACGCCCCCAGGTCCGCAAGGAACTCCCACGCAACGAGCAGCTCCTCAAGGACCGGTTGGAGCACACGGCCGAGTAGCGGATTCGTCCCCTCCTCCCAGGGGCTCGGCGCAGCGCTGCCGGTGGAGTCCGCCGGCCGGGGCCCACCCTCGGCCGGGCCGTGTGTACCGGTGCGGCGGGACGTCTAGTCGTCCCCGTCGCTCCGCTGCGAGCGGGAACTCCGGCTCGCACTGCGGGCCAGTCCACTGCCGAGCAGCGTCGCTCTGGCCACGCCCCGTGCCCAGCGCGGGGCGTCACCGCGAGCGGCCCAGAACACGCAGACGCAGCCGCCGATGACGAGCAGGACGACGACGGACAATATGAGCACGAGCATGCTCGACCCCCGCTTCTTGTGATGGTCCGGCCCGTCCTGTCAGGCGGACTCCCCAGGACCACGGCCGCGCAGCCACGCTCGCAGGAGCGGCCGGCGCGTCATCCGACGTCCCCTGGGACGGGTGGCCGGTAAGCCTACGCCAGCCGCACCTCAGGACACTTGCCCGCATCCTCTGGGCGCTTGCTTCGTCATGATCTGACGATGGACGAGTACGGGTGGGCCGAAAGCCCTGGAATGCCGGCCGCGGAGGCTGTGCGGGCGGGCTGGGTGGCGACCGTCGCGGCCGTGCCTGTAGGGGCCCGGCTCACCGGAGTGGCCATCGGGCGCCGGCCTTTCGGTGTTTTCGTGCGGATGGAAGGCGTGCCGGACGCCATAGCGCTGGCGGAGATCACGCGCATGCCGCTGGGCATGGAACTTCCGGCCCTCGGGGCCTTGGTCAGCGGTGAGGTCTACTGGCACGACGACCGCAACCACCAGGTCAGGGTCCGGCTGGACGAGTGGCAGGGAGCAGACGGGTGATCGAACGGGGCCGTCCCCGAGTCGTCCGAGGCCGACCAGCGGCGACGGGTGCCAACCACCGGTGACCGCCCCCACCCCACTCCGGCCCTGGCCTCCGCAGTTGATCTGCGACACTGGTACGGCCATGCCTAAGCCCGGAGAACTTACTTTCGTCGCCCCCCGCGGAGCCAAGAAGCCGCCGCGGCATCTTGCCGATCTCACTCCTGCCGAGCGCAAGGAGGCCGTCGCGGCCGTCGGGGAGAAGCCGTTTCGTGCCAAGCAGCTCTCGCAGCACTACTTCGCGCGGTACGCGCACGATCCGGAGCAGTGGACGGACATTCCGGCCGGTGCCCGGGGCAAGCTCAGAGAAGCGCTGCTGCCCGAGCTGATGACCGTCGTGCGGCATCTGTCGACCGACCAGGGCACCACCCGCAAGACGCTGTGGCGGCTGTTCGACGGGACGCTCGTCGAGTCCGTGCTGATGCGCTACCCGGACCGGGTGACCATGTGCATCAGCTCGCAGGCCGGCTGCGGGATGAACTGCCCGTTCTGTGCGACCGGGCAGGCCGGACTGGACCGGAATCTGTCCACCGCCGAGATCGTGCACCAGATCGTCGACGGCATGCGGGCCCTGCGGGACGGGGAGGTCCCCGGCGGACCTGCCCGGCTCAGCAACATCGTCTTCATGGGCATGGGCGAGCCCCTCGCGAACTACAACCGGGTCATCGGCTCCATCCGGCGGCTCACCGACCCCGAGCCCGACGGCCTCGGCCTGTCCCAGCGGGGCATCACCGTCTCGACGGTCGGCCTCGTCCCGGCCATCCACCGATTCGCCGACGAGGGCTTCAAGTGCCGGCTGGCGATCTCCCTGCACGCCCCCGACGACGAGCTGCGCGACACCCTCGTACCGGTGAACACCCGGTGGAAGGTGCGCGAGGTGCTGGACGCCGGGTTCGAGTACAGCGCCAAGTCCGGGCGCCGGCTGTCCATCGAGTACGCGCTGATCCGGGACATCAACGACCAGGCCTGGCGCGGTGACCGGCTCGGGCGGCTGCTCAAGGGCAAGCCCGTGCACGTCAACCTCATCCCGCTGAACCCGACGCCCGGGTCGAAGTGGACCGCCTCGCGGCCCGAGGACGAGAAGGCGTTCGTGGAGGCCATCGCCGCCCATGGTGTGCCGGTGACGATCCGGGACACCCGTGGTCAGGAGATCGACGGGGCGTGTGGCCAGCTCGCCGCCACCGAACGGTAGTCTGACTGTCGTCAGTACAGCTTCACAACCAGCACCTTCACATCCACACCTGCATATTCCGACAGGGGAGCGCCACAGCGCTGAGAGTGCGGCACACGGCCGCAGACCCTCCGAACCTGGCCCAGGTCATTCTGGGTAGGGAGATCGGTCACCACTCGAGCTGTTGCGCCCTGCCCGGGACCCGGAGTCCCGGGCAGGGCCGCGTCTTCTCCTGGTCCTCCAGGAGGAATCCAGTGAGCAACAACAAGAAGCGGATGACGGCGGCGGTCGTCGGGCTCGGCCTGGTCGGCACGCTCGCCGCCTGCGGGTCGTCCGACGGCGGTCAGGGGTCCGGGGACCCCAAGACCGTGACCCTCGTCAGCCACGACTCGTGGGCCGCGTCCGAGGACGTCATCGCGGCCTTCGAGAAGCAGTCCGGCTACAAGGTGAACGTCCTGAAGGACGGCGACGCCGGCCAGGCCGTGAACAAGGCCATCCTGACCAAGGACAACCCGCAGGGCGACGTCTTCTTCGGCGTCGACAACACCCTGCTGTCCCGCGCCCTCGACAACGGCCTGTTCCAGTCGTACGAGGCGAAGGGCTCCGAGCGGGTCGAGGCCGAGTACCGGGTCGACCAGGACAAGCACCGGGTCACGCCCATCGACACCGGCGACATCTGCGTCAACTACGACAAGAAGTACTTCGCCGATCACAAGCTCGAGCCGCCTCGGAGCTTCGACGATCTCGTCAAGCCGCAGTACAAGAACCTGCTCGTCACCGAGAACGCCTCCGCCTCCTCGCCCGGGCTCGGCTTCCTGCTCGGCACCGCCGCCGAGTACGGCGACGGGGGCTGGGAGGGCTACTGGAAGAAGCTCAAGGCCAACGGCGTGAAGGTCGTCGACGGCTGGGAGCAGGCCTACAACCAGGAGTTCTCCGGTTCGTCCAGTGGCCGGAAGGCCAAGGGGGACCGGCCGCTCGTCGTGTCGTACGCCTCCTCGCCGCCCGCCGAGGTCGTCTACGCCGAACCGAAGCCGAGCACGGCCCCGACCGGCGTCGCCGAGGGCACCTGCTTCCGGCAGGTCGAGTACGCGGGGCTGCTCGCCAACGCCAAGAACTCCAAGGGCGGCAAGGCCTTCCTCGACTTCCTCGTCAGCAGGAAGTTCCAGGAGGACATGCCGCTCAACATGTTCGTGTACCCGGTGACCGAGGGCGCCCAGGTTCCGCCGGAGTTCGTGAAGTACGGGCCGCAGGCGAAGGACCCCGAGACCATGGACCCGGCGAAGATCGCCGACCACCGCGACCAGTGGGTCAAGTCGTGGACCTCACTCGTACTGAAGTAGCCCGCAGGAGGCGCGGGAGCGCGGCGCGGCTCGGTCTGCTGGCCCTGCCCGTCGTGTTCTTCGCCGTCTTCTTCGCCTACCCCGTCGCCGCGATCGTCGCGCGCGGTCTGAAGGCCGACGGGGTCTGGCACCTCGGGCGGATCGGGGAGGTACTGGGGCAGTCCGACGTCCGGCACGTCCTGTGGTTCACCACCTGGCAGGCGCTGGTCTCCACCGCGCTCACCCTGCTCGTCGCGCTCCCCGGCGCCTACGTCTTCGCACGGTTCGACTTCCCCGGCAAACAGGTCCTGCGGGCGGTCGTGACCGTCCCGTTCGTGCTGCCGACGGTCGTCGTCGGTACGGCGTTCCTGGCTCTCGTCGGGCGGGGTGGGCTGCTCGACGAGCTGTGGGGCGTACGGCTGGACACCACCGTGTGGGCGATCCTGCTCGCGCACGTCTTCTTCAACTACGCGGTCGTCGTCAGGACCGTCGGCGGGCTCTGGGCGCAGCTCGACCCGCGGCAGGAGGAGGCCGCGCGGATGCTCGGGGCGTCCCCGCTGCGGGCCTGGCGGCGGGTCACGCTGCCCGCCCTCGCCCCGGCCGTGGCCGCCGCCGCGCTCATGGTCTTCCTGTTCACCTTCACCTCCTTCGGTGTCGTGCAGATCCTCGGCGGGCCCACCTTCTCCACCCTGGAGGTGGAGATCTACCGGCAGACGTCGGAGATCTTCGACCTGTCCACGGCGGCCGTGCTGACGCTCATCCAGTTCGTCGCGGTGGGCGCGATCCTCGCCGTGCACGCCTGGACCGTGCGGCGGCGGGAGACCGCGCTGCGGCTGGTGGACGCGTCCGTGACCGCGCGCCGGCCGCGCGGCGCGGGGCAGTGGGCGCTGCTCGGCGGGGTGCTCGTCACCGTCGCCCTGCTGCTCGTGCTGCCCCTGGCCGTGCTGGTGCAGCGGTCCCTGGACGCCTCGGACTTCGGTTACTACCGGGCACTGACCAGGCAGGACGGGGGAGTGTTCCTGGTCCCGCCGATCGAGGCGATCGGCAACTCCCTGTCGTACGCCGTCGCCGCCACGCTCATCGCCGTGCTGATCGGCGGGCTCGCCGCGGCCGCGCTGACCCGCCGGGACGCCGGGCGGTTCGTGCGCGGCTTCGACGCGCTGCTGATGCTGCCGCTCGGGGTGTCCGCGGTGACGGTCGGTTTCGGGTTCCTGATCTCCCTCGACGAGCCGCCGCTGGACCTCAGGTCTTCCTGGATCCTGGTGCCGCTCGCGCAGGCCCTGGTCGGGGTGCCGTTCGTGGTGCGGATCATGCTGCCCGTGCTGCGGGCGGTGGACGCGCGGCTGCGGGAGGCGGCCGCGGTGCTCGGGGCCTCGCCCTGGCGGGTGTGGCGGGAGGTGGATCTGCCGATGGTGCGGCGGGCGCTGCTGATCGCGGCCGGGTTCGCCTTCGCCGTGTCCCTCGGGGAGTTCGGCGCGACGGTGTTCATCGCACGGCCCGACCGGCCGACCCTGCCAGTGGCCGTGGCCCGGTTGCTCGGTCGGCCCGGGGACCTCAACTACGGCCAGGCGATGGCCCTTTCGACGATGCTGATGGTGGTGTGCGCGGTGGCCCTGCTGGTGCTGGAGAGGCTGCGGACGGACCGGACCGGGGAGTTCTAGATGCTGCTGAGCCTGGAGGGTGCGACGGTCCGTTTCGGCGGGCGTGCCGTGCTGGACGCCGTCGATCTGGGGGTCGCCGAGCACGAGATCGTGTGCGTGCTCGGGCCGAGCGGCAGCGGAAAGTCGACCCTGCTGCGGGCGGTTGCCGGGCTGCAGCCGCTCGACGCCGGTCGGGTGGTGCTCGACGGGCGTGACCAGGCGGGGGTGCCCGCGCACCGGCGGGGCGTCGGGCTGATGTTCCAGGACCATCAGCTGTTCCCGCAGCGGGACGTGGGCGGCAACGTGGCGTTCGGGCTGCGGATGCGCGGCGAGCCGAAGCCGCAACGGGCCGAACGCATGCAGGAGTTGCTGGACCTCGTGGGGCTGCCGGGCGCGGGTGGCAGGGCCGTCGCCGCGCTGTCCGGCGGGGAGCAGCAGCGGGTGGCGCTGGCCCGGGCCCTCGCACCGAGCCCCCGGCTGCTGATGCTGGACGAGCCGCTGGGGCAGCTCGACCGGTCGCTGCGGGAGCGGCTGGTCGTCGAACTGAAGGAGTTGTTCGGCCGGTTGGGTACGACCGTGCTCGCCGTGACGCACGACCAGGGGGAGGCCTTCGCGCTGGCCGACCGGGTCGTGGTGATGCGGGACGGGCGGATCGCCCAGTCCGGCACGCCCCTCGAGGTGTGGCAGCGGCCCGCCGACGCCTTCGTCGCGCGTTTCCTCGGCTTCGAGAACGTGGCCGAGGCGACCGTCGGGGCGGAGGCGGCGGACACGCCTTGGGGCAAGGTTCCGGTGCCGGAGGGCGCTCCGCAGGGCACCCGCACGCTGCTCGTGCGGCCTGCCGGGGTGCGGCTGGTGCCCGCCGGCTCGGGCCTGCGCTGCACGGTGACCGTACGCACCTTCAAGGGCACCCATGTCGCCGTCCGCCTCCAATCCGAGGACGCCCCGCGGCTGGAGGCGGCGTGCGCGCTGCGGGCGGCACCGGAGGTCGGGGACGAGGTCGGCGTGGAGTTCGACGCGGCCGAAGTCGTGGTGCTCGGCTGATCGTGCCCGCCCAGGGTGCGAGGCATGACGTCACTCGCGCATGACCGCTACTGCGACGAAATCGCGTACCAGGTCGGCCTGTTGAGGTCCGTGGTGTCCTCTGGTGCCGACCTGTCCGGTGCGGTGCCGACGTGCCCGGACTGCCCGGCCGCCTCCCCCCTGACCCGGGACGCCTCCCCCTGACACGGGACGTGGCCCGCCCCCCCCGGTGGGGGACGGGCCAGGTCACGGGTGCGGGGGCGTCAGCTGTCGTTGTTCGCTCCGCGGCGGCGCATGCCGAAGAACACCGCGCCGCCACCGACGGCGACCAGGGCCGCCGCGATGCCGGCGATCAGACCGGTGTTGGAGTCGGCACCGGTCTCGGCGAGGTTGGAGTCACCGGCCGGCGCGGGCGCGTTGCCGGCAGGCGAGCTGCTCTGGCTCTCCGACGGCTCCGGAGCCGGGCTCTCGCTCTCCTCGGCGGGCTTGGACGGGGACGCCGACGGGCTCGGAGTCGCCGGGGGAGTCGAAGCCGGGGGCTTCTCCTCCTTCTTGCAGGCCGTGGCCGGGGTGACGAGGTTCGGCTTGATGTCCGCGTCGACGTAACCGGCGGCCTTGACGTGGATGCGGTACTCGGCGCTCGGCTTCCACTTCTCGGCGAAGGTGATGGTGGTGCCCTCGCGCGAGCCCTTGACCACCTGCTCGCCGACCTTCTTCACGTCGGCGCCGTTGTTCTCCAGGTACACGGTGACCGTCGCCGGGATGCCGGCGGGGTCCACGTCGGTGACGGTGATGACACCCTTGTCGCCGTCACACTTCGCCTCGGCGGAGAACTCGCTGATGTCGCAGGCGAGTGCGGTGCCGGCGGTGCCGAGCGCGAGCGCGGCCGAGGCGGAGGCGACACCGAGGATGCGCGCGGTACGCGCGCGGAGGGATACGGACAGAACTGCCACGTTTGTCCTTTGCAGGATTGCTGAAGCGGGGGGCTGAGGCCGTGCTGACGGGACATCAGCACTACCGTGAGACTCACAGGTCTATAAGCGCTGCATAAGTAGTGTCAACGCATATGCAGACTGCAAGCAGTTGCTTTGCCTTCTTATTAACCGCCGAGACGTTTCAGCGCCTCCGGCGCTTCCTCGATCCGCTCCACGAGCGCGATCCGCGCCTCCATCGTCCGCCCGGCGGCCAGCGACCGCAGCAGCGGCCACGCGGGCAGCTTCTCCGTCCAGTGCACTCGGTTCACCAGCACCATCGGCGTCGGTTCGCCGCGTGACTCGTAGTAGTTGGGCGTCGCGTTGTCGAAGATCTCCTGCACGGTCCCGGCTGCGCCCGGCAGGAACACCACACCCGCGTTGGACCGGGCCAGCAGGCCGTCCTCGCGGGTGGCGTTGGCGAAGTACTTGGCGATGTGGGAGGCGAAGGCGTTCGGCGGCTCGTGGCCGTAGAACCAGGTCGGGATGCCCACCGAGCGGCCGCCCTGGGGCCAGCGGGCGCGTATCTCGAAGGCGGCCGAGGCCCACTGGGTGATCGACGGGGTGAAGTGCGGTGCAGCCTTGCCGAGGAGTCCGAGCGACTCGGTGAGCATCTCGTCGTCGAAGGGGGCGGCGTACGCGCCGAGGTTGGCCGCCTCCATGGCGCCCGGGCCGCCACCGGTGGCGATCGTGAAGCCGGCGCGGGCCAGCTCCCTGCCGAGCCGTGCGGCGCCCGCGTACTCCTCGGTGCCCCGGGCCATCGCGTGGCCGCCCATGACGCCCACGACCCGGGCGCCGGACAGGAGTTCGTCGAGCGCGTCCGAGACGGAGTCGTCGTGGACCGAGCGCAGCATGGACGCGTAGATGTCACGGTCGGTCTTGGTGCGCTGGAACCAGGCGTAGGCGCGCGCGTCGGGTGTGGCCTCGTAACCGTCGGCCAGCGACGCGAAGAGTTCCTCCGGGGAGTAGACCAGACCCCGGTACGGGTCGAACGGCAGGCCCGGGACCGGTGGGAAGACCAGGGCGCCGTCCGCGCGGACCTTGGCCGCCGCGTCCTCGCGCATCGGGCAGCCGAGGAAGACCGCACCCGACGTGTCCGTGGTGAGCAACTCCCGCGTACGGTCCGTCAGATCGACCCCCTGGACGCGGTGTCCGGCGAGTGTGCCGCGTGCCGAGACGGTCGCGTCGAACTCCTCGAGGGTCTCTATCTCACGGTCGTCATGGTGGGCCGCATGGGCGGGCATCGTCTGCACCCGCCCATGCTGGCACAGCGCACCTCAGCCCTCGACGGCCGCGGGGTCCATCCACACGACCTCGAAGGTGTGGCCGTCCACGTCGTCGAAGGCGCGGCCGTACATGAAGCCGTGGTCCTGGGTCTCGCCCGAGACGGAACCGCCCGCCGCGACCGCCTTCTCGACCAGCTCGTCCACCTTCTCGCGGCTCTCGGCGCTCAGCGCCAGCAGCACCTCGCTGGTCCTCGTCGAGTCCGCGATCTCCTTCTTGGTGAACTGGGAGTACTTCTCCGGGGTGTGCACCATCACCACGATGGTCTCGCTGATCACGACCGAGGCGGTCGT
The DNA here is from genome assembly GCF_040706515.1 of Streptomyces sp. NPDC047880. Lineage (NCBI taxonomy): Bacteria > Bacillati > Actinomycetota > Actinomycetes > Kitasatosporales > Streptomycetaceae > Streptomyces > Streptomyces sp. NPDC047880. Next base: position 86,195 of record NZ_JBEZOK010000006.1, on the reverse strand, counting down.
GTCGTCGCTGAACTGCTCGTTGATCGTGAAGCCCAGTTCCGTGAAGAACTTCTTCGAGGCGCCGAGGTCGCCGGTGCACAGGTTCACGAAGATCATCTGCTGGTACATGCGAGGTCTCTCCCATCAAGTCCGTGTCGTTACGCGGGATAGACCGGGGCCCGGTCCGGAACTCATCGCCGTACGGAGATCTTTCTCGTACGAGTTTCAGCGGGCCGCGGGGCTCAGCGCGCCAGGGGCAGCGCCGCCAGTTCCGCGACCGTCAGGGTCAGCGGGCCGAACACGGCGAGCAGCGCGCCCGCGCGCAGGGCGGCCGCGCTGCGCAGCATGGTGGCGGGGGCGCCGAGGCGCAGCAGCGCGGCGGTGGTGGCGGCGCGGGCCTGACGGGCCTCGACGGCGGCCGTGAGGAGCGTCGCCGTGGTGCAGCCGGTCACGAGGACCACGCCGAGGATGGTGAGCGGTCCGAGCGCGAGCCCGTCCGGGGCGTGCAGCAGCGCCATGGCCCCCGCGGCGGACAGCACCGCGGAGACGACGCCCAGGGGACGTCCGATGCGCAAGGACTCCGCCATGAGGATGCGGCCGGCCAGGAGCCGCAGGGCGCCGGGGCGGGCCGACTGGAGCAGCCGTCCGCACAGGTGCGTCAGACCCGGACCGGCCAGGGCCAGGCCGACGACGGCCAGCGCCCAGCCCGCCATCACACCGGGGGCGGCACCGGAGAAGGAGAGGTCGGGGGGCGTGGGGGCGGTTCGGCTGGTGTAGCTCTCCACGGCCAGGCCCGCGGCCAGCAGGGTGATGCCCCAGGGCAGACCGGAGGGGGCGGCGATGGTGTCCGGCAGGGCGGCGTCGGGGGCGGTGGAGCCGTCGGGGGCGGGGTCCGCGGGGTGCGGGTCCGGGTGCATGGCCAGGGCCCCGGCCGGGCTGATGGCACCGGCGGCGTCCGGGTCCGCCGCGCGCGGGCTGAGCCACTGGGCGGGATCGCCGGCCGGGGCGGCGCCCCCTTCCCGTGAGGCCGGGTGGGCGCTGCCCGGGTGCGCCGGGGCGGCACTCGCGGCAGCGGTCTGCGGCGAGGCCGGGGCGCTGGGGTGCGCCGCCTGCGGCCGGGCGGGGTCCGCGACCGCGCTCACCGTCCCGCCGGAGGTGGCGACCGCCGCCGAGGCCGACTCGCTCGTCCGGGCCGCGGGCGGGCCGCTCTTCGCGGCGGGCTCGGCGTCCGGACCGCCCGCGGGCCGCACGATCTGCCGGCCGAACCTGCCGTACACCCCGGGCGTCTCGGGGGTGCTGGTGCGCCCGTATGCACCGAAGCGGCCGTACGCCCGGGGCCCGCCCGGCCTCGTCTCGCGCGGCCGCAGGGCCAGTGCCACCGCCACCGACGCCCCGACGGGCACGAGCGCCAGCAGGGTCAGCGCGCCCGGCACCGGCAGGGACCGGCCCGCGGCGAGGGATTCGGCGGCGGCGCCGTCGAAGGGCATGCCGGTCAGGTCGCCCCGCAGATGCAGGAAGACGAGCAGGGCCAGCATCGAGCCGAGCGTGCAGGACAGGGCCGTCGTCGTCGCCGAGACGGCCATCATGCGCACCGGGCCGAGACCGATGGCCGAGAGAGCGGCGCGGGGCTTGGTGCCGGGGTCGGTACGGGCGACCGCGACCGCGAAGTACACGGTGGCGGCCAGCGGGGCCGCGCACCAGGCCAGTCGCAGGGCGGCGGAACCGGGGGAACCGGGGTGGCCCAGCGCGTATCCGAGGGCGCAGAGCAGCAGGAAGCCCGTGCCCGCCGAGGCCGCCGCGACCAGCAGACGGCGCAGCTGGACGGCCGGGTGGGCGCCGCGGGTCAGACGGAGAGCGAGCACGCGGCCCGGCCTTCCGGCTCGCTGGTCTCGGCGACCGGCGGGAGGTGCACCGTCTGCACGCGGCGCCCGTCGAGCAGGGAGACCGTGCGGTCGGCGAGGGCCGCGGTCTCCGCGTCATGGGTGGCCAGGACGACCGTGATGCGGTGGGAGCGGGCCGCCGTGGTGAGGGTGCGCAGGACATGGGTACGGTCGGCGCGGTGCAGGGGCGCCGTGGGTTCGTCGGCGAACAGCACCGAGGGCGCGGGGGCCAGCGCGCGGGCGATGCAGACCCGCTGGCGCTCGGCCTGGACCAGCTGGTGCGGCCGTTTGCGGGCGCTGTCACCGATGTCGAGACGCTCCAGCCACTCCAGGGCCGCGGTCTTGGCGCGTCGCCGGCTGGTGCCGCGCAGCATCAGCGGCAGGGCGGTGTTCTCCCAGACGTTGAGTTCCGGGACCAGGGAGGGGGCCGGGTCGATCCAGCCGAAGCGGTCGCGGCGCAGCCGCTCGCGGGTGAGGGGGCCCATGGTGTGCACGGGCACGCTGTTGAACCAGACCTCGCCGCGCTGCACGGGCACCAGGCCGGACAGACACCGCAGCAGGGTCGTCTTGCCGCTGCCGCGCGGGCCGCCGACGGCGAGGATCTCGCCCTCGCGCACGCCGAGCGAGACGCCGCACAGCGCGGGTGAGCCGTCGTCGTGCTGGAAGTGCAGGGCGCGTGCCCAGAGCACGTCGTTGTCCGGCGGTGCCTCCATGCGCGTACACCTCGTTCAGATCCGTAGTTCCCGTGCCATCCCCCGTGCGGGGGAACGAAGGCAGGGCCGATCGGTCACTGGGCACGCTAGGCAGAAGGCGGCGGGACGCCGGACAGCACGCGGCCCCGGGCCGCCGTTTCTCACTCGGACGGGCGGCACCGGGGCCGGTGTTGATCATCCAGGCAGACGATCGGAGCGGCGAGGGTCAGAGCTTGGTCCACGCCTCCGTGAGGGTGGCACGCAGGATCTGCTCGATCTCGTCGAACGTCGACTGGTCGGAGATCAGCGGCGGCGCCAGCTGGACCACCGGGTCGCCGCGGTCGTCGGCCCGGCAGTACAGGCCGTTGTCGTACAGCGCCTTGGAGAGGAAGCCGTACAGGACGCGCTCGGTCTCCTCGTCGTTGAAGGACTGCTTGGTGTTCTTGTCCTTCACCAGCTCGATGCCGTAGAAGAAGCCGTTGCCGCGGACGTCGCCGACGATCGGCAGGTCGTGGAGCTTCTCCAGGGTGGCGCGGAAGTTGCCCTCGTTGTCCAGGACGTGCTGGTTGAGGTTCTCGCGCTCGAACAGGTCGAGGTTGGCCAGGCCCACGGCCGCGGAGACCGGGTGGCCGCCGAAGGTGTAGCCGTGCAGGAAGGTGTTGTCGCCCTTGTAGAACGGCTCGGCCAGGCGGTCGGAGATGATGCAGGCGCCGATGGGGGAGTAGCCCGAGGTCATGCCCTTGGCGCAGGTGATCATGTCCGGCACGTAGTCGAACTTGTCGCAGGCGAAGTACGTGCCCAGACGGCCGAAGGCGCAGATGACCTCGTCCGAGACGAGCAGCACGTCGTACTGGTCGCAGATCTCGCGGACCCGCTGGAAGTAGCCGGGCGGGGGCGGGAAGCAGCCGCCCGCGTTCTGCACCGGCTCCAGGAAGACGGCGGCGACCGTGTCCGGGCCCTCCATCAGGATCTGCTGCTCGATCTGGTCGGCGCACCAGCGGCCGTAGGCTTCCGGGTCGTCGCCGAAGATCGGCGCGCGGTAGATGTTGGTGTTGACCACCTTGTGCGCGCCGGGGACGAGCGGCTCGAAGGGGGCCTTCAGGCCCGGCAGGCCGGTGATGGACAGGGCGCCCTGCGGGGTGCCGTGGTAGGCGACCGCGCGGGAGATGACCTTGTGCTTGGTGGGCTTGCCGGTCAGCTTGAAGTACTGCTTGGCGAGCTTCCAGGCGGTCTCGACCGCCTCACCGCCGCCGGTGGTGAAGAAGACCTTGTTCAGGTCGCCCGGGGCGTGGTGGGCGAGGCGCTCGGCCAGCTCGACGGCCTTGGGGTGGGCGTAGGACCACACCGGGAAGAACGCGAGCTCCTGCGCCTGCTTGAAGGCGGTCTCGGCGAGCTCCACCCGGCCGTGTCCGGCCTGCACCACGAAGAGGCCTGCGAGGCCGTCCAGGTAGCGCTTGCCCCGGTCGTCGTAGATGTACGTGCCCTCGCCCCGGACGATGGTGGGGACGGGGGCCTTCTCGTACGACGACATGCGCGTGAAGTGCATCCACAGGTGGTCGTACGCGGACTGGGAGAGGTCCTTGCTCACGGCTATCGGGTCCTCACGGTTATCGGGTTCCCCACATGTAGGTCTGCTTCTTGAGCTTGAGGTAGACGAAGCTCTCGGTGGAGCGCACTTCGGGCACGGCCCGAATGCGTTTGTTGATGACGTCCAGAAGGTGGTCGTCGTCCTCGCAGACGATCTCCACCATCAGGTCGAACGAGCCCGCGGTCATCACCACGTACTCGCACTCGGACATGGCCGACAGCGCGTCCGCGACCGCCTCCACGTCGCCCTCGACGTTGACGCCGACCATCGCCTGTCTGCGGAAGCCCACGGTGAGCGGGTCCGTGACGGCGACGATCTGCATCACGCCCTGGTCGAGCAGCTTCTGGACGCGCTGGCGCACGGCCGCCTCCGACAGGCCGACGGCCTTGCCGATGGCGGCGTACGGCCGGCGGCCGTCCTCCTGGAGCTGCTCGATGATGGCGAGGGACACGGCGTCCAGCTGCGGCGAGCTGCCGTTCCTGGACTCGCGGGAGGGCTCGCGGTGCTCCCGCGAGCCCTTCTGGTCTGCGCTTCGACTGGCCACGAGGTCACTGTGCACGAGGTCTCGACACTTCCGCAAGCCTCGATCGATGAAATTCGTTGTTTGAACGCCCTGAGCCTGCGGATTCCGCACGATCGAAGGGAGTGGGGGTGTTGAAAACGTGGGTCTGCCGACTAGGGTGGTGTCTCAAGTAATGGACATCCGAACTGGAGGGCCGGCAGTGAGCACCGAGCTGCGTCGTCTGCGCAACTACATCGGCGGTGAGTTCCGGGACGCCGCCGACGGACGGACCACCGAGGTGGTCAATCCCGCGACGGGCGAGGCGTACGCGACCGCTCCGCTGTCCGGGCAGGCCGACGTGGACGCCGCGATGGCGGCGGCCGCCGAGGCCTTCCCCGGCTGGCGCGACACCACGCCCGCCGAACGCCAGAAGGCCCTGCTGAAGATCGCGGACGCCTTCGAGGAGCGCGCCGAGGAGCTGATCGCGGCCGAGGTGGAGAACACGGGCAAGCCGGTCGGGCTGACCCGCTCCGAGGAGATCCCGCCGATGGTCGACCAGATCCGCTTCTTCGCGGGTGCGGCGCGGATGCTGGAGGGCCGCTCGGCCGGTGAGTACATGGAGGGCCTGACCTCCATCGTGCGCCGGGAGCCGGTCGGCGTCTGCGCGCAGGTCGCGCCGTGGAACTACCCGATGATGATGGCCGTGTGGAAGTTCGCCCCGGCGATCGCGGCGGGGAACACCGTCGTGCTGAAGCCGTCCGACACCACCCCGGCCTCGACGGTCCTCATCGCCGAGATCATCGGCTCGATCGTCCCCAAGGGTGTCTTCAACGTCATCTGCGGCGACCGCGAGACCGGCCGCATGATGGTCGAGCACGAGACGCCGGCGATGGCCTCCATCACCGGTTCGGTGCGCGCCGGCATCCAGGTCGCCGAGTCCGCCTCCAAGGACGTCAAGCGCGTCCACCTGGAGCTGGGCGGCAAGGCGCCGGTCGTCGTCTTCGAGGACACCGACATCGCCAAGGCCGTCGAGGACATCTCGGTCGCGGGCTACTTCAACGCCGGCCAGGACTGCACCGCCGCCACGCGCGTGCTCGTCCACGAGTCCATCCACGACGAGTTCGTCTCCGCGCTGGCGAAGGCCGCCTCCGAGACGAAGACCGGGCAGCCGGACGACGAGGACGTGCTGTTCGGCCCGCTGAACAACCCCAACCAGCTCAAGCAGGTCGAGGGCTTCATCGACCGGCTGCCCGCGCACGCGCGCGTGGAGGCCGGCGGCAAGCGGGTCGGGGACAAGGGCTACTTCTACGCGCCGACCGTCGTCTCGGGCCTGAAGCAGACCGACGAGATCATCCAGAAGGAGGTCTTCGGCCCGGTCATCACCGTCCAGTCCTTCTCCGACGAGGAGCAGGCCGTGGAGTGGGCCAACGGCGTCGAGTACGCGCTGGCCTCCTCCGTGTGGACCAAGGACCACGGCCGCGCCATGCGGATGTCGAAGAAGCTCGACTTCGGCTGCGTGTGGATCAACACCCACATCCCGCTGGTCGCCGAGATGCCGCACGGCGGCTTCAAGAAGTCCGGCTACGGCAAGGACCTCTCGGGTTACGGCTTCGAGGACTACACACGGATCAAGCACGTGATGACGTCGCTGGACGCGTAGCCCTTCCCGCACCGCTGAACGGCCCCGGACGGTTCCTCTCCGTCCGGGGCCGTCCGCATGCCGGGAGATGAACTGCCCCCCATTTTTGAACGTGTTCAATTGTGGGCGTAGAGTGCGCGTCATGAGCGACAGAGCCGCCCTGCTGAAGGGCATCCGTGCGTGGCTGGTCTTCTTCGTGGTGTGTCTGGTGCTCAGCGGCGCCACCGCCTTCCCTCTGGTCCACGAACTGCGGTGGACCGAGGACCTGTTGCGGGTGCTGTCCGTCGGCGACCACCTGCCGGGGCTGGCGGACTGGATCGGGCGGGTGCGGGCCGGTCTCGACGAGGCCGACGCCGAACACCCCTTCCTCCTCTACGGCACGGACTGGCTGGCCTTCGCGCACCTGGTGATCGCGGTCGCCTTCTACGGGCCCTACCGCGACCCGGTCCGCAACATCTGGGTCGTCGAGTTCGGGATGATCGCCTGCGCGGGCATCATCCCGCTCGCCCTGATCTGCGGGCCCATCCGCGGCATTCCCTTCTGGTGGTCGGTGATCGACATGGCCTTCGGCGTGTTCGGGGTGATCCCGCTGTACGTCGTGCGGCAGCGGATCAAGCGGCTGGAGGCGCTGACCGCGCCGGTGGCCGTGCCCGTGCCGGGGGTCTGAGGAAAAACTGTTGTCCCGAGAACCTTCACGTCGTCTCCCCGCCTGTGACCCCCGACATGGCGAGAACCCCGGGACCGGCTGAGAGGGTGCGTGCGGAACATCGGTGACACCAGGCGTGAAGAGGTCACCGTGGACAGTCAGCACTGGCGTGCCGTCGGCGCGCTGGTCATGCCGTCCCGGACCGGCCTTGAGGGCAAGCTGTTCCACGTGGCGTCCGGCGGCTCACGGCGGATGGACGACCCGCTGCCCGGCGCGCCCCACGGCTACGCCACCGGCACGGGCGGCCCCGCCATCGGCTTCGCCGTCCTTGCGCCCGGCGCCCAGCAGAGGTGGCAGAACGAGTACTTCCACCTCGACGGCCGAGTCGCCCTCACCCAGAACGAACGCGGCTGCGACTACGGCCTCATCGTCTTCCCGACGATCCGGGACGCCGTGGTCGAGGACATCGACCAGGGCCCGCCCCAAGGGGCCATCCGCTACGGGCTGGTCCGCGACACCGGCACGGACGGCGCGCCGGTGCCGCAGTACCTCACGCGCGCGACCCCCGCCGATCCGGCGACGGTGCCGCAGCGCTCGCGCGTGCGGCGCACAGCACGTCGACGCGGTTCGTCGTGATCGAGTCCACGCCCGCCTCCAGCAGCCGCCGCATGGAGCGGCGGGTGTCGGGAGTCCAGACCGAGAGCAGGTAGCCGTCGCGGTGCACGCGGTCGGCGAGGGGCCGGTCCACCAGGGAGAAGCGGTAGTTGAGCCAGCGCGGGCGGATCGCCTCCAGCAGCACCGGCCGGGGCGGGGCCAGCGTCGTCCATGTGAGGGCGATCTCGGCGCCGGGGTCGGCCGCGCGCACGGCGAGCATGGCGTCGGCGCCTGCGCAGTAGTAGACGCGTTCCGCCGCACCGGCCTCCGCCACCACGTCCATGATCCGGCGCACCGCCCGCACGCCGGGCGATCCGGGCAGGTCCACCATCACCCGGTGGCCCGCGGTCGCGCCCAGTGCCTCGGCCAGGGTCGGCACCCCGCCGCCGGTCAGCCCGCGCACCTCCTCGCAGGACAGGGCCGACACCGGCCGTTCGTGCTCCCACAGCCGCTTCAGCGTCCCGTCGTGCAGCAGCACCGGCACGCCGTCCCGGGTGAGCCGTACGTCGATCTCCACCGCGTCCGCGCCCCGGCGCAGGGCCGAACGCAGCGAGGCGACGGTGTTCTCGCGGACGCGGTAGGGGTCGCCCCGGTGGGCGACGGCGACAGGGGAGGGCATCAACGGGCGAGCCACTGCGCGGTGTACGCGTCGATCTCGCCGGCGATGCGGGCCTTGCCCGCCGCGTCGAGGAAGGACGCCTCGACGGCGTTCTTCGCCAGCTCGGCCAGGCCCCGCTCGTCGAGGTCCAGGAGCCGGGCGGCGACCGCGTACTCGTTGGCGAGGTCGGTGCCGAACATCGGCGGGTCGTCGGAGTTGACGGTCACCAGGACCCCGGCCTGCACGAACTCCTTGATCGGGTGCTCGTCGAGGGTGCGGACCGCGCGCGTGGCGATGTTCGAGGTCGGGCACACCTCCAGCGGGATCCGGTGCTCGGCGAGGTGCGCGAGCAGCTTCGGGTCCTGCGCGGAGCTGGTGCCGTGCCCGATGCGCTCGGCCCGCAGGTGGGTCAGCGAGTCCCACACCGTCTGCGGGCCGGTCGTCTCGCCGGCGTGCGGCACGGAGCGCAGCCCGGCGGCGATCGCCCGGTCGAAATACGGCTTGAACTGCGGCCGCTCGACGCCTACCTCGGGTCCGCCGAGACCGAAGGAGACCAGCCCCTCCGGGCGCAGCCGGTCGTCGGTGGCGAGCCGGGCCGTCTCCTCGGCGGCCTCGAGGCCCGCCTCGCCGGGGATGTCGAAGCACCAGCGCAGCACGGTCCCGAACTCGGCCTCGGCGGCCTTGCGGGCGTCCTCGATCGCGTCCATGAAGGCGCGTTCGTCTATGCCGCGCCGGGTGGACGAGAACGGGGTGATGGTCAGCTCGGCGTACCGCACCCGCTGGCGCGCCAGCTCCCGCGCCACCTCGTAGGTCAGCAGCCGGACGTCCTCGGGGGTGCGGATCAGGTCCACGACCGACAGGTACACGTCGATGAAGTGTGCGAAGTCGGTGAACGTGAAGTAGTCGGCCAGGGCCTCGGGATCGGTCGGCACCTTCGAGTCCGGGTGCCGTGCGGCCAGTTCGGAGACGATCCGGGGGGAGGCGGAGCCCACGTGGTGCACGTGCAGTTCCGCCTTGGGCAGTTCCGCGATGAACGCCGTGAGATCGCGCGGGGCGCGGGGGTCGACGAGGTGCTGGGTCAAGGTTCCTCCCCGGAACGGCGCTCCGGCCGGCACGGGGCAGGCGGGCGCGGGTGATCGGCTGATCGATGACTCGGTTTCATCGTATGCGGTGGTGGCGAAGCCCCTTCCGGGGGCGCGGGGAACCGCCCGGCCGGGCTTCGGCGCACCCGCACGGTGGCACGCACCGACCGGCCCCGTAGCATGACGGCACGATCGACCCAGGGGGGACCGCAGGATGACGGACGCGACGCAGCCCGACGGAGGCAGCCACGACCCGTGGGCGCCTCCGGAGAGCAAACCCTCGCTCGACAAGGACCCGGCACCGCAGCCGCCGTCCGTCCACGACCAGGCCACGGTCACCTCCATGCCGGGTTTCACGCCGCCGACGGGCACGCCGCAGTACGACCCGTCCGGCACCGGCACCGGCACCGGCGCCGTCCCGCCCCCGCCCGTGGCCCCCACCGGCCCGGGATCAACCGGCGGCTACGGCTACCCCGGCTACCCGCAGGCCGGATACACCCAGGCCGGCTTCGGCTGGCCCGGTATGCCCGCGGCCCCGCAGAACGGCATGGGCGTCGCCGCGATGGTGCTCGGCATCATCTCCTGCACCCTCTTCTGCCTCTACGGCGTGGTCTCGCTGGTCACCGGCATCCTCGCCGTGATCTTCGGCATCAAGGGCCGCAAGCGGGCCGAGGCCGGAGTGGCCACCAACCACGGGCAGGCCCAGGCCGGTCTGATCATGGGCATCATCGGGATCATCCTCGGCATCGTGGTGATCGTCCTGATCGCCGTCGGCATCACGGCCGCGATCAACAGCGACAGCTCCGACGACGACCCGTACTACGGCACCCTCTCTCCGGTGGCCACCGCCCCGTCCCACCGCTGAAACACAGGCTCTACCGGGCCTACTTGGCCACTACGATGCCTTGGTCTGACAACGGAGGGGAGAACGTCCATGTCCCACAGCAACCCGCCTCCCGGTGGCTTCGGCCCGCCGGCGCAGCCCCCGGGCACCCCCGGCTACGGCTATCCGCAGCAGCCCCCCGCGGCCCCCGGCTACGGCTACCCACAGGGCGGCCCCGGCTACCCGGCCGCGCCGCCCGTGGGCTACCCGCAGGCGCCCGGCTACGGGATGCCCGCACAGCCGAGCAACGGCATGGGCACCACGGGACTGGTGCTGGGCATCATCGGCGTGGTGTGCAGCGTGACGTTCATCATGTGGTTCTTCGGCGTGATCCTGGGCATTCTCGCGATCATCTTCGGCGCCATCGGCCGCGGCAGGGCCACCCGCGGTGAGGCCACCAACAAGGGCGCGGCGACCGCGGGACTGGTCTGCGGCATCATCGCCACCGTGATCCTCCCCCTGCTGGGTTTCCTGCTGTTCGCCAGCATCATGGGCGGACTCGGCGCGGCCTCCTGAACGAAGCGGCGCGACGGGGCCGGTCCTGAGGGAGCGGCCCCGTCGTCATGCTCCCGCCGTACGCAGCCGCTCCCGCGCCTCCATCAGCGCGAACCCCAGCAGATTCGGCCCTCGCCACCGCTGCGGATCGCCCGCCGCCTCGTCGTCCGCGGCCAGCCCGATGCCCCACACCCGGTCCACGGGGCTCGCCTCCACCAGCACCCGGTCGCCTGTGCCCTGCAGATACGCCTGGAGCTCGGGGTGCGCGGCGAACTTGTGGACACTGCCCTCCACGACGATCCGGAACCGCTCCCGCGCCCACACCGCCTCGTCGAACCCGCGCACCAGCCGCCCGGCCTTCTTCGCCTCGGCGGGATGCTCCGCGGCCAGCACGGCCCGCTCCGCCGCCGCGTCCTCGAAGAGCCGCGCCTTGCCCGCCATCATCCAGTGCTCGGCCGTCGCGTAGGTGACGCCGTCGACCTTGAACGGCGCCGGCCACCACTGGCTCAGACAGCTCGCCCCGATCCGGCCGTCCGGCCGTGGCCGGTGCCCCCAGAAGTGCAGATACTTGACCCTGGCCCCCGCGCGGACCGCCCTGATCAGGGCCTCCCGCGAGCCGGCCGCCCCCGTGATCTTCTCCATGCACGCGAGTCTGGCACGCACCACTGACACAGCGTCCCGCCTTTTCGCGGTGAACTCGACACCTGGTCGACAGATTCCGTCGCGTAACCAAAAATCAACAACGGAATCACTTGTTGCAGTCCCATCCCTCTGTCAGGATCGGCACTCAAATCGAGCCTGAGCCACGCCGGCCCCGTCAGGGGACACGGAGGAGAGCGACATGCACATCCCGGGCACTGCCACCCCGGAACGATTTCCGGCCGAGGAGCGCTTCGCGGAGGGCGCGCAGTTCATCGCGGGCCGTCTGACCAGGGGCACCTCCGGCCGTACGCACGCGGTCGTCGACCCCGCGACGGGCGAGGCGGTCCTCACCTACGAGCTGGCGGGCCCGGCCGACGTCGACCGGGCCGTCGCCGCAGCCCGCGCGGCCTTCCCCGGCTGGGCGGGAGCCACCCCCGGCGAGCGGTCCGACGCCCTGCACCGGTTCGCCGCGGTCCTCGCCGACCGGGCCGAGGACTTCGCCCGCGCCGAGTCGCTCCAGTGCGGAAAGCCGCTGAAGCTGACCCGCGAGTTCGACGTCCCCGGGACCATCGACAACACCGCCTTCTTCGCCGGTGCCGCACGGCATCTGCAGGGCCAGTCGGCCGGTGAGTACTCCGGCGACCACACCTCCTACGTCCGGCGCGAACCCATCGGCGTCGTCGGCTCGATCGCGCCCTGGAACTACCCCCTCCAGATGGCCGCCTGGAAGATCCTCCCGGCGATCGCCGCGGGCAACACCATCGTCCTGAAGCCCGCCGAGCTCACCCCGCTGACCTCGCTGCTCTTCGCGCAGGCGGCCACGGACGCCGGGATCCCGGACGGTGTCATCAACATCGTCACGGGCACCGGCAAGGAGGCAGGAGAGCACCTCGTCGGCCACCCCGACGTGGCCATGACCTCCTTCACCGGCTCCACCGCCGTCGGCAAGCGCGTCGCCGAGGTCGCCACCGCCACCGTCAAGCGCCTCCACCTGGAGCTCGGCGGCAAGGCGCCCTTCGTGGTCTTCGACGACGCCGATCTGGAGGCCGCCGCCCACGGAGCGGTCGCGGGCTCCCTGATCAACACCGGGCAGGACTGCACCGCTGCCACGCGCGCGTACGTGCAGCGGCCGCTGTACGAGGCCTTCGTGGAGCGGACCGCGGCGCTCATGGAGAGCGTTAGGCTCGGCGACCCCTTCGCCGCCGGCACCGACCTCGGCCCGCTGATCTCGCACGTGCAGCGCGACCGGGTCGCCGGATTCGTGGACCGGGCGCGGGCCTACGCGCGCGTGGTCACCGGCGGCGAGGCACCCGAGGGGGAGTTCGCCAAGGGCGCCTACTACCGGCCCACCCTGATCGCCGACGCGGCCCAGGACAGCGAGGTCGTCCAGTCGGAGATCTTCGGCCCGGTCCTGGTCGTGCTGCTGTTCGACACCGACGACGAGGGTCTCGCGCTCGCCAACGACACCCCGTACGGTCTGGCCGCCTCGGCCTGGAGCCGGGACGTGTACCGGGCGAACCGGGCCACGCGCGAGATCAAGGCCGGCTGCGTCTGGATCAACGACCACATCCCGATCATCAGCGAGATGCCGCACGGCGGCTACAAGTCCTCCGGCTACGGCAAGGACATGTCCGCGTACTCCTTCGAGGAGTACACCCAGATCAAGCACGTCATGTTCGACAACACGGCGGTGGCGGCCAAGGACTGGCACCGCACCGTCTTCGGGGACCGATAGCCGTATGCAGGCCGCCTGACCAACGGCCGTCCACCCTCCGAAAGGGCACCACGCGCATGGAGCAGTACGAGCCCGACCGCCTGTCCGCGGCCCAAAGGGCCGCCATGAGGCGCAGTTTCAAGAACGGCAGGGCCTCCCTCACCCGGCGGTCCCTGCTGCGCGCCTCGGCGGGCGGGGCGCTCGCGGCCGGCGGACTCGGCACGCTGAGCGCCTGCGGCATCCCCGCCGCCGGACAGACGCAGGGCGGCGTCTCGGCGGAGGACCACTCGGCCAAGGAGAAGACGGTGACCTTCTCCAACTGGACCGAGTACATGGACGTCGACGACAGCGGGAAGCACCACCCGACCCTGGACCGGTTCGCCGAGCGGACCGGCGTCAAGGTCAAGTACACCGAGGACATCAACGACAACAACGAGTTCTTCGGCAAGATCAAGCCGCAGCTCGCCGCGGGCCAGGACACCGGCCGCGACCTGATCGTCCTCACCGACTGGCTGGCCGCCCGCCTCATCCGCCTCGGCTGGGTGCAAAAGCTCGACCCGAGCAACCTGCCGCACGCCTACGCCAACCTGTCGGCCCAGTTCCGCAGCCCCGACTGGGACCCGGGCCGCGCCTACTCGTACGTCTGGCAGGGCATCTCGACCGTCATCGCGTACAACAAGAAGGCCCTCGACGGCGTCGAGGTGAAGTCGGTGTCCGACCTGCTCGACAACCCCAAGCTCAAGGGCCGGGTGGGCTTCCTGTCGGAGATGCGCGACAGCATCGGCATGACGCTGCTCGACATGGGCAAGGACCCGGCCGACTTCACCGCCGACGACTACGACGCGGCCATAGCCCGACTGCAGAAGGCCGTCGACAAGGGCCAGATCCGCCGCTTCACCGGCAACGACTACACCTCGGACCTGACCAGCGGCGACTTCGCGGCCTGTGTCGCCTGGGCCGGGGACGTCGTCCAGCTCAAGGCGGACAGCCCCGACATCGACTTCCTCATCCCGGACAGCGGCTACGTGACGTCCACCGACAACCTGCTGATCCCCAACAAGGCCCGGCACAAGACAAACGCCGAACGGCTCATCGACTTCTACTACGAGCCGAAGGCCGCCGCCGAACTCGCCGCGTACATCAACTACGTGTGCCCGGTCGAGGGCGTGAAGGCCGAACTGGCCAAGATCGACGAGGACGCGGCGAACAACCCGCTGATCATTCCCGACAAGGCCATGGCCGCCAAGTCCCATGCCTTCCGCTCGCTGAGCTCGAAGGAAGAGACCGAGTTCGAAGCGAAGTTCGCGAAGCTGACGGGGGCGTGACCACCATGACGAACAAGACCGACCCCAGCGGCGACGTCCGCCTGACGGGCATAGCCAAGACCTACGGCGCCTTCACCGCCGTCCACCCGCTCGACCTGACCGTGCCGCAGGGCTCCTTCTTCGCCCTGCTCGGCGCCTCCGGCTGCGGCAAGACCACCACCCTGCGCATGATCGCCGGCCTGGAAGAACCCTCCGCCGGCACCGTGCACCTGGGTGACCAGGACGTGACCGCCCTCCCGCCGTACAAGCGGCCCGTGAACACGGTCTTCCAGTCCTACGCCCTCTTCCCGCACCTCGACATCTTCGAGAACGTCGCCTTCGGCCTGCGCCGGCGCGGCCTGAAGTCGGTGAAGAAGCAGGTCGAGGAGATGCTGGAGCTCGTGCAGCTCGGCGAGCAGGCCCGCAAGAAGCCGCACCAGCTCTCCGGCGGCCAGCAGCAGCGCGTCGCCGTCGCCCGCGCCCTGATCAACCACCCCAAGGTGCTCCTGCTCGACGAGCCGCTCGGCGCCCTCGACCTCAAGCTGCGCCGCCAGATGCAGCTGGAGCTCAAGCGCATCCAGACCGAGGTCGGCATCACCTTCATCCACGTCACCCACGACCAGGAGGAGGCCATGACCATGGCCGACACGGTCGCCGTGATGAACGCGGGCCGCGTCGAGCAACTGGGCGCACCCACCGAGCTCTACGAGAACCCGCGCACCACGTTCGTCGCGAACTTCCTCGGCACCTCCAACTTCATCGAGGCCGAGGTCGACTCCAAGAGCGGCGAGGAGATCGTGCTGAAGGCGGGCGGCGGCAAGCTCGTCCTGCCCGGGGCGCGATGTTCCGCCCCCGCGACCACCGGCGGCAAGGTGCTGGTCGGTGTGCGCCCGGAGAAGATCTCCCTCACCCACGCGGACGACGCCGGTGAGATAGCCGAGGGCCGCAACCGCATCACCGGCCGGATCGCCGACTCCAGCTTCATCGGCGTCTCCACGCAGTACGTCGTGGACAGCCCGGTCTGCTCCGACTTCGAGGTCTACGCCCAGAACATCGACCGTGACCCCCGCCTGGTCCCCGGCGCCGAGGTCGTCCTGCACTGGAACCCGGCCCACACCTTCGGCCTGGACGCCGCCCAGGACGCCGACGCCGGAGTGGAAGAGGCGGCCTGATGTCGACACTCACCGAGGCACCACCGCCTCTCGCGCCGCAAGCGCCCGAGTCCAAGCCTCCGAAGCGCCGGGGCCGCTTCACGCCGTACTGGCTGCTGCTGCCCGGCATCCTGTGGCTGGTCGTCTTCTTCGCGCTGCCGATGATCTACCAGGCCTCCACGTCCGTGCAGACGGGCTCCCTGGAGCAGGGCTACAAGGTCACCTGGCACTTCGCCACCTACTGGGACGCGCTGTCCGCGTACTGGCCGCAGTTCGTCCGCTCGGTGCTCTACGCGGGCACGGCGACGATCCTGTGCCTGCTGCTCGGCTACCCGCTGGCCTATCTGATCGCCTTCCGGGCGGGCCGCTGGAAGAACCTGATCATGATCCTGGTGATCGCGCCGTTCTTCACCAGCTTCCTGATCCGCACCCTCGCCTGGAAGACGATCCTCGCGGACGGCGGACCGGTCGTCGGCGCGCTCAACACGCTGCACGTCCTGGACGTCACCAACTGGCTCGGCATGACCGCCGGCGACCGCGTCCTGGCCACCCCGCTCGCGGTGGTGTGCGGTCTGACGTACAACTTCCTGCCGTTCATGATCCTGCCGCTCTACACCTCGCTGGAGCGCATCGACGGACGTCTCCACGAGGCCGCGGGAGACCTGTACGCCCGGCCCTGGACGACGTTCCGCAAGGTCACCTTCCCGCTGTCGATGCCGGGTGTCGTCTCGGGGACCTTGCTGACCTTCATCCCGGCCGCCGGTGACTACGTGAACGCCGATCTGCTCGGCTCCACCGACACCCGCATGGTCGGAAACGTCATCCAGACACAGTTCCTGAGAGTCCTCGACTATCCGACGGCGGCGGCACTCTCCTTCATCCTCATGGCGGCCATCCTCCTCATGGTCACCCTCTACATCCGCAGGTCGGGGACGGAGGATCTGGTCTAAATGCCTTTCGTCAACTGGCTCAAGAGAAATCTCGTCGTCCTCGCGGGACTGCTGACCCTCGGCTATCTGCTCCTGCCGAACGTCGTCGTGACGGTGTTCTCCTTCAACAAACCGAAGGGGCGCTTCAACTACGAGTGGCAGCAGTTCTCCCTGGACGCGTGGAAGGACCCGTGCGGGGTCTCCGGGCTGTGCGGGTCGCTGTCCCTGAGTCTCCAGATCGCGGTCTGGGCGACCCTCGGCGCCACCCTCCTCGGCACCCTGATCGCCTTCGCCCTGGTCCGCTACCGGTTCCGCGCCCGCGGCGCCGTGAACTCGCTGATCTTCCTGCCGATGGCGATGCCCGAGGTCGTCATGGCCGCCTCGCTGCTCACCCTGTTCCTCAACATGGGCGCCCAGCTGGGCTTCTGGACGATCCTCATCGCGCACATCATGTTCTGCCTGAGTTTCGTGGTCACGGCCGTCAAGGCGCGTGTGATGTCGATGGACCCGAAATTGGAGGAGGCGGCCCGGGACCTGTACGCGGGCCCGTTCCAGACCTTCGTCCGGGTGACCCTGCCCATCGCCGCACCGGGAATCGCGGCGGGTGCGCTTCTCGCCTTCGCGCTGTCCTTCGACGATTTCATCATCACCAATTTCAACGCCGGCTCGACCGTCACCTTCCCCATGTTCGTCTGGGGTTCGGCGCAGCGCGGAACGCCCGTTCAGATCAATGTCATCGGCACGACCATGTTCGTTGTCGCCGTACTGTTCGTGCTGGTTTCCATGGTTGCCGGAAACCGCCGCAACAGGCAGAAGGCATAACCCCGTAGGGAGTTGAAATCATGGCCCCGAGCGCCATGAATCAGTGGACCCGTTCGCTTTCCGACGTCCAGCCGGTGCCGTACTGGCTGGACGACCCCGGCCGGCCCCGTCCCGAACCCGCCCTCACCACCTCCGAGACCTGCGACCTGCTGGTCGTCGGAGGCGGCTACAGCGGCCTGTGGACGGCGCTGATCGCCAAGGAGCGCGACCCGCAGCGGGACGTGGTGCTGGTGGAGGGCCGCGAGGTGGGCTGGGCCGCCTCCGGCCGCAACGGCGGATTCTGCGCCGCCTCCCTCACCCACGGCCTGCCCAACGGCCTCACCCGCTGGCCCGACGAGATCCACACGCTCCAGCGGATGGGCGAGAGCAACCTGGACGAGATCGAGGCGGCGGTCGCCCGGCACTCCATCGACTGCGACTTCGAGCGCACCGGCGAGATCGACGTCGCCACCGAGCCCTACCAGGCGCGCGAACTGCGCGAGTGGCACGAGGAGACGTCCCGCCGGGGCCTGGCCGACGGCGTCGAGTTCCTGGACGGCGACGCCGTACGGGAGCAGGTGAACTCACCCACCTTCCGGGCGGGCCTGTGGGACCGCAGGGGCGTCGCCATGCTGCACCCGGCGAAGCTCGCCTGGGGCCTGAAGCGGGCGTGCGTGGAACTGGGCGTGCGCGTCTACGAGAACACCCCCGCCCTGACCCTGAAGCCGTACGGGCCCGGCATGGCCGTGACCACCCCCTACGGCCGGATCCGCGCCCGCCGGGTCGCCCTCGGCACCAACATCTTCCCGAATCTGGTCCGACGCGTCCGCTCGTACACCGTCCCGGTCTACGACTACGCCCTGATGACCGAGCCGCTCACTGCGGAGCAGCTCGGCTCGATCGGCTGGAAGAACCGCCAGGGCCTCGGCGACAGCGCCAACCAGTTCCACTACTTCCGGCTGTCCGCCGACAACCGGATCCTGTGGGGCGGCTACGACGCGATCTACCCCTACGGCGGCCGCGTCCGCGCCGAGTACGACGACCGCCCCGAGACCTACGCCAAGCTCGCCGGGCACTTCTTCACCTGCTTCCCGCAACTGGAGGGCGTCCGCTTCAGCCACGCGTGGGGCGGCGCGATCGACACCTGCTCCCGCTTCTCGGCGTTCTTCGGCACCGCCCACCAGGGCAAGGTGGCCTACGCGGCCGGGTACACCGGACTCGGGGTCGGCGCCACCCGCTTCGGTGCCGACGTGATGCTGGACCTGCTGTCCGGCGAGCGCACGGAACGCACGGAACTGGAAATGGTCCGCAAGAAGCCCCTGCCCTTCCCGCCGGAGCCCTTCGCCTGGACGGGCATCGCCCTCACCAAGTGGTCCCTGGCCCGCGCGGACGCCCAGGGCGGCCGTCGCAACCTGTGGCTGCGCACGATGGACCGGTTGGGGCTGGGATTCGACAGCTGACCGGCCGGGCGTGATCCGGTTCACTCCAACGAGGTGCCGGAACCCGCGTAATGGCCGGGGGACACCCCCTTCTCCCTCGTGATGCCCTCACGGACGCCCCGCGCGTTCGCGAGGTCCGCGAGAGAGAAGGGGGTCTTTCCGATGACCGGTGCGAAGACGGCGGTCGAGTGGCTCGCATCCGTCGCACCCGATCCCGAGGCGTGCCGCTGGGAGTGGGAGCGCAGTCCGCTCGGCGTCGCGCTGCTGCCGGCCGGCCGTGCCTGGGACGTGCTCATCCTGCCCGGCGAACTCGGGTACGCCACGCTCGACGTGCTCACCCGTGTCCTCGACCGGCCGGGCCCCGTACTCGTCGACTTCGGCGACGCCCGCATGGGGTTCTTCGTGGCGCCGGGCACCGCGGCCCGCTGGCTCGGCACGGGCATCCGCACGGCGGGCGCCGGGACCTGGATCGTCGTGCCGTACCCGGGCCGTTCCTCACCCGGCGGCGTCCGCTGGCTCGTACCGCCGGACGGCTCGGGAACGCTGACGGACCCGGCGCTGCTGGAACTGGCGATGCACGAGGCGGCGGCGGGGCTGGCGACGGGGAACGGTGGTCAGGACCCTGGCCGTTGAGCCCGGCCGGTCCTCGTCACCGTCCGGACGAACAGCCACAGCGACGTGAGCAGCACCGCGCACAGACACCAGCTGCCCGCCACGTCCAGGGGCCAGTGGTAGCCGCGGCGGACCAGGCCGTAGCTCGCGCCGAGGACCAGCGCGGCGCAGAGGGTGAGCAGGGCGCCGCGGGCCAGGGAGGTGCGGAGCCAGGGGAGCAGGAGCAGGGTCGCGGAGCCGTAGGCGATGGTGGCGGTGGCGGTGTGGCCCGAGGGGTAGTAGCCGGTGCCGGGCGGTTCGGCCGGGGTGCCCGGGCGGGCCATGAGCGCCTTCAGGGGGACGACCAGTGCCGGGACCAGGGCCATGAGCAGGACGACGGCGGCGACGGGCAGCCACCAGCGGTCCGTGCCGGCGCGCCGGCGGCGGACGGCGACGTACCCGAGCGCGACGGCGAGGACCGGGACCGCGACCTGGACGTTGCCCAGATCGGCGAGGAGCTCGGAGCAGCGGTCCGGATTCACCAGGACGCGGCTGAGGCGTTGGTCGAGCCGGACCAGCGGTCCGTCGGTGACGACCTGCCAGGTGATCAGGGCGAACAGGAGAGCCGGAACGGCGAGCAGGAGAGCGACGGAGCCCGGGGGAACGGCGCGGCCCCGGTTCGCGGAGATCGGCATGGGGCACAGCTTGGCACGAGCACGAACACCCCCTCGCGGCCCCTCAGGAGGATCACGTGAGCCAGCCGTCCGACGACGACAGCCTCTTCGGCCACTGCCCCTGGCTCTTCGCCGGGCAGCCTCCGACGGGCAGCGCGCGGCGCGGCAGCAGCGGCAGGAGCGGCTGCTCGCGGGGCCCGGAGAGGTGCGCCTGGGCGAGGGCTGTTTCGTGGCGGAGACGTCGGCCGTGCACCCGGACGCCCTGCACCTGGGCGACCGCGGGGGATCCAGCGCCCGAGTCCGCGCCCCGCACGCAGGAGTGACCGCGACTCGCGGTGCCGCACAGGGGGGAAGGGGGGGAAGACGGCCGCCCCGGAACAGGGGGGGGAGTTCCGGGGCGGCCGTCAGGACCGGAACGTCGCGCGCCCCGGGGGGTTTGGGGCGGGCGACCGTCCGATCGGTGAGGAGATCCAGAGCGTCAGGCTCCGGTTGTGTGCGCGAGGGCACGACCAGGTCGAAGCTGGGGAGGCCCCGGCCTGATGTCACCCACAGTCCCCTGCGGGCGGGGTGTATCTCTCATCCGGGTAGAACCTACGGCAGGGGCGGGGTGCTGGACAGACTGAAGGGCCCCCTGCCATGCACCTCGCACACCTTCTTCACACGCTCTGCCGCCGACCGCCCCGGTAGTGGAACCGGGGCGGCGCACCTGTCCGGACGGCGGCCCGGATGCGCGTGCCGGGGGCTCAGACGCGGGAGAACGCCTGCTCGATGATGTCGAGGCCCTCGTTGAGCAGGTCCTCGCCGATCACCAGCGGGGGCAGGAAGCGGAGCACGTTGCCGTAGGTGCCACAGGTCAGGACCAGCAGGCCCTCGGCGTGGCACGCCTTGGCGAGCGCGGCGGTCGCCTCCGGGTTCGGCTCCTTGGTGACGCGGTCCTTGACCAGCTCGATGGCGATCATGGCGCCCCGGCCGCGGATGTCGCCGATGATCTCGAACTTCTCGGCCATGGCACCGAGGCGGGCCTTCATGACCGCCTCGATGTTCTTCGCCTTGGCGTTGAGGTCCAGCTCCTTCATCGTCTCGATCGAACCGAGCGCACCGGCGCAGGCGACCGGGTTGCCGCCGTAGGTGCCGCCCAGGCCGCCGGCGTGCGCGGCGTCCATGATCTCGGCGCGCCCGGTGACGGCCGCGAGCGGCAGACCGCCCGCGATGCCCTTCGCCGTGGTGATGAGGTCCGGGACGATGCCCTCGTCCTCACAGGCGAACCACTGGCCCGTGCGGCAGAAGCCGGACTGGATCTCGTCGGCGACGAAGACGATGCCGTTGTCCGCGGCGAACTTGCTGATCGCCGGCAGGAAGCCCTTGGCCGGCTCGATGAAGCCGCCCTCGCCGAGCACCGGCTCGATGATGATCGCGGCGACGTTCTCCGCGCCGACCTGCTTGCTGATCTGGTCGATGGCCTGCGCGGCGGCCTCCGGGCCGGCGTTCTCGGGCCCGGTCGGCCAGCGGTAGCCGTACGCCACCGGCACCCGGTACACCTCGGGCGCGAACGGGCCGAAGCCGTGCTTGTACGGCATGTTCTTCGCCGTCAGCGCCATCGTCAGGTTGGTGCGGCCGTGGTAGCCGTGATCGAACACCACGACGGCCTGGCGCTTGGTGTACGCACGCGCGATCTTGACCGCGTTCTCGACGGCCTCGGCGCCGGAGTTGAACAGGGCGCTCTTCTTGGCGTGGTCACCCGGGGTCAGCTCGGCGAGGGCCTCGGCGACCTCGACGTACCCCTCGTAGGGCGTGACCATGAAACAGGTGTGGGTGAAGTCGGCGAGCTGCGCCGACGCCCGCCGTACGACGGCCTCGGCGGAGGCGCCCACGGACGTCACGGCGATGCCCGACCCGAAGTCGATCAGCCGGTTGCCGTCGACGTCCTCGATGATCCCGCCACCGGCACGCGCCGTGAACACGGGCAGCACGGACCCCACGCCCTGCGCGACCGCGGCGGTACGGCGGGCCTGCAGCTCCTGCGACTTCGGGCCGGGAATGGCGGTGACGACGCGGCGCTCCTGCGGAAGTGCGGTCATGCGGGGCTCCTGGGGTGGTGCGGATGGTCTTTGCGGACGCTCGGTTTCTTTTCTCGCAGGCTAGGGCGGGGGAGGAGGGGTGGGCATGCTCCATGTGGGCGTTGTCGGCGGAACGCCTTGTCCGGGGTGGACATGGCAGTCTCGTGGACCGGTGCCCACGCCCCGGCCGTGTAAGCGGTGAACTCCCCAGGGTAGGGCGTTAGATTGGCTCGCTGATGGTGGACGGAGCGGCTGGTCAGGGGGCAACGGCGATGGACAGCGACGGGACGCAGGAGGCGCGGGGTACACATGCGAGTCCCGTGCCGCGCCCGGCGGGGCCGCCGGAGGTGCCGGCGATGCCTCCCCTGCCGCCCCGGGCACCGGGAACACCGCCGCTGCCGGACGGGTCGGCGTTCCTCAGCTGGCTGCGGGTGCCGCGCCCCGAGGCCGCCCCGGGTGTGTGGCGGTTCGGGCACCGGCCGCGGCCCGCGGAGGAACCCGAGGAGATCCCCACCCGGCAGCTGCTGAGCGGGGCGCTGATCGCATTCCTGGTGGGATGGCTGATCTGGTCGCTGCTGCAGAACGGCTACATCGGCACCTGGTGGTGGGTGCCGTTCGACCTGATCGTCCCCGATGCCTGGCGCGGCGGCGACAGCGACCTCGGGGAGACCGGGACGTTCATCGTCTACCAGGGGTACGAGCTGCTCGTCGCCCTGGTGATCATGGTCGGGGCGGCCCGGCTCGGCCGCTGGGGCGAGGTGTGGCGCCGCTTCGTCACCCCCCGGTTCCGCCGGCCGGAGACCCAGGAGGCCCGCACGACCCCCGAGGACGACCCGGCCCAGTGGAACGAGCTGCGGGCCGCCGGGGCCGTCGACGCCGCCGAGCGGCTCGCCGCCGAGGCGCGCTCCGGGCTGATGCGGGACGTCGACCACGCCCGGATCCTGCGTGCCTGGCAGGGCGTGCGCACCGGGCGGCACAGCCTGGCCACCTTCAGCGGCGCCGTACTCAAGGACGGCGCGGCCGCCTGCCTGCACCCCTCCGGCGAGCGCGACCTGCCCGCCCGGCTCGCGAGGCACGATCTCGTCACCGGCCAGGTCCGGCTCGGCACCACCGTGGACGACGTCCGCAACCCCTACACCTACCGCGGCACGGGCCTCGCCCTCGGGCCCGACCTGCTCGGCACCTCGCTCGTCGCCGTCGGCCCCGCCGGATCCGGCAAGACCGGGACCGTCGTCCGGCCCCTCGCCGAGTCGCTCTGTCTGCACGCGCTCGCCGGGCGGGCCGCCGTGGTCGTCGTCGGGGCGGCGGGCGCCGGGCTCGGGCCGGCGGACGCGTACGACGTGGTCGTACGCATCGGTAACCAGGAGTCCGAGTACGACCTCGACCTGTACGGCGGCACCAGCGACCCGGACGAGGCCGCCGCCGTGCTGGCCGAGGCGCTCGTCGGGGACCTCGCCGACCCGCACCCCGGCAGTGACAGCCGTCGGTCCACCACCGTCCTCGCCCAGCTGCTCGGGCCGTTCCGGGCCGTGCACGGGCGGTTCCCCTCCGTACCGGAGCTGCGGCAGCTGCTGGACGGCGCGCAGGGGCCGTTCGCCGCGCTTCGGCAGGGACTCCAGGAGGCCGGGCAGGACTCGCTGTTGCGGGAACTCGACGCCCGGGAGCGGCAGATGGGGCAGCCCGGGGACGTCGGCGGGGTGCTGGGCGATCGCGTCGCGCTGCTCGACCGGCCCGCCTTCGCCGGGTTCTTCGACACCTCCGGGCAGTCCCGGCCCTTCACCCTCAAGGCCCTCGACCACCCGGTGCGGGTGCGCATCGACCTGCCCCAGCGCGGGCACGCCGACGCCTCCAGGATGCTGGCCCGCCTCGTGCTCGCCCAGTTCACGGCCAGTGTCGCCGTACGCGAGGACCGGTCGCTGTTCGCGTGCCTGCTGCTGGACGACGCGACCGGTGTGGTGACGCCCGAGGCCGTGCGCGGCATCCAGCGGCTGCGGTCCGGCAACGCCGGCGTCGTGCTCACCCTGCGGACCCTGGACGACGTGGCCCGGCCGCTGCGCGGGCCGCTGCTCGGAGCCACCGGCTGCCGGATGGCGCTGTCGGGGCTCACGCCCTGGGACGGCCAGGACTTCGCCGAGGTGTGGGGCAAGGAGTGGACCGAGGCCCGGGACGTCACCGACCGGCAGATCATCGCGGAGACCCCGGCGGGCAAGGCCGTGCACATGCTGCGCCGGGTGATCACCGGCAAGGCGCCGACCGCGCGGGCGGTGACCGTGCGGCAGGTCGAGCGGGAGCGCTGGTCGGCCTCCGAGCTGGCGCACGCCGTGCCGGCGGGGCACGCGGTGCTGTCGCTGACCGACGTCAAGGGCGAGCACGCGCCACCGTTGCTGGTCGACCTGCGAAGCTGACCCCTTCCCACCCCTACCGGCGCGCGGGCACCGTACGGTGAGGCAGAATCGTCACAGGTCGTTCATACGCGGCGGCCAAAAGACCACAGAGATCACACAGTCCTGACGCAGAAGGCCTCATGCCCCCGACGCTCGCCTCGCTCGTCCACCACTCCGCGCTGAAACTGACCGTGCGGGCGGGCGAAGACCGCCTCGACGTGCCGGTCCGCTGGGCGCACGTCAGCGAGCTCGCCGACCCCGTCCCCTACATGGAGGGCGGGGAACTGCTGCTGATCACCGCGCTCAAGCTGGACGCCGAGGACCCGGAGGTCATGCGCCGCTACGTCCGGCGGCTGGCCGGGGCCGGAGTGGTCGGGCTCGGCTTCGCCGTCGGCGTCAACTACGAGGAGATCCCCAAGGCGCTCGTCGACGCGGCCGAGGAGGAGGGCCTGCCGCTGCTGGAGGTGCCGCGCCGCACGCCGTTCCTCGCCATCAGCAAGGCCGTGTCCGCGGCGATCGCCGCCGACCAGTACCGGGCCGTCACCGCCGGGTTCGCCGCCCAGCGCGAGCTGACCCGGCAGGCCCAGACCGGCGGCCCGGAGGGGCTGCTGGCCGCGCTGGCCTCACAGGTCGACGGCTGGGCGGCGCTGTACGACGCCTCGGGCGCGGTCGTCGCCACGGCACCCGAGTGGGCGGGGCGGCGCGCGGCACGGCTCACCGGCGACGTGCAGAAGCTGCGGGACCGCCCCGCGCCCGCCTCCTCCGTGGTCGGCGGGCCGGAGAACGAGGACCGGGTCGAGCTGCACACCATCGGCACCGGCCGCCGTCCCCGGGCGGCCCTCGCGGTGGGCACCGCCGCCGCCCCGGGCACCGCCGAGCGCTACGCCGTCCACTCGGCCATCGCGCTGCTGACCCTGACCACGGAACGCTCCCGGTCCCTCCAGGCTGCCGAGCAGCGCGTCGGGGCGGCGGTGCTGCGCATGCTGCTGGCCGGGGAGCCGGACCACGCGCGCGCGGTCGCCGGGGACCTCTACGGCGAACTGCTGGACGCGCCGTTCCGGATGATGGTCGCGGAGCGGGTGCCGGTGTCGGCGTCGGCCGCGCTGGCCCGTGCCGAGGCGCGCAAGGGCGCTCCGCCCGTCGAACGGTCCTCGGCCGCCGCGCTCGCCGCGGCCGACACCGCCGGCGACCCCCTCGCGGCGCTCGCCGACGTCGTGGAGTCCGCCGCGGCCCGGGCCGGAGAGGCCGTGCTGGTCGTGCCGGAGGGGGAGCGGCTGGTGGTGCTGGCCGCGGACCGCGGCGCCGCGGCCGCGGCCTGCGGGGAGTACGCGGCCGCCCTGGAGACGGCCCGGGCCGGCATACGCGAGAAGGTGCCGGGCGGCGAGGACGACGAACTGGTCGTCGGTCTGTCGGCACCGGCCGGGCCCATCGCCGCGTCCGCCGCCTACAAGCAGGCCGAGCAGGCGCTGTCGGTGGCGAGGCGGCGCGGGCGCGTCCTCGTGGAGCACGAGCAGATGGCGGCCGGATCGGTGCTGCCGCTGCTGGCGGACGACGCGGTACGGGCCTTCGCCGACGGCATGCTGCGGCCGCTGTACGAGCATGACGCCACGGGCCGCGGCGACCTCGTCTCCTCCCTGCACGCCTGGCTGTCCAAGCACGGCCAGTGGGACGCGGCGGCGGCCGAGCTCGGCGTCCACCGGCACACCCTGCGCTACCGCATGCGACGGGTCGAGGAGATCCTCGGCCGGTCCCTGGACGACCCGGACGTCCGGATGGAGCTGTGGCTGGCCCTGAAGGCGGCCTCCAGCGAATAGCCAAACCGTAGTATCCGATTCCCCCACTGCTACGGCTCGGACAAACGTCCTTCGGCCACCTCGCGCCTACCGTTGGTCCCGTAGGACCAGATCACCCCCAACGCCGAAGGGCCGGAACCCACATGACCTCCACCCACGCCTTCTGGCTCGCCGGCCGCCAGGCCACCGGCGAGGACACCTTCGACGTCACCTCCCCGTGGGACGGACGGCTCGTCGGCACCGTGAGCGTGCCGACGGACGCGCAGGTCGAGGAGGCCGTGGCCGCCGCGCACGCCGTGCTGGACGAGTTCGCCGCCACCCCCGCGCACGTCCGGGCCGCCGCCCTCGACCACGTCAGCAAGCGCCTGGCCGAGCGCACCGAGGAGATCGCGCGGCTGATCTCCGCCGAGAACGGCAAGCCCATGAAGTGGGCGCGCGGCGAGGTCGGCCGGGCCGTGTCCGTGTTCCGCTTCGCGGCCGAGGAGGCCCGGCGGTTCAACGGAGGCGAGGCCCAGCGGCTCGACACCGACCTCGGCGGTCAGGGCCGGCTCGCCCTCACCCGCCGCTTCCCGAAGGGCGTCGTGCTCGGCATCGCGCCCTTCAACTTCCCGCTGAACCTCTGCGCCCACAAGATCGCCCCGGCCATCGCCGCCGGCGCCCCGATCATCCTGAAGCCGGCCCCGGCGACCCCGCTGTCCGGCCTGATCATCGGTGATCTGCTGGCCGAGACCGAGCTGCCCGCGGGCTCCTGGAGCATCCTGCCGGTCGCCAACGACAAGATGCCCGCTCTCGTGCAGGACGAGCGCCTGCCCGTGATCTCCTTCACCGGTTCCGAGAAGGTCGGCTACGCGATCATGGACTCGGTGCCGCGCAAGCACTGCACGCTGGAGCTGGGCGGCAACGGCGCGGCCGTCGTCCTCGCCGACTGGGCGAGCGACGAGGACCTGGACCGGGCGGCGAACCGCATCGCCACCTTCTCCAACTACCAGGGCGGCCAGTCCTGCATCTCCGTGCAGCGGGTCATCGCCGACGCCTCGGTCTACGACCGGCTGCTGCCGCGCATCGTGGCCGCCGTCGAGGCCCAGGTCACCGGCGACCCGAGCGACGACAAGACCGATGTCGGCCCGCTGGTCAGCGAGGACGCCGCCAAGCGCGTCGAGACGTGGGTCCAGGAGGCCGTGGACGCCGGGGCGCAGCTGCTCACCGGCGGCAAGCGCGACGGCGCCTCCTACGCGCCGACCGTCCTGGCGGAGGTCCCGGCCGACGTCACGATCTCCTGCGAGGAGGTCTTCGGGCCGGTCCTCACGGTGCAGAAGGCGGACGGCGAGGCCGCGGCCTTCGCCGCTGTCAACGACTCCAAGTACGGCCTCCAGGCGGGCGTGTTCACCCACGACCTGCAGACCGCCTTCCGCGCCCACCGGGCCCTCGAGGTCGGCGGCGTGGTCATCGGCGACGTGCCGTCCTACCGCGCCGACCAGATGCCCTACGGCGGGGTCAAGCAGTCCGGGGTGGGCCGCGAGGGCGTGCGGTTCGCCATGGAGGACTACACGTACGAGCGGGTGCTGGTCCTGACCGGCATCGACCTCTGAACCGTCTCCGGCCCACCCTCTGGCTTATGGAAATCATTTTTATATAGGCTCTGTGAAGAGGCCCGGCACCGCTGCCTTCCGGTGCCGGGCCCCTTCCCTGCGCCGGCTGCTCCGGACCCTCAACCGGAGAAGCCGACGTGCGCGAGCCGCAGCGGG
The DNA here is from genome assembly GCF_040706515.1 of Streptomyces sp. NPDC047880. Taxonomy (NCBI): domain Bacteria; kingdom Bacillati; phylum Actinomycetota; class Actinomycetes; order Kitasatosporales; family Streptomycetaceae; genus Streptomyces; species Streptomyces sp. NPDC047880. The sequence continues at coordinate 58,333 of NZ_JBEZOK010000006.1, read as the reverse complement.
CCGCGCAGCCTGAGGTGCACGTCGTGGACGCCCGCGGCGGCGACGGACGCGCCCAGCCGGACGTAGTCGTACGGACCCGAGGTGGGTGCGGCGGGCGACAGCGCCGCGAGGACCGGGCCGCCGTCCAGGGAGAGCTCCACCGTGCCCCCGCCGGCCACGTCCACCGTCACCTGGGAGACGCCCCGCCCGAAGTCGCAGGCCCGGTAGACCAGTTCGCCCGCCCCGGCGCCCGCCGGTGTCACCGCGTCGCCCGCCACCTTCGTCCGGTCGACGATCTCGATGCCGCTCTGCTCGTCAAACCCGGCCGCCGGGAGGCCGTCCGTGCGGACCGCGCGCGGCAGGGTCGGCTCGCCCTCGAGCGTGATCGTGGCCCGCAGCCTGACGTCCTCGCAGGACGCCCCGGCCAGCAGCTCGTACGCGCCCGGCTCCACACGCCGGCGGTCCTGGGCGACGTCCCAGAACGAGAACGCGGACAGCGGAAGTTCGAAGTCCAGCCCGGCTGTCGCCCCCGGGGCGAGGGTGACGCGGCGGTGGTCCAGCAGCTCGCGGCGCGGACGCGGCACGCAGGGGTCCACGGCCCGGGTGTAGAGCTGGGCCACCTCGTCGGACGTGACGTCACCGGTGTTGGTGACGGAGAAGGAGACGTGCACCGTCTCGCCCTCGACACGGGCCGTCAGGCCGCCGTACGCGAACGAGGTGTACGACAGGCCGTGCCCGAAGGGGAACAGCGGGGTTCCCTCGAAGTACAGGTACGTCTGGCGGGAGCCGATCACGTCGTAGTCGAGCAGGCCCGGCAGGTCGGCGTCGTCCGCGTACCAGGTCTGCGGCAGGCGGCCGGCGGGGGAGACGTCGCCGGCCAGGACGCGGGCCAGGGCGGTGCCGGCCGCCTGGCCGCCGTGCGCGGTCCACAGCACGGCGGGCAGCCCGTCCGGGGCGACGGCGTACGGGTAGGCGGAGACCAGCGCCAGCACGGTGGCCGGGTTCGCCGCCCGGGCCGCCCGCAGCAGCCGCTCCTGCCGGATGGGCAGGCACAGCGTCGTGCGGTCCTCGGTCTCGCGGCCGTTGATGTGCGGGTCGTTGCCCGCGACCACCACGACCACGTCGGCCGCCGCGGCGGCCCGGGCCGCCGTCTCCTCGCCGCTCTCGGTGACGACCAGCTCGAAGACCTCGGGATCCTCGTCGGCAACCTTCACGCCGTCGGCGGAGACACACACATGGCGACCCGTCCCCAGGTGCTTGAGGAGGTGCCCGTCCCCGTGCGGATCCAGGCGGAAGGTCTCCTGCACGATCCAGCCGCCCGGCTGGTCGGCGGAGGCGCGCAGACACCCGTCGTCGGCGACCGACAGGTAGCGGCCGTCGGGAGCGCGCAGGGTCAGCACGCCCTCGCCCCAGTCCGCGAGCGCCAGTTCGGTGCCGTCGGCGTCCGTCGTGAGCGCGGGCAGGTCGGTGCGGCCCGCGAGCAGCGCCGGGTCCAGCGCGCCTGCGGCGCCACGCACCTCGTCGGCGGTCCCCTCGGCCGGCGGCACGTGCAGGTACGCGCCCGCGGACGTCCTCAGCCGGACTCGGTCCACGCCCTCCGCGAACTCCACCCGCTGCGCGCCGAACCGCTCGTACAGGCCCTCCAGCGGCGTCGAGCGGTGGATGAGCGTGCCGCTGTACCAGTCGAGCTTGCACTCGTCGGCGAGCGGCCCGACCACCGCGATCCGGGTGTCCGGGGCGAGCGGCAGCACCCCGTCGTTCTTCAGCAGCACGATCGCCTGCTCGGCCGCCTCCCGCGCGAGGTCGCGGTGCGCCGGGGTGTCGAACTCGGCGGTCGCGTCGTGCGGGTCGTCACCCGGGTCGAACTCGCCGAGCCGGAAGCGGACCGACAGCTGGCGGCGGACGGCCGTGTCGACGTCGGCCTCCGTCAGCAGGCCGCGTTCCAGGGCGCCGCGCAGCCGCCCGGTCATCTGCGAGGAGTCGGTGCCGTGGTCGGTGAAGCTGTCGACACCCGCGACGAGGGCGGCGGCGGTGGCCTCCTCGTGGGTGTCGAAGTAGTGCTCGGAGTCGACCAGGTTGCTCGGCGCCCCCGCGTCCGAGCAGACCAGCAGCTCCTCCTCGGTCCAGGTCCGCAGGTGTTCCGCCAGGAGCGGGGAGACGTGATTGGGGCGGCCGTTGACCAGGTTGTACGCCGGCATCACCCCGGCCACCGCGCCCGCCTCCACGGTGTCGCGGAAGGCCCGCAGGTCGTACTCGTGCAGCACGCGCGGGCGCACCGAGCTCGACGTCGTGGAGCGGTCCCTCTCGTTGTTGTGGGCCAGCCAGTGCTTCAGCACGGGCGCGGTGCGCCAGCGGGTGGGGTGGTCGCCACGCAGGCCGCGCGTATAGGCCGTGGCGATCGCCGAGGTGAGCTTCGGGTCCTCCGAGTAGCCCTCCTCGTTGCGGCCCCACAGCGGGTGGCGCAGCAGGTTGACCGTCGGGGACCAGACGTTCAGGCCGACCCGGTCGTCCTCGGCGCGCATCGCGCGGACCTCCCTGGACACCGCGTCGCCGACGCGCCGCACCAGTTCCGGGTTCCAGGTGGCGCCCAGGCCGACCGCCTGCGGGAACACCGTGGCCGGGCCCATCCACGCCACGCCGTGCAGGGCCTCCTGTCCGGTGCGGAAGGCGGCGACACCGAGCCGCTCGACGGCGGGTGCGAACTGGTGCAGGAAGGAGATCTTCTCGTCGAGGGTGAGCCGCCCCAGCAGGTCGTCGACGCGCTTCGCGAGCGGCAGCCGCGGATCGCGGAACGGTTCGGTGGGCGGCGTGTGTGCGGTCACGTGGGGATCCCCCTGCGCTGGATCGGCGAGGCGCTTTCGAAGCGCTTCGATGCTGAGACGTGGCACGGGCGGGTGTCAAGGGACCGGGGTCGTCGCTTCAAGGCGGGCATGAGGAACGGTCCCTATTGGTGTCGATGAGGAAGTTTGGGGACGAGTCTTGTGCGCCCTGGGGTGTTCACTTAACCTCGCAGCAATATCGAAGCGCTTCGACTGCAGAAGCCCCGCTGGTCGAAGTCCCGCTTCCGCTCAGCCAGTTCCACTCGAGACACCACAGCCGACGGCCTTCCGCCGGGTGTCCTGGTGCGCCATGAAGGGTTGACGCAATGACGCCGAACGCCGCCCCAACCTCTTCCGGGCCGAGCCGGAGAAGCTTCCTCGCCTCCTCCGCGGCCGTCACCGCGGCCGTGGCGGGCGGAATGCCGCTGCTCGCCGCGTGCGGCGGGTCGGAGGGCGGGTCGCGGGACGGCACCACGTCGGGCAAGGCCGCGGACAAGCTGCTCCCGGCGTTCGTCGCCAGCACGGTCGCCAAGCCGGACCTGCCGTCCAGGAACGGTTCGGCGGCCGGTTTCACCGCCAAGGTCGACATCGCGGCGCTGGCCACGTCGGTCCCGGACAAGCTCGGCACCGGCGCGCCCTTCAAGATCATGTCGCCGTTCTGGGGCTCCCCGCCGAAGGCCGGTTGTGCCTACTACGAGGCGGTCGACGCCGCGGCGGGCACCAAGGTCACCTGGCAGAACCAGGACGGCAACACCTACGGCCAGAAGCTCGGCGCCGTCCTCGCCTCCAGTTCCCTACCCGACATGGTGGTGGTGCCGGGCTGGGAACTGGTCGGCAAGATCTCGAACGCGGTCACCGCGAAGTTCATGGACCTGGGCCCCTATCTGGCCGGCGACAAGGTCAAGAAGTACCCCAACCTGGCCGCCATCCCCTCCGACGCCTGGCGCATGAGCATCTTCGGCGGTGCGCTGCGCGGGATCCCGATGCCGACCGCCACCGCGAACTGGATCGCGCCCCTGTACCGCGAGGACGTCTTCGACAAGAAGGGCTACGCGGTACCCGAGTCGCCCGAGGAGTTCATGAACTGGGCCAAGGACGCCACCAGCTCCAAGGCCAAGGTGTGGGCCTGCGGTGACATGACCTGGTCCGCGTGGAACATCTTCGGCGTCCGCGGCTCCGGGACGATCGGCTGGGACATCGGGTCCGACGGCAAGCTGACGTACCGCATCGAACAGCCCGAATACCTGGAGGCCCTGGAGTGGGTCCGCAAGCTGTTCGAGGCGGGCGTCGTCCATCCCGACGACAAGGCGCGCTCGGGCGACGTCGGCCAGCGCTTCACCGCCGGCCAGATCCTGGTCTGGAACACCAACGTCGCCGACTGGTACGGGAAGACCGCCGAACAGGCCCAGTCCAACCCGGACCTGAGGATCCAGGCCATGGACATCTTCGGGGCGGACGGCGGTGACCCACGGCTGTACGCGTCCCAGCCCGCCACCATCTGGTCGCTGATCCGCAAGGGCGCCTCGAAGCAGACCGTGGAGAACGCGCTGGCCGCCGCGAATTTCGCGGCCGCGCCCTACGGCACCAAGGAGAGGATGCTCGTCGACTACGGCGTCGAAGGCACCCACTACACCGTCAAGGACGGCGTCCCGGTCAAGAACGACCTCGGCAACTCCGAAGTGCTCAACGCCTGGGTGATGCTGGCCGCTCCCGCCGCCTACTACGCCCACCCCGACTTCCCCGACGTCGCCCGGGGGCAGGTCGAATGGCAGCAGCGGATGGGCGCCTTCATGAAGAAGACGTCCACCTACGGCATGAACATCGTCGAGCCGTCCCGCTACGCGAACCTCTCCAGCCAGTTCGAGCAGCTGGAGATCGACTACGTGCGCGGCAACAAGAAGCTGTCCGACGTCCAGCAGGCCATCTCCACCTGGAAGTCCTCCGGCGGCGACAAGCTGCGCGACTGGTACAAGGAGCTCATCGACAAGAACGGCAGCGGCAACTGATGTCCCTCACGGCCGGGAGCAGGCCCGACGGGACTCGTCCCCCCGCGGCCGTCGAGGAGCCGACGGCCGCGGTCGCCACCGCCACGGTGAAGAAGCGGGTGCCGCGCGGGGCGAGCGGGGCCGGCAAGGTCCACTGGCGGATCCGGCTGCGCCGGGACCGCGCGCTCATCCTGATGACGCTGCCCGTCGTCGCGCTGCTCCTGCTCTTCAACTACGTGCCGCTCCTCGGCAACGTCGTGGCCTTCCAGGACTACGACCCGTACGTCTCCAGCAACGGCGTCACAGCGATCTTCCACAGCCCCTGGGTCGGGGTGGAGCAGTTCTCGCGGATGGCCGACGACCCGCTGTTCTGGAGCGCGGCGAAGAACACCGTCGTCCTGTTCGTGCTCCAACTGGTGCTGTTCTTCCCCGTCCCCATCGCCCTCGCGCTGCTCATCAACAGCGTGATCCGGCCGCGGGTGCGGGCCGTGGCCCAGGCGATCATGTATCTGCCGCACTTCTTCTCGTGGGTCCTGGTGGTCACCGTCTTCCAGCAGGTGCTCGGGGGCGCGGGCATCATCGCGCAGACCCTGGAGAAGCACGGGTGGACCGGCTTCGACCTGATGACCGACGCGAGCATCTTCAAGTACCTGGTCACCGCGCAGACCGTGTGGAAGGACGCCGGCTGGGGGATCATCGTCTTCCTGGCGGCGCTGGCCGCCGTCAGCACCGATCTGTACGAGGCCGCCGCCATGGACGGCGCGGGGCGCCGGCGCCGCATGTGGCACGTGACGCTGCCCGCGCTGCGGCCCGTGATCGCGCTGCTGCTGGTGCTGCGCGTGGGCGACGCGCTGAGTGTCGGGTTCGAGCAGTTCCTGCTGCAGCGGGACGCGGTCGGCGTGGGGGCCAGCGAGGTCCTCGACACCTACGTGTGGAACATGGGTATCCAGAACGGCGACTTCAGCTACGCGGCCGCGGTCGGCCTCGTCAAGGGAGTCATCGGGGTGTGTCTCGTCCTGGGCGCGAACAAGGTCGCGCATCTGCTCGGCGAGCAGGGGGTGTACCAGAAGTGAGCCTCAACACGCAGCTCATCCGCAGCCTCAAGGCCCCCGCGCGGCCCGTGTGGGAAGAGCCGCCCAGCAGGGCCGGACTCACCGCGAAGGGCGGCGTCCTGGTCCTGTGCTGTCTGGCGGTCCTCGGTCCGCTGTGGATCGCCGTCGTCACCAGCCTCTCCCCGAAGCCGGTGATCGACCGGGCCGGCGGCCTCGTCGTGATCCCCCAGGGCATCACCTTCGTCAACTACACCGAGCTGCTCAGCGGCGGCCAGGTCAGCCGGGCCATCATGGTCTCGGTCGGTGTCACGCTCTTCGGCACCCTGTTCTCGATGACGGTGTCGGTGCTCGCGGCCTACGGGCTGTCCCGGCCGGGCAGTCTGGGCCACCGGTTCTTCCTGATGACCATGATGGCCACCATGTTCTTCGGGGCCGGGCTCATCCCGACCTACCTCCTGGTGCAGTCGCTGGGCCTCACCGACACCTATCTGTCGCTGGTCCTGCCGAGCGCGGTCAGTGTCTTCAACATCCTCGTCCTGCGCGCCTTCTTCATGGGCATCTCACCCGAACTCACCGAGTCCGCCCGCATCGACGGGGCCGGAGACCTGCGGATCCTGCTGACCATCGTCATGCCGCTGTCGCGGGCGGTGCTGGCCGTCATCTCGCTCTTCTACGCGGTCGGGTACTGGAGCGCCTGGTTCAACGCCTCCATCTATCTCACCGACCAGCAGATGATGCCGCTGCAGAACGTGCTCATCCAGCTGGTCCAGAAGAACACCGAGGCGCCGACGGGGCTTCAGCAGGCGGTGCGGACCGGGCAGCTCTCCGCGCTGGGGCTGCAGATGGCCGTCATGGTCCTCGCGCTGATTCCCGTCGCCGTGGCGTCCCCCTTCGTCCAGCGGCATTTCAAGAAGGGCATGCTCACGGGGGCCGTCAAGGGCTGACCGGTACGGGCTGTCCGTCATGCCGGCTGCGGCCGCGTCGTCGTTCGCGCGGTTTCCCGCGCCCCCGGGTGCGTCGGCTTCCCCCCTTTCGCAAGAACCGAGGTATGTCATGTGCGCGTTTCACCTCACGAGACGTTCCGTCCTGGCCGGGACCACCGCCGCCGCGGCGATCACCGCTCTTCCGGCGGGGCAGGGCCGGGCGCAGGCCGCTCCCGCGGGGACGCGGTACCGCTGGCGCAACGCCGTCCAGGGCGGCACCGGGTTCGTCACCGGCGTGCTGTTCCACCCCTCGGTCCGCGGCCTCGCCTACGCCCGCACCGACATCGGCGGCGCCTACCGCTGGGACGACCGGACCGACCGGTGGGTCCCGCTGACCGACCACATCGGCTGGGACGACTGGAACCTGCTCGGCGTGGAGGCCATGGCCGTCGACCCGGCGCATCCCAGCCGGCTGTACCTCGCCCTCGGGACCTACGCGCAGTCCTGGGCCGGCAGCGGGGCCGTGCTGCGGTCGGAGGACCGGGGAGCCACCTGGAAGCGCACCGACCTCGGCGTGAAGCTCGGGGCCAACGAGGACGGGCGGGGATGCGGGGAGCGGCTGCTCGTCGACCCGCGGGACGGCGACACCCTGTGGCTGGGCACCCGGCACGACGGACTCCTCAAGTCGACCGACCGGGGCGCCGGTTGGCAGCCCGTGAGCTTCCCGGCCGCGCCCGCGCCCGCGGGCCAGGGCATCACCCTCCTGATCGCGGCGGGCCGCAGCGTCTACGCAGGCTGGGGCGACTCCGACGGCACCTCCGCGAACCTGTACCGAACCATCGACGGCTCCACCTGGGAGGCCGTCCCCGGGCAGCCCGGCGGTACCGCCGCCAAGGTGCCGGTCCGGGCCGCGTACGACCGGCACACCCGCGAGCTGTACGTGACCTACGCCAACGCCCCGGGACCCAACGGCCAGTCGGACGGCAGTGTGCACAAGCTGCGGACGACGAGCGGGGAGTGGACCGAGGTCACGCCGGTGAAGCCCGGCGGGACGACGAGCGACGGCGGGACCGACTCCTTCGGCTACGGCGGCGTCGCCGTCGACGCCCGCCGCCCCGGCACCGTCGTCGTCTCCACCAACAACCGCTGGGCGCTGGTCGACACCCTGTACCGCACCACCGACGGCGGCCGCACCTGGACGTCCCTGAAGGACGAGGCCGTCCTGGACGTCTCCGAGACCCCCTACCTCACGTGGGGCGCCGACAAGCCGAAGTTCGGCTGGTGGATCCAGGCCGTCGCACTCGACCCGTTCGACTCCGGGCACGTCGTCCACGGCACCGGCGCGACGCTCTACGGCACGCGTGACCTCAGGCACTGGGCCCCGCAGATCCGCGGCCTGGAAGAGGCGTCCGTCCGCCTGCTGGTCTCGCCCCCTACCGGAGAGGCACACCTGCTCAGCGGGTCGGGGGACATCGGCGTGATGTACCACGAGCGGCTCACGGCGTCCCCGTCGCGCGGCATGGCGTCGAACCCGGTGTTCGGCACGGCGACGGGTCTGTCGCTGGCCGCGGCCAAGCCGTCGTACGTGGTCCGGGCCGGCTGGGGGGACCACGGCAACGGTGCCTTCTCGGACGACGGCGGGAGGACCTGGGCGCCGTTCAGGTCCCAGCCCGAGGCGGCCGAGTCCGCGCCCGGCCCGATCGCCACCAACGCCGACGGCAGTGTGCTGCTGTGGTCCTTCGGCACGGGCAACCCGGGCTACCGCTCGGTGGACAACGGCGCCGGCTGGTCCGAGGTCCCCTCCTTCCCGAAGGGCGCCACGCCCGTCGCCGACCCGGTCGACCCGACCCGCTTCTACGGCTTCGACACCACCACGGGCACGCTCTTCGCCAGCGCCGACGGCGGCCGGACCTTCACCGCGCGGGCCACCGGCCTGGAAGCGGGCGACACCGAGTTCCAGCTGGCCGTCACGCCCGGCCGCTCCGGGCACCTGTGGCTGAGCCTCAAGTCGAACGGGCTGTACCGCTCGACGGACGGCGGCGCGACCTTCACCAAGGTGAGCAGCTGCCGGGCGTCGTACACCCTCGGCTTCGGCAAGGCCGCCGAGGGCGCCTCCCACCCGGCGGTCTACATGGCCGGCTCCACCGAGAGCGGCACCGCCGTGTACCGGTCCGACGACGAGGCGAACACCTGGACGCGGATCAACGACGACCGGCACCAGTGGGGCTGGATCGGCGCGGCGATCACCGGTGACCCGCGTGTGTACGGCCGGGTCTACATCGCCACCAACGGACGCGGAGTGCAGTACGGGGAGCCTGCCTGATGCCTGAGCTGAGCGATGCGACCAGGGGAAGGCTGCTCTACGGCGGCGACTACAACCCCGAACAGTGGCCGGAGGAGACCTGGCACGAGGACGTCCGGCTGATGAAGGACGCCGGCGTCAACTCCGTCACCCTCGGCGTCTTCTCCTGGTCGACTCTCGAACCGGAGCCGGGCGCGAGGGAGTTCGGCCGGCTGGACACGCTGATGGACCTGATGCACGACAACGGCATCGGCGTCGTCCTCGCGACACCCACCTCCTCGCCGCCCCCCTGGATGGGCCGGCTGCACCCCGACACCCTGCCCGTCACCGAGGACGGCCGCACCGAGTGGTGGGGCGGCCGGCAGCACTTCTCGCACTCCAGCGCCACCTACCGGCGCTACGCCGCCGCCATCACCGAGGACCTGGCCGCCCGCTACGGCGGCTACCCGGCCCTCACCATGTGGCACATCAACAACGAGTACTGCACCTACGACTACGGCGACGAGGCCGCGGCCGCCTTCCGCCGCTGGCTGCGGGAGAAGTACCGCACCCTCGACGCCCTCAACACCGCCTGGGGCACCGCCTTCTGGAGCCAGGGCTACGACACCTGGGACGGCATCCTGCCGCCCCGCCTGCCCCACTACCTGCGCAACCCCGGCCAGGTCCTGGACTTTCGCCGGTTCACCTCCGACATGCTCCTGGAGTGTTACACCGCCGAGCGGGACATCGTCCGGCGGCACACCCCCCATGTCCCGGTCACCAGCAACTTCATGCCGCTGTGGTCCGGGCAGGACGCGTGGCGCTGGGCGGAGGAGGAGGACGTCGTCTCCGTCGACCTCTACCCCGACCCGCGCGACCCACTGGGCGCCCAGCACGGCGCCCTGGTCCAGGACATGACCCGCTCGCAGGCGCGCGGCCCGTGGATGCTGATGGAGCAGGCGGCCGGGCCGGTCAACTGGCGGGGCGTGAACCACCCCAAGCCACGCGGCCTCAACCGGCTGTGGTCCCTCCAGGCCGTGGCCCGGGGCGCCGACGCCGTCTGCTACTTCCAGTGGCGGCAGTCCCGGCAGGGCGCGGAGAAGTTCCACTCCGGCATGGTCAGCCACGCCGGGGCGGAGGGCCGCACGTACCAGGAGGTCAAGCAGCTCGGCGCCGAACTGCGGCGGATCGCGCCCGAGGTGGCCGGACGGCACCTCGCCGCGAACGTGGCCGTCCTGCACGACTGGCACTCCTGGTGGGCCGGCGCCCAGGACGGCCGCCCCTCCCGCCTGGTGGACCTCCCGGACGTGCTGCGCGCCTGGCACCGGGCCCTGTGGCAGGCCCACCTCACCACCGACTTCGCCCACCCCGAGCACGACCTGACGCCGTACTCGCTGGTCGTCGTACCGCAGCTGTACGCCCTCACGGACGCCGCGATCGACAACCTCCTCGCCTACGTACGACAGGGCGGCACCCTCGTCTGCGGATTCCTCACCGGGGTCGCCGACGAGGACGACCGGGTGCGCCCCGGCGGCATGGACGTCCGGCTGCGGAGGCTGTTCGGCATCCGCACCCTGCACGAGTGGTGGCCGCTGGAGGCGGGGGAGACCGTGGCCTGCGAGGGGTTCCGGGGCACACTGTGGTCCGAGGAGATCGAGCCCGCCGATCCCGATGACACGACCTGCTACAAGGGCGGCGAACTGGACGGCATGCCCGCGGTGCTGCGCAAGGACGGCGCCTGGTACGTCTCCACGCTCCCCGAGCCCGGGGCGCTGCGCGACCTGCTGGCGTCGATCGCCGCCGGCGCGGGCGTCCGGCCGGTGCTCGACGGCCTCCCCGAGCAGGTGGAGGCCGTACGCCGGGGGGAGCTACTGTTCGTGCTCAACCACGGCCGCGAGCCGGTGACCGTCGACGTGCCCGGAACCCACCGCGACCTGCTGACCGGTACGGACGTCACCGACCGGCTCACCCTCGGCCGCTACGGGGCGGCGGTGCTGCGCCCATGACCGCCTCCGCCCCCGTCCACGGAACCTGGGAGCCGCATCCGGCCACCCGCTGGGAGGACGGCTTCCTCAGCGGCAACGGCCGGCACGGCGCCCTGGTGTTCGGCGATCCGCACGCCGAGCGGGTCGTCGTCACGCACCACACCCTCGTACGGCCGGGCGGCCGGGACCGCCGTCCTCCGCAACTCGCCGAAGGACTGCCCGCCCTCCGGGACCGCCTCCTGGCGGGCGACACGACCGCGGCCGAGGACTTCACCGACGGCCGCCCGCTGCAGTGGGTGCGGCCCTTCCACCCCGCCTTCCAGGTCCGGCTGGCCCGGCCCCTCGGCGGTGGTGCCGGCTACCGCCGGGACGTCGACTTCACCACCGGAGTGGTCAGCACCACCTGTGCCGGCCTGACCTCCCGTGTCTTCGTCTCCCGCGCCGACGACGTCGTCGTCCAGCACGTCGACGGACCCGGCCTCACCCTCGACATCGACCTGGACCCCCGGCTGCCCGGCGCCCCCGCCGGACTGGGCGTCGGCCACAAAGCGGTCCTCACCCCCGAGGGGGCCCTGCTCAGCCTGCGCGCCCGCTACCCGGACAGCGACCGGGCCTGCACCGGCGTCACGCAGGTCGTCGTCACCGGGGGCACCACCACCCTCGTGCCGCCGGGCGTGCACATCGAGGGCGCCCGGTCCGTGCTGCTCCTCACCCGGGTGCGCCGGCACCACGGCGAACTCGACGTGGCCGCCGAGGGCCGTGCCCTGCGCGAGCTGCCGACCGCCTGCGACGAGCTCCTCGACCGCCACGCGGCCCTGCACCGCACCGCCTACGAGCGCGTGACCCTCGACCTCGCCGCCGATCCCGCCGAACGGGCCCTGCCGGGGTCGGAGTTGCTCAAGCAGCCGCACAGCGCCGCCCTGCTGGAGCGCCTCTTCGCCGCCGGGCGCTACCACCTGCTCTCCGCGAGCGGGCTCTTCCCGCCCCGCCTGACCGGACTGTGGACCGGCGACTGGAACACCGCATGGTCCGGCGCGTTCACCAACGACGCCAACCTCAACCTCCAGGTCTCCTCGGCTCCCGCCGCCGCCCTGCCCGAGGTCACCGAGGCGCACGCGAACCTGGTCCACCGCCTGCTCCCCGACTGGCGCGACAACGCCCGCGCGGTCTTCGGCACCCGGGGCGTCGTCGCCCCCGCGCACACCGACGGCGAGTCCGGCCACTCGTACCACTTCGACCGCGAGTACCCGCTGCACCTGTGGACCGCCGGCGCCGACTGGCTGCTCAAGCCGCTCGTCGACCACGACGAGACCCACGGCACGCGCGATCCCCGCACCGCCGCCGCCCTCGCCGAAGTCGCCCTGTTCTACGAGGACTTCCTCACCAGGACCGACGAGAGCGGCCACCTCGTGGTCGTCCCGTCCTACTCGCCCGAGAACCGGCCCGCGAACGCGAGCTGGGGCACGATCAACGCCGCCATGGACCTCTCCGCGGCCCGCCACGCCCTGCGCACGGCCGCCACCCACCACCCGGGCACCCCGGACGCCGCCCGCTGGCACGCCCTCGCCGACCGCCTGCCGCCGCACCGGGTCAACGAGGACGGAGCCCTGGCCGAATGGGCCTGGCCCGGCCTCACCGACTCCTACGACCACCGCCACCTCAGCCACCTCTACGGCGTCTGGCCGCTCGACGAGATCACCCCCTACGACACCCCCGAACTCGCGGCGGCCGCCCACCGGGCCCTGGAACTGCGCGGCGCCGAGAACGACTCCGCGCACGGCCACCTGCACCACGCGCTCATCGCGGCCCGGCTCCGCGACGCGGACCGCGTCGCCCACGCTCTCGGCCAGGTCCTGGAGGGCGACTTCTTCCACGCGTCCCTGATGAGCGCGCACTACCCCGGCCGCGACGTCTACAACGCCGACGCCGCGCACACCCTGCCCGCCGTACTGATCGAGATGCTCGTCCAGTCGACCCCCGACCGGCTGGTCCTGCTGCCCGCGCTGCCGGCCGCCCACCCCGAGGGCGCCCTGCGCGGGGTGCGCACCCGCTTCGGAGCCGAACTCGACCTCACCTGGACGCGAGAGCGCGCCACCGCCGTCATCAGACCCGGCCGCACCCACCGCGTCGACCTGCGGACTTCCTCCGGCACGACATCCCTCCACCTGGTCGCCGGAGAAGACCAGGTCCTCACCCTGAGGACGTGGTAGTTCCCCCACCCCCCACCCATGGAAGGGACACCATGGCATCAAGCACGCTGAGCAGGGTCACCAAGGCCCTGCTGGCCCCCGCCCTGGCACTCGGCGCCACCGTCGGCCTCGCCTCCGCCCCCGCCTCCGCCGCCGTCTGGAACTCCTGCGACCAGTGGGGCCAGACCAACCTGAACGGCTACACGCTCTACAACAACATCTGGGGCGGCGGCGCCGGCAGCCAGTGCATCTGGGCCAACTCCGGTACCAACTGGGGCGTCTGGGCCAACCACCCCAACACCGGCGGCATCAAGTCCTACCCGAACCAGACGAAGGCGATCAACAAGTCGATCACCTCGCTGACCTCGCTGACCAGCAGCTACAACGTCAGCGTCCCGTCGTCCGGCGCGTACAACACGTCGTACGACATCTGGGACACGGACCACGACTACGAGATCATGCTCTGGGTCAACAAGACCGGAGCCGTCGGCCCGCTCGGCACCTCGCAGGGCACGGTCAGCCTCGGCGGCCACTCCTGGAACGTCTTCAAGGGCACCAACGGCGCCAACGAGGTGTTCTCGTTCATCCGCACCTCCAACTCCAGCGCCGGCACCGTGAACATCCTGCCGATCCTGAAGTGGATCAAGGACACCAAGAAATGGATGGGCAACGAGACCATCGGTGACGTGCAGTTCGGCTACGAGATCACCTCGTCGTCCGGCGGGCTCGACTTCACCACCGACAACCTGACGGTCGGCAGCAGCTGAACCGACGGTGAGCCGAAGGCCGCCCGACAGGCCGAAGGGGGCGGCCGGAAGACCTCCGTCGATCCGGCCGCCATCCCCGTCGGCGCGGCTACTCCGCCACCGGCAGCCGCGCCCCGTCCCGCAGGAACAGCGGGATCCGGTCCAGCGGGGCGTCGACCGTCACGGACCGGCCGCCCTCGTAGGTCTCGCCCGTCCACGCGTCCGTCCACGACGCCCCCGCCGGCAGGTACGCCGTACGGGCCGTGGCGCCGGCCGTCAGCACCGGCGCGACCAGCAGGTCCGGGCCGAAGAGGTAGGAGTCGTCGACCGTCCAGGTGGCCTGGTCGTCCGGGAACTCCAGGAACAGCGGCCGCATCACCGGCAGCCCCTCCTCGTGGGCGGACCGCATGACGTCCAGCACGTACGACTTCAGCCGCTCGCGCAGCCGCAGGTACTTCTCCAGGACGGCCCCGGCTTCCTCCCCGTAGGACCACACCTCGTTGGGGCCGCCGGTCATCTGCGGGCCCAGCGGCATGCCCGGGTCGCGGAAGCCGTGCAGGCGCATCAGCGGGGACAGGGCGCCGAACTGGAACCAGCGGACCATCACCTCCCGGTACGCCGGGTCGTCCGGGTCGCCGCCGTGGAAGCCGCCGATGTCGGTGTTCCACCACGGGATGCCCGACAGGGCCGTGTTCAGCCCGGCCGCGATCTGCCGCCGCAGCGTGGGGAAGTCGGTGCCGATGTCACCCGACCACAGGGCGGCGCCGTAGCGCTGACTGCCCGCCCACGCCGAGCGGTTGAGGGTGACGATCTCCTCCTCGCCGGTCGCGAGCAGGCCCTCGTAGAACGTGCGCGCGTTCTCGGCCGGGTAGGCGTTGCCGACCTCCAGGCCCGGGCCCGCCCAGTAGCGCAGGTTCTCCTGGAAGCCCGGCTTCAGCTCCGGCTCGCAGGCGTCCAGCCAGAACGCCGTGATGCCGTACGGGTCGAGGTAGTTCTCCTTCACCTTCGACCACACGAACTCCCGGGCCTCCGGGTTGGTCGCGTCGTAGAAGGCCACCTGGACCGTGGAGGCGACCTCCTTGTCGGGCCAGTCGGCGTGCGCCATCGGCCCGTACTGGGTGCCGATGAACCAGCCGCGCTGCTCCAGGACCGGATGGTTCTCGCTGAGCGGCGACACCGACGGCCAGACGCTCACCACCAGCTTGATGCCGAGTTCCTCCAGC
Organism: Streptomyces sp. NPDC047880; assembly: GCF_040706515.1. NCBI lineage: Bacteria > Bacillati > Actinomycetota > Actinomycetes > Kitasatosporales > Streptomycetaceae > Streptomyces > Streptomyces sp. NPDC047880. Next base: position 43,151 of record NZ_JBEZOK010000006.1, on the reverse strand, counting down.
TCGCGCACCATCGCCGCCGGATCCGGCCACTCCTTCGGGTCGAACTTCCAGTCGCCGAGGTGCGTCCAGTGGAAGAAGTCGCAGACGATCGCCGAGATGGGCAGCCCCCGCCGCTTGTACTCCCGGGCCACCGCCATCAGCTCGTCCTGGGTGCGGTAGCGCAGCTTGCACTGCCAGAAGCCCGCCGCCCACTCCGGCAGCATCGGGCTGCGGCCGGTCACCGCGCTGTAGCGGCGCTGGGCGCCGGCCGGATCGCCCGCCGTGATCCAGTAGTCGATCTGCCGCGCCGAGTCCGCGACCCACCGGGTGCCGTTGTGCGCCAGCTCCACCCGGCCGATCGCCGGGTTGTTCCACAGCAGGGTGTAACCGCGGCTGGAGGTCAGTACCGGGATGCCCACCTCGGCGTTGCGCTGGACCAGGTCCAGCACCAGGCCCTTCTGGTCCAGCCGCCCGTGCTGGTGCTGGCCGAGGCCGTACAGCTTCTCGTCGTCGTAGGCGGCGAAGCGCTGCTCCAGGCGGTGGTGGCCGTTGCCGACGGCCGTGTAGAGGCGGGGGCCGGGCCACCAGAAGTGGGCACGGTCCTCGGCGAGGATCTCGGCCGAGTCCTCCGTGCGCAGGAAGCGGATCAGGCCCTCGGCGTTCACCTCGACGGTGAGCGCGCCGACGGTCAGCAGCCCGCCGCCGTCCTCGATCTTCACCGTGGACGGGGTCGTGGGTGCCTCGTCGAGCAGGGCGCCCGGCAGTCCTTCGAGCACCGGGCCGCCGAGCCGGGCCCGCACCCGGACCGCGTCCGGGCCCCAGGGCTCGATCCGGACGGTCTCCTGGCGACCGCTCCACTCCAGTGCACCGCCCCGCTCGCGGAGCGTTCCGACGGTGGGGGAGGACTGCGCAAGGCTCACCTGGGTCTGGTTTTCGGCAGGCTGATTCACGTGGCGTGCTCCTGTGCTCCTGGAGGAGTGCAGACATGGGAGTGCCCTGGCAGAAGGGCGGTGTTCCGGAGGTGAGGGGTTACGGCCGGCTGGGCGCCGGTCCCGTGCTGGCCCGGACCGTCAGCTCGGGCGCGATCAGCACGACCTCGTCGCTGCCGCGCCCGTCGAGCTTGGCGACCAGGTGGTCCACGGCGTGCCGGCCCATCTCCTGCGCGGGGATGGCCACCGACGTGAGCCGCACCGAGGCCTGCAGCGCGACCTGGTCGGGGCAGATCGCGACCACCGACATGTCCTCCGGCACGGCCCGGCCCTGCTGCCGCAGCAGGGCGAGCAGCGGCTCGACCGCCGACTCGTTCTGCACGATGAGCCCCGAGGTGCCCGGACGCTCGTCGAGGATCCGGGCGAGGGTGACCGCCATCGCGTCGTACCCGCCCTCGCACGGCCGGTGCAGCAGCCGCACGCCGAGCTCCCGGGAGCGGGACCTGAGTCCGTCGAGGGTGCGCTCGGCGAAGCCCGTGTGCCGCTCGTAGACGGCCGGGGCCTCGCCGATGACGGCGATGTCCTGGTGCCCCTGCTCGGCCAGGTGCTCCACGCACAGCGCGCCCGTCGCCCGGAAGTCCAGGTCGACGCAGGTCAGCCCCGCGGTGTCGGCCGGCAGCCCGATCAGCACGGACGGCTGGTCCGTCGCGCGCAGCAACGGCAGCCGCTCGTCGTCGAGTTCGACATCCATGAGGATCATTCCGTCGGCGAGCCCGCTGCCCGCCACGCGGCGCACCGCGTCGGGGCCCTCCTCGCCGGTGAGCAGCAGCACGTCGTACCCGTGGGCGCGGGCCGAGGTCGCCACGGCGATGGCGATCTCCATCATCACCGGCACATACATGTCCGTGCGCAGCGGGACCATGAGCGCGATGATGTTCGACTTGCTGCTGGCCAGGGCGCGGGCCCCGGCGTTCGGGTGGTAGCCGAGCTCGCGGATGCTCCGCTCGACCCGCTGCCGGGTGCTCGCGGAGATGGACCGCTTGCCGCTGAGGACATAGCTCACCGTGCTTGCCGAGACTCCGGCGTGCTGGGCGACCTCGGCAAGGGTGACCATCCAGCTCTCCAAGCTCTTGTGAAGCGCTTCGACAGTGCGCGTAGCTGATACGGATTGGTGAGGGTGGTTCGACAGTAGCCCCAGCAGGAGTGGGTGTCCATAGGTTGTCGAAGCGCTTCGATGCCGATTTCCCAGCGTGCTCTCAGGGTCGTGACCACCACCGGGAGGGCACCTCGATGCAACACCGTCGTCAGGCGCCCGACAAGTACCGGGGACGATCGGCCCCCCTTCGGCCGAACGGACGCGCGAGGACTGGTGGGAGCGTCCGGATTCGGGTACCAACGATCCAGTAGCACTGGTCGGTAACGAAACGGTCCTCCATCTTCCTAGTTGCGGCGAGGTGCCCCTCATGTCCGCTTCAACCACCCCTTCTTCCCGTCCCGCCGTCACCGAGCGGGAGGCCCGTGAGGTGGCGGAGGCCGCCCGGGAACAGCACTGGCGCAAGCCCAGCTTCGCCAAGGAGCTGTTCCTCGGCCGCTTCCGGCTCGACCTCATCCACCCCCACCCCCTCCCGGCCGACGAGGCGGCCCAGCGCGGCGAGGAGTTCCTCGCCAAGCTCCGCGACTTCGTCGAGACGAAGGTCGACGGGGCCCTCATCGAGCGCGAGGCCCGGATCCCCGACGAGGTGATCGACGGGCTCAAGGAGCTCGGCGCCTTCGGCATGAAGATCGACACCAAGTACGGCGGTCTCGGGCTCGGGCAGGTGTACTACAACAAGGCACTCGCCCTGGTCGGCTCCGCGAGCCCCGCCATCGGCGTCCTGCTCTCCGCGCACCAGTCGATCGGCGTGCCCCAGCCCCTGAAACTGTTCGGCACCCAGGAGCAGCGGGAGCGCTTCCTGCCGCGCTGCGCCCGCACGGACATCAGCGCCTTCCTGCTCACCGAGCCCGACGTCGGCTCCGACCCCGCGCGCCTGGCCACCACGGCCGTGCCCGACGGGGACGACTACGTCCTCGACGGCGTGAAGCTGTGGACCACCAACGGCGTCGTCGCCGACCTGCTGGTCGTCATGGCCCGGGTGCCGAAGTCAGAGGGCCACCGCGGCGGCATCACCGCCTTCGTCGTGGAGACCAACTCGCCGGGTGTCACGGTCGAGAACCGCAACGCCTTCATGGGCCTGCGCGGCATCGAGAACGGCGTCACCCGCTTCCACCAGGTCCGCGTCCCCGCCGCCAACCGCGTCGGCGAGGAGGGCCAGGGCCTGAAGATCGCCCTGACCACCCTCAACACCGGGCGGCTGTCCCTGCCGGCCTCCTGCGTCGCGGCCGGCAAGTGGTGCCTGAAGATCGCCAGGGAGTGGTCGGCGGCCCGCGAGCAGTGGGGCAAGCCCGTCGCGCACCACGAGGCGGTCGGCTCCAAGATCTCCTTCATCGCTGCCACCACCTTCGCCCTGGAGGCCGTCACGGACCTGGCCTCCCAGATGGCCGACGAGGACCGCAACGACATCCGCATCGAGGGCGCCCTCGCCAAGCTGTACGCCTCCGAGATGGCCTGGACGATGGCCGACGAGCTCGTCCAGATCCGCGGCGGCCGCGGCTTCGAGACGGCCGACTCCCTGCGGGCCCGCGGCGAGCGCGGCGTCCCCGCCGAGCAGCTGCTGCGCGACCTGCGCATCAACCGCATCTTCGAGGGCTCCACCGAGATCATGCACCTGCTGATCGCGCGCGAGGCCGTCGACGCCCACCTGTCGGTCGCCGGCGATCTCATCGACCCCGAGAAGTCCCTCGGCGACAAGGCGAGGGCGGGTGCGAACGCGGGCGTCTTCTACGCCAAGTGGCTGCCGAAACTGGTCGCAGGACCCGGCCAGCTCCCCGCCTCCTACGGCGAGTTCAAACACGACGTCGACCTCTCCGGCCACCTGCGGTACGTCGAGCGGACCGCCCGCAAGCTCGCCCGGTCCACCTTCTACGCCATGTCCCGCTGGCAGGGCCGGATGGAGTCCAAGCAGGGCTTCCTCGGCCGGATCGTCGACATCGGCGCCGAGCTGTTCGCCATGAGCGCGTCCTGCGTGCGGGCCGAGCTGCTGCGCAGCCAGGGCGACCACGGCCGCGAGGCCTACCAGCTCGCCGACGTCTTCTGCCGCCAGGCCCGCATCCGGATCGAGGAGCTCTTCACCCGCCTGTGGACCAACACCGACGACCTCGACCGCAAGGTCGTCAAGGGCGTCCTGTCCGGCACCTACGAGTGGCTGGAGCAGGGCATCGTCGACCCCTCCGGCGAGGGCCCCTGGATCGCGGACGCGACACCGGGACCGTCGCAGAAGGAGAACGTCCACCGGCCGATCCGGTAACCCCGGCCTCCCGCGGGGGCGCGCACGCAGGTGGCGCGCGCCCCCATGAGGGGATGCGCTGTCCTCACACACCGGCCTTACGGCAACAATGGAGCAATGAGCGACAGTCCAGCCCCCTCAGGGCACGGGCCGCAAGCCCCGTCTGCCCCGCGACGCCATGCACGCACTCTCGCCGCCCCGGGCGCCACCCCCAGTACATCCAGTACTGGGGGCGACGCCCGGCACGCCGAGAGCACGCACCTGACGCCGCAGGGCCCGCCCTCCGGGCGGACGACGGGGCTTGCGCCCCGTGCCCTCGCCGACCCGCACCTCGTCTACGACCCCGTGGCGGGCGACGGCCCCAAGGACGTGGTGATCCTCGGCTCCACCGGGTCCATCGGCACCCAGGCCATCGACCTCGTGCTGCGCAACCCCGACCGGTTCCGGGTCACCGGGCTGTCGGCCAACGGCGGCCGGGTCGCCCTCCTGGCCGAGCAGGCGCACCGGCTGCGGGTGCGGACCGTCGCGGTCGCCCGCGAGGACGTCGTACCGGCCCTGCGCGACGCGCTCACCGCGCAGTACGGCACGGGTGAGCCGCTCCCCGAGATCCTCGCCGGCCCGGAAGCGGCCACCCGGCTCGCGGCGTCCGACTGCCACACCGTCCTGAACGGCATCACCGGCTCCATCGGACTCGCCCCGACCCTGGCCGCCCTGGAGGCGGGCCGCACCCTCGCGCTCGCCAACAAGGAGTCGCTCATCGTCGGCGGCCCGCTGGTCAAGGCCCTCGCCAAGCCCGGGCAGATCATCCCGGTCGACTCCGAGCACGCCGCCCTCTTCCAGGCCCTGGCCGCCGGCACCCGCGCCGACGTCCGCAAGCTGGTCGTCACCGCCTCCGGCGGCCCCTTCCGCGGCCGCAGCAAGGCCGAGCTGGCGAACGTCACCGTCGAGGACGCCCTCGCGCACCCCACCTGGGCCATGGGCCCGGTCATCACGATCAACTCCGCGACCCTCGTCAACAAGGGCCTGGAGGTCATCGAGGCGCACCTCCTCTACGACATTCCCTTCGACCGCATTGAGGTGGTCGTGCATCCCCAGTCGTATGTCCACTCGATGGTTGAGTTCACGGATGGATCGACACTGGCCCAGGCGACCCCGCCCGACATGCGCGGGCCCATCGCCATCGGCCTCGGCTGGCCCGAGCGCGTGCCCGACGCCGCCCCCACCTTCGACTGGAGCAAGGCCTCGACCTGGGAGTTCTTCCCGCTCGACAACGAGGCCTTCCCCTCGGTGAACCTCGCCCGGCACGTGGGTGAGCTCGCGGGCACCGCCCCGGCGGTCTTCAACGCGGCCAACGAGGAGTGCGTGGAGGCGTTCCGCCAGGGCGCGCTGCCCTTCGACGGGATCATGGACACCGTCACCCGGGTCGTCGAGGAGCACGGCACCCCGCGTACGGGAACCTCGCTCACCGTGCCGGACGTCCTCGAAGCGGAGACCTGGGCGCGGACCCGGGCCCGGGAACTGGCGGCACAGACGGCGGAGGCCCGTGCATGACGACCCTGATGTTCATCCTCGGCATACTCCTCTTCGCGGTCGGCCTGCTCGTCTCGATCGCGTGGCACGAGCTGGGGCACCTCTCCACCGCCAAGCTCTTCGGCATCCGCGTGCCGCAGTACATGGTCGGCTTCGGCCCCACGATCTTCTCGCGCAAGAAGGGCGAGACGGAGTACGGCATCAAGGCCATCCCGTTCGGCGGCTACATCCGCATGATCGGCATGTTCCCGCCCGGCCCCGACGGCCGGATGGAGGCCCGCTCCACCTCCCCCTGGCGCGGCATGATCGAGGACGCCCGCACCGCCGCCTACGAAGAGCTCAAGCCGGGCGACGAGAACCGCATGTTCTACACGCGCGCCCCCTGGAAGCGCGTGATCGTGATGTTCGCGGGCCCCTTCATGAACCTCATCCTGGCGGTGGCGCTGTTCCTCACCGTCCTGATGGGCTTCGGCATCACCCAGCAGACCACCACGGTCAGCTCGGTCTCCCAGTGCGTCATCGCGCAGAGCGAGAACCGCGACAAGTGCGAGAAGGGCGACCCGGCCGCCCCCGCCGCGGCGGCGGGCCTCAAGGCGGGCGACAAGATCGTCTCCTTCGACGGGGTGCAGACCGACGACTGGAACAAGCTGTCGGACCTGATCCGCGCCACCCCCGGCAAGGAGGTGCCGATCGTCGTCGAGCGGGACGGCAAGGACGTCACCCTGCACGCGAAGATCGCCACCAACCAGGTCGCCAAGAAGGACTCAGGCGGCCAGATCGTCGAGGGACAGTACGTCCAGGCCGGATTCCTCGGCTTCAGCGCCGCCACCGGCGTGGTCAAACAGGACTTCGGCGACTCGGTGACCTGGATGGGCGACCGCATCGGCGAGGCCGTCGACTCGCTCGCCGCCCTCCCCGGCAAGATCCCGGCGCTGTGGAACGCGGCCTTCGACGGCGCCGAGCGCGAGGCCGACTCCCCGATGGGCGTGGTCGGCGCGGCCCGTGTCGGCGGTGAGATCTTCACCCTCGACATCCCGCCCACCCAGCAGCTGGCCATGGCCCTGATGCTGGTCGCCGGCTTCAACCTCTCCCTGTTCCTGTTCAACATGCTCCCGCTGCTGCCGCTCGACGGCGGCCACATCGCGGGCGCGCTGTGGGAGTCGCTGCGCCGCAACACGGCCAAGGTGCTGCGCCGGCCCGACCCGGGCCCCTTCGACGTGGCGAAGCTCATGCCGGTGGCCTACGTCGTCGCCGGGATCTTCATCTGCTTCACGATCCTGGTCCTCATCGCCGACGTGGTGAACCCGGTGAAAATCTCCTAGCCGCACGGCGTTCACGGCGGCCCGGCAGGCTGTGCGCCGGGCCGCCTCTCATCGAGTGGCACGGCGGGTGGGATGTGCCCGCGCCGAGGCACGTGCCGTAATCTCGAAGCTCGGAGCCCGCTGCTCACGGGACCGGACCTTGATCCACGACTTGGGGTTGCACAGCAGATGACTGCGATTTCTCTCGGCATGCCGTCCGTTCCGACCAAGCTCGCCGAGCGCCGGAAGAGCCGCCAGATCCAGGTCGGGTCCGTGGCCGTCGGCGGGGACGCCCCCGTGTCGGTGCAGTCGATGACCACGACGCGCACCTCCGACATCGGCGCGACCCTGCAGCAGATCGCCGAACTCACCGCCTCCGGCTGCCAGATCGTCCGCGTCGCCTGCCCGACCCAGGACGACGCCGACGCGCTGGCGACCATCGCCCGCAAGTCGCAGATCCCGGTCATCGCCGACATCCACTTCCAGCCGAAGTACGTGTTCGCGGCCATCGAGGCCGGCTGTGCGGCCGTCCGTGTCAACCCGGGCAACATCAAGCAGTTCGACGACAAGGTCAAGGAGATCGCCAAGGCGGCCCGCGACCACGGCACCCCGATCCGCATCGGCGTCAACGCCGGCTCCCTCGACCGGCGCCTGCTCCAGAAGTACGGCAAGGCCACCCCCGAGGCCCTCGTCGAATCGGCCCTGTGGGAGGCGTCCCTCTTCGAGGAGCACGACTTCCGCGACATCAAGATCTCCGTCAAGCACAACGACCCGGTCGTCATGATCGAGGCCTACAAGCAGCTCGCCGCCCAGTGCGACTACCCGCTGCACCTCGGCGTCACGGAGGCGGGCCCGGCCTTCCAGGGCACCATCAAGTCGGCCGTCGCGTTCGGCGCGCTCCTCTCCCAGGGCATCGGCGACACGATCCGCGTCTCGCTCTCGGCACCCCCCGCCGAGGAGGTCAAGGTCGGCCTCCAGATCCTGGAGTCCCTGAATCTCAAGCAGCGCGGCCTGGAGATCGTCTCCTGCCCGTCCTGCGGCCGCGCCCAGGTCGACGTCTACAAGCTCGCCGAAGAGGTCACGGCCGGCCTCACCGGCATGGATGTGCCGCTGCGCGTCGCCGTCATGGGCTGCGTCGTCAACGGCCCCGGCGAGGCCCGCGAGGCCGACCTCGGCGTCGCCTCGGGCAACGGCAAGGGCCAGATCTTCGTCAAGGGCGAGGTCATCAAGACCGTCCCCGAGTCCAAGATCGTCGAGACCCTCATCGAGGAGGCCATGAAGCTGGCCGAGCAGATGGAGAAGGACGGCGTGACCTCGGGCGAACCGTCGGTGGCGGTCGCGGGCTGAAGGCCGGGCTCTCCGCGCCCCGCAAGGGGCGCGGGGACTGCGCGACAGGCCACAGACGTCCCGCACCCGCCCGGCAACCGGACGCCCCGAGCTCCGGGGCGTCCCACCCAGGCAGCGCAGCTATAGTGCGGAGACCAGCAACCCCAGTTCGTGAGGCCCCGCACGTGTTGACGCAGACCACCTCACGGGTCCTCGAACCGAGCGACCTGGACGCCGCGCTCGCCGTCCTCGACCGCGAGCCCGTCGCGAACGCCTTCGTGACGTCCCGCGTGCAGGTCGCCGGCCTCGACCCGTGGCGGCTCGGCGGCGAGATGTGGGGCTGGTACGAGGACGGCATACTCACCTCCCTCTGCTACGCCGGCGCCAACCTGGTCCCGATCTGCGCCGGTCCGCGCGCCGTCCGCGCCTTCGCCGACCGCGCCCGCCGGGCCGGTCGCCGCTGCTCCTCCATCGTCGGCCCCTCCGGCCCCACCTCCGACCTGTGGCGGCTCCTGGAACCCCAGTGGGGACCGGCCCGCGACGTCCGCCGCCACCAGCCGCTCATGGTCACCGACCGGCTCCCGGACGGCGTCACCCCGGACCCCTACGTCCGTCGCGTCCGCAAGGACGAGATGGAGAAGATCATGCCGGCGTGCGTGGCGATGTTCACCGAGGAGGTCGGCGTCTCCCCGCTGGCCGGCGACGGTGGCCTGCTCTACCAGGCCCGCGTCGCCGAACTCGTCGGCTCCGGCCGCGCCTTCGCCCGCTTCGACTCCGACGGCAAGGTCGTCTTCAAGGCCGAGATCGGCGCCGCGACGGACCGCGCCTGCCAGATCCAGGGCGTGTGGGTGGCCCCCGAGTACCGCGGCACCGGCATGGCGGCCCCCGGCATGGCGGCCGTCCTGCGCTACGCCCTCGCCGACGTCGCCCCGGTCGTCAGCCTGTACGTCAACGACTTCAACACGGCGGCCCGGCGGGCCTACCAGAGGGTGGGCTTCAGGGAAGTCGGAGCTTTCATGAGCGTGCTGTTCTGACGCCCCCGAAGGCGCGGGGCCGTATCCGATGTGCGGCTCCGCCGCTTGGGCGCGATCAGCCACATCCAAGCCGCACCCGGCAACGAACGGGAACCCCCCTGTAGGCTCCCCGCCATGGACCTGGTGATCGGCCCGCTCGACCTCTCCGCCCACGTCGACGAGGCGCTGGCCGTCCAAGCCGTGGCCTTCGGTCTCGGCCCGGACGAGGTGGCCGTCCGCCGCCAGATCGTCCTGCGTCACATGACGTACCCAGGAGCCCGCGCCCTCGGCGCCACCGCCGACGGCGAGCTCGTCGGTTTCGTCTACGGCATGCCCAACGACCGCACCCACTGGTGGTCCACCGTCGTGGAGCCCTACCTCCGCGCCCAGCACAACGACCACTGGCTCGACGGCTCCTTCGTGATCACCGAGCTGCACGTCCACCCCGCGTACCAGAACCGCGGCCTCGGACGCTCCCTGATCACCACGGTCACCGACGGCGCCGACGAACCCCGCTCGATCCTCTCCGCGATCGACACCGAGAGCCCCGCACGCGCCCTCTACCGCTCCCTCGGCTACCAGGACCTCGCCCGCCAGGTCCTCTTCCCCAGCGCCCCCAAGCCGTACGCGGTGATGGGAGCCCCGCTCCCACTCCTGCGCCGTTAGGCGGCTTCTGACGGACCTCCGTGGCGTCGCGACGCCCGGCACGAACGCCGCTCCTTCCTCCACGGAGATCCGGCAGAAGCCGCCTAACCGATTTCCACCCCCGCGCACCCCCCGGATAACCTCCTGCCATCACCCTCCCCCGCTCTCGGCTCCGCTCGAGCGGGGGGACACCCAGCAGCAGGAGCAGAGGAACCATGGCAAACGCACCGGTCCAGCGCATGTCCCAGTTGTTGGCGAAGACGTTGCGCGACGACCCGGCGGACGCCGAGGTCCTCAGCCACAAGCTCCTCGTCCGCGCCGGCTACGTGCGCCGCACGGCCGCCGGCATCTGGAGCTGGCTGCCCCTCGGCAAGAAGGTGCTCGCCAACGTCGAGCGGATCGTCCGTGAGGAGATGGACGCCGTCGGCGCCCAGGAGGTCCTGCTCCCCGCCATCCTCCCGCGTGAGCCCTACGAGGCCACCGGCCGCTGGGAGGAGTACGGCCCCGAGCTGTTCCGCCTCCAGGACCGCAAGGGCGGCGACTACCTCCTCGGCCCCACCCACGAGGAGATCTTCACCCTCCTGGTGAAGGACCAGGCGTCCTCCTACAAGGACCTGCCGGTCATCCTCTACCAGATCCAGAACAAGTACCGCGACGAGGCCCGCCCCCGCGCCGGCATCCTGCGCGGCCGCGAGTTCCTGATGAAGGACTCCTACTCCTTCGACACCGAGGACGAGGGCCTCGCCCAGTCCTACGCCCTGCACCGCGAGGCCTACCAGAAGATCTTCGCGCGCCTCGGCCTCGACTACCGCATCTGCGCCGCCACGGCCGGCGCGATGGGCGGGTCCAAGTCCGAGGAGTTCCTCGCCCCGGCCGAGGCCGGCGAGGACACCTTCGCCGACTGCCCGAACTGTGACTTCGCCGCCAACACCGAGGCGATCACGTACGAGCTGAAGCCCGTCGACAGCTCGGACGTGCCCGCCGCCGAGGACATCCCCACCCCCGACACCCCGACCATCGAGACCCTCGCCGCCCACCTCGGCGTCCCGGCCTCGGCCACGCTGAAGAACCTCCTCGTGAAGGTCGACGGCGAGATCGTCGCCGTCGGCGTCCCCGGGGACCGCGAGGTCGACATGGACAAGGTCGAGGCGCACTTCGCCCCGGCCGCCGTCGAGCTGGTCACCGAGACCGACTTCGCCGCCCGCCCCGACCTGGTCCGCGGCTACGTGGGACCGCAGGGCCTGGACAAGGTCACATACCTCGCCGACCCGCGCGTCGCCCCGGGCACGGCCTGGATCACCGGCGCCAACAAGGCCGGCACGCACACGAAGAACGTCGTCGCGGGCCGTGACTTCGAGGTCGACCAGTACGTCGACGTCGTGGTCGTCCAGGAGGGCGACCCCTGCCCCAAGTGCGGCACCGGCCTCGTCCTCGACCGGGCCATCGAGATCGGCCACATCTTCCAGCTGGGCCGCAAGTACGCCGACGCCCTCAAGCTCGACGTCCTCGGCCAGAACGGCAAGCCGGTCCGCGTCACCATGGGCTCCTACGGCATCGGCGTCTCCCGCGCGGTGGCCGCCCTCGCCGAGCAGAGCGCCGACGACAAGGGCCTGTGCTGGCCCGCCGAGGTCGCCCCGGCCGACGTCCACGTGGTCGCCGCCGGCAAGGCCCTCCAGACCGAACTGGCCTTGGACATCTCCCAGAAGCTGGCCGCCGCCGGTGTCCGCGTCCTGGTCGACGACCGCCCCGGCGTCTCCCCGGGCGTCAAGTTCACCGACTCCGAGCTGATCGGCGTACCGCAGATCCTGGTGGCGGGCCGGCGCGCGGCTGACGGCGTGGTGGAGCTGAAGGACCGCCGCAGCGGCGAGCGCGAGGAACTGACGGTCGAGGAGGCCGTCGCCCGCCTCACGGCGTAGCAGGGAGAGGGCCGTTGCCCTGCGGCAACGGCTCGCGGCCCGCATCGACGCCGCTGTGAGTGCTCCGCAGGCGGAGCACTCACAGCCAGGCCGCGAACTCCAGCAACAGCTCCGCGTCGCGCGGCCGTCCGACCCGTCCCGCCCGCACGCCCGACTCCACGGCCCGGAACAGCGTCCAGCCCCGCAGCCGCTCCTGGTCCACGTCCAGGGACTCGGCGAGCCGCTTCACCCGGCGCCGGGTCGTGGCCGCGCCGGACGGCTGGGCGATCAGGTCCTCCACCCGGTCCCGGACCAGCCGGGCCAGATCGAAGGCGCACTCGCCGACCACCGGGTCGGGCCCCACGGCCAGCCACGGCATCCGCTCCCCGCCGAGCACCTTGCTCTGCCGGAACGTGCCGTGCAGCAGCCGGTGCTCCGGCGGCGCCGCCAGCAGCTCCTCACGCGCCGCGAGCGCCAGGTCGACCAGCGGGGCCACCTCGGGCTCGGTCCTGGCCCGGGCGCGCATCGCCTCGGCCTGCCGCCCGGTCCGCTCCGCCACGGTCTCGAAGGGGAACCCGGCGGGCGGCTCCACCCACAGCCGCCGCAGCGTCCCCGCCGCCTCCAGCAACGCCTTCGCCTCCGGCAGCGACCGCACCGACACATCCGGGTGAAGCCGCTCCAGCAGCAGCACGCCCTCGGTCGACGAGGACTCGAGCAGCTGCACGGCACCCCGCCCGGCCCAGTGCGCGAGTGCGGCCCGCTCCGCCTCCGGGCGGGCCCGGCCCGGCGCCAGCTTGAGCACGGCGGGTGTCCCGTCGGCCGCCCGCACCAACAGCACCAGGCTGCTGCGCCCGCCGGGCACCTGCACCCGCTCCACGGTCAACTCGCGTAGCTCGACGGCCCGCTGCGCCGCCTCGGGCAGCTTCTCCAGCCAGTCGTCACCGTCCGGCGCCGTCTCACCGAGCGCCCTGACCAGACGCTTCGGCGGTTCGAAAACCATGCGCGAGTCGTTCCCTTCATGCTGTCCGCGGTGCGTGCCCTGCGCGGGTCACGCCGTCGGCGCCGCCGAGGGCGGGGCCGTGCCGGCCCGCTCGGCGAGCCCAGGGAAGGCTACGCTCTCGCCGCGCCAGCGCACCGCCCGCACCGCCGCCTCCCGCAGCGCCTCGACGGCCAGGGCCCGGCGGCCGCCGCCCGCAGCGCGCACCAGATCGGCGTACACCCCGGCCACCCGGTCCTCGAGCTCGGCGGCGAGCCGCACGGCCGCCGCGGAGTCCGGCACCCGGAAGGGCAGGGCGTAACCGGCGGACGCGGCCACCGGCCGGCCCCCCAGGTCCTTCACCTCACGCACCAGCGCGTCCCTGCGCGCCCGGTGCGCGTCGTACGCCGTGACCGCCTCCGCGCGCTTGCCGTCGCCGATCTTCCCGCCGACGACGCCGTACCCGTAGACCGCCGCGTGCTCGGCCGCCAGCGCCGCCTGCAGGGCCCGCAGCTCCCGGTCCTTCTCCTCGCTCACGCGGCACCCTCCGTCAGCAGATACACGTGCGCGGCCCCGGCCGCCGCAACCGACGCCAGCAACCGCGCCAGCTCACCCGGAACCCCGCCCAGCGCCTTGACCCGCCGGTCGGCGAGCTCCCGCTCCGCCGCGGCGAGCCCGGCGAGGGCGTCCTTGTCGTTCCCCGGCACCGTCGCGGCCGGCGACGGCGAGACCGGCGCGGACCCCGAGACCGAGGCGGACGCGGACGGCGAGGCCGGGACGGACGCCGAAGGCGATGCTTTCCGGCCACCGCCGAACGCCTGCGCGTGCCGCACGACCTCCTCGCGCAGCGGCCGCAGCCGGCCCGCGAGCCCCGGCCGGGCGGCGATCACCGCGTCGTAGCGCTCCACCAGCCCCTCGCTGTCCCGGGCCGCACGCGCGCGTACCCGGTCGGCGGCCGACGGGCCGTCCCCGGCCGGGCCGCCGGAGTCCCCGCCGGTGCAGCCCGTCAGGGCGAGGGCCGCCGGGGCGACGGCGAACAGACTCCTTCTGCGCGGCCCCGAGCGGGCACGCGGCGATGGCGGGAACGGCACGTCAGACGTCCTCGGGGCTCGTGCGGGAAACATTCGCGAACGACTCGAATGATGGGGAGGTGTACGAACGGTGGGCGAGAGGCGTGCGAGGGGTGTTTCGAGAAAACGGCACTGCAAGGGCCGCACGCGTGTGATCACGGTACCCGGGCCCTCGCCCGGCATCACTCAGCGGCACCGTTCGTGACCGGGTGGACGGCAACACTCCCCGCGACCGGATACCCTTTGACCAGACACGCGACCCATCCCACAACAGCACACGCGGCCGAGGAGTCACCCGGATGAGCACCACCCAGAGCGAGAGGCTGCGAGAGCTACTGGAACCGCTCGTCAGCTCCCAGGGCCTGGATCTCGAGGAGATCGAGGTGGACTCCGTCGGACGCAAGCGTGTGCTGCGCGTCGTCGTCGACTCGGACACGGGCGCCGACCTGGACCAGATCGCCGATGTGAGCCGCGCGCTCTCGGCGAAGCTCGACGAGACGGACGCGATGGGCGAGGGCGAGTACACCCTCGAGGTCGGCACCCCTGGCGCGGAGCGCCCCCTCACGGAACACCGGCACTACGTCCGCGCCACGGACCGGCTGGTGAAGTTCCAGCTGGCCGAGGGCGGTGAGCTGGTCGCCAGGATCCTGAAGGTCGACGACGAGGGTGTGGACACCGAGGTGCCCGGCGTGAAGGGCCGCAAGGCCACCGCACGGAGAATCGCCTTCGACGACATCGTCCGGGCGCGTGTCCAGGTCGAATTCAGCCGCAAGGACAAGAAGGAAGAGGAGGCGTAGCCGTGGACATCGACATGAGCGCCCTGCGGGGCTTGGTTCGGGAGAAGGAGATCTCCTTCGACCTGCTGGTCGAGGCGATCGAGTCGGCCCTCCTCATCGCCTACCACCGCACCGAGGGAAGCCGCCGCCACGCGCGCGTGGAGCTCAACCGGGAGACCGGCCATGTGACCGTGTGGGCGAAGGAGGACCCCGACGACCTCGAGGAGGGCCAGGAGGCCCGCGAGTTCGACGACACCCCGTCCGGTTTCGGCCGTATCGCCGCCACCACGGCCAAGCAGGTCATCCTGCAGCGCCTGCGCGACGCCGAGGACGACGCGACGCTCGGCGAGTACGCCGGCCGTGAGGGCGACATCGTCACCGGCGTGGTCCAGCAGGGCCGCGACCCGAAGAACGTGCTCGTCGACATCGGCAAGCTCGAGGCGATCCTGCCCGTGCAGGAGCAGGTGCCGGGGGAGACCTACCCGCACGGCATGCGCCTGCGCTCCTACGTCGTCCGCGTGGCCAAGGGCGTCCGAGGGCCCTCCGTCACCCTCTCGCGCACGCATCCCAACCTGGTGAAGAAGCTCTTCGCCCTGGAGGTGCCGGAGATCGCCGACGGCTCGGTGGAGATCTCCGCGATCGCCCGTGAGGCCGGTCACCGCACGAAGATCGCCGTACGGTCCACCCGCTCCGGCCTGAACGCCAAGGGCGCCTGCATCGGCCCCATGGGCGGCCGGGTGCGCAACGTCATGGCTGAGCTGAACGGTGAGAAGATCGACATCGTGGACTGGTCGGACGACCCGGCCGACATGGTGGCGAACGCGCTGTCCCCGGCCCGGGTCTCCAAGGTGGAGATCGTGGACCTGGCGACCCGGTCGGCCCGGGTGACCGTGCCCGACTACCAGCTGTCCCTGGCCATCGGCAAGGAGGGGCAGAACGCCCGCCTCGCGGCCCGGCTGACCGGCTGGCGGATCGACATCCGCCCGGACACGGAACCGGCCGGCAACGGCTCAGGGGAATAGATCCAAGCCGCGCGCCGTTCAGATCACGACAGGTTCGTGCGCGGCAACTGTTCGAATCCTGCCCCAAAGGGGTGAGGCGCCTTCGGGGAGGTAGACTTAACGGTGTCTGGCCGGACGCGCGCCCGCGCATGCCCTGAACGCACCTGTGTGGGGTGTCGGGAGCGAGCGGCCAAGGCCGAACTGCTGCGGATCGTAGCGATCGAGGACGCGTGCGTCCCTGATCCACGCGGTACGCTGCCCGGCCGGGGTGCTTACGTGCACCCCGCACTGGTCTGTCTCGACCAGGCGGTACGCCGCCGGGCGTTCCCGAGGGCACTGCGCGTCCCGGGACCGCTCGACACAAAGGCGTTGCGCCGTTACGTCGAGCAGACGACAGTTGCCGAGCAGGCAACACGGTAAGACGTGCCGTACGGAACCCCGTGCGGCTAGGTACCTCGCGAGTCGAAAGCAGGTCGAGATTGCGATGAGCACTCGATGAGTACGCGATGAGTACGCCCATGAACTAGCGACGGTCCGGACGCAACCCGGACCTCAAAGGAGCGAAGTGGCTAAGGTCCGGGTCTACGAACTCGCCAAGGAGTTCGGCGTCGAGAGCAAGGTCGTCATGGCCAAGCTCCAGGAACTCGGTGAATTCGTCCGTTCGGCGTCTTCGACGATCGAAGCGCCCGTTGTACGCAAGCTGACGGACGCCCTCCAGCAGGGCAGCGGTGGCGGCAAGCCCGCCCCCGCCCGCAAGGCTGCCCCGGCGAAGCCGGGTGCCCCCTCTCCCGCGCAGGCCGCCCGTCCGGCCGCCCCGCGCCCGCCGGCCCCCAAGCCGGCTGCCGAGAAGCCCGCGGCCCCCGCCGCGCCGGCCACTCCCGGCCCCCGTCCCACCCCGGGCCCGAAGCCCGCGCCGCGGCCCGCCCCGGCGTCCCCGGCTCCGACGACGCCCGAGTTCACGGCGCCCCCGTCGGCTCCCGCCGCACCGGCCGCCTCTCAGGGCCAGGGCCAGGGCTCCGGCCCGCGTCCGGGCGCCCCGCGTCCGGCCGGCCAGGCCCCGCGTCCGGGTGCCCCGCGCCAGGGTGGCGCCGGCCAGGGCGGCCAGGGCCGTGGTGACCGCGGCGACCGTCCCGGCGCCCCGCGTCCGGGTGGCGGCGCCCCGCGTCCCGGTGCCCGTCCGGCGGGTCCCCGTCCGGGCAACAACCCCTTCACCTCCGGTGGCTCCACCGGCATGGCGCGCCCGCAGGCGCCCCGTCCGGGCGGTGCCCCGCGTCCGGGTGGCCCCGGCGCTCCCGGTGGTGCTCCGCGTCCGCAGGGCCAGGGCGGCCAGGGCGGTCCCCGTCCGCAGGGCGCAGGCGGCGGTCCTCGTCCGCAGGCTCCGGGCGGCGCGCGTCCGACCCCGGGCGGCATGCCCCGTCCGCAGGGCGGCGGTCCCCGTCCCGGCGGCGGTCCCCGTCCGAACCCCGGCATGATGCCGCAGCGTCCGGCTGCCGGCCCGCGTCCCGGTGGCGGTGGCCCCGGCGGCCGCGGTCCCGGCGGCGGCGGTCGCCCCGGTGGCGGTGGCGGTCGTCCGGGCGGCGGTTTCGCCGGTCGTCCCGGTGGCGGTGGCGGCGGTTTCGCCGGTCGTCCCGGTGGTCCCGGTGGCGGTGGCGGCGGTTTCGCCGGTCGTCCCGGTGGTCCCGGCGGCGGTGGCCGTCCCGGCTTCGGTGGCCGTCCCGGCGGTCCCGGTGGCCGTGGTGGCACGCAGGGTGCCTTCGGCCGTCCCGGCGGTCCCGCGCGTCGTGGCCGCAAGTCGAAGCGGCAGAGGCGCCAGGAGTACGAGGCCATGCAGGCCCCGTCGGTCGGCGGTGTGATGCTGCCTCGCGGCAACGGCGAGACCGTTCGCCTGTCGCGCGGTGCCTCGCTCACCGACTTCGCGGAGAAGATCAACGCCAACCCGGCGTCGCTCGTCGCGGTCATGATGAACCTCGGCGAGATGGTCACGGCCACGCAGTCCGTCTCCGACGAGACGCTGCAGCTCCTCGCCGACGAGATGAACTACACGGTTCAGATCGTCAGCCCGGAGGAGGAGGACCGCGAGCTCCTCGAGTCCTTCGACATCGAGTTCGGCGAGGACGAGGGCGACGAGGAGGACCTGATGGTCCGCCCGCCGGTCGTCACCGTCATGGGTCACGTCGACCACGGTAAGACCCGGCTCCTCGACGCCATCCGCAAGACGAACGTCATCGCGGGCGAGGCCGGCGGCATCACCCAGCACATCGGTGCCTACCAGGTCGCGACCGAAGTCAACGACGAAGAGCGCAAGATCACCTTCATCGACACCCCGGGTCACGAGGCGTTCACCGCCATGCGTGCCCGTGGTGCGAGGTCGACCGACATCGCGATCCTGGTCGTCGCGGCCAACGACGGCGTCATGCCGCAGACGGTCGAGGCGCTCAACCACGCCAAGGCGGCCGAGGTCCCGATCGTCGTCGCGGTCAACAAGATCGACGTCGAGGGCGCGGACCCGACCAAGGTGCGCGGCCAGCTGACCGAATACGGCCTGGTGGCCGAGGAGTACGGCGGCGACACGATGTTCGTCGACATCTCCGCCAAGCAGGGTCTGCACATCGACTCCCTGCTGGAGGCCGTGATCCTCACCGCCGACGCCTCGCTCGACCTGCGGGCCAACCCGAACCAGGACGCGCAGGGCATCTCGATCGAGTCCCGCCTCGACCGCGGCCGCGGTGCCGTGTCGACGGTCCTCGTCCAGCGAGGCACGCTGCGGGTCGGCGACACCATGGTGGTCGGCGACGCGTACGGCCGTGTCCGGGCGATGCACGACGACAACGGCAACAGCGTCGCCGAGGCCGGTCCCTCGACGCCGGTCCAGGTCCTCGGCCTGACCAACGTCCCGGGTGCGGGCGACAACTTCCTGGTGGTCGACGAGGACCGTACGGCCCGTCAGATCGCCGAGAAGCGCGCCGCCCGTGAGCGCAACGCCGCGTTCGCCAAGCGCACGCGCCGCGTGTCGCTGGAGGACCTGGACAAGGTGCTGAAGGCCGGCGAGGTCCAGCAGCTGAACCTGATCATCAAGGGTGACGCTTCTGGATCCGTCGAGGCGCTCGAGTCCTCGCTGCTCCAGCTGGACGTCGGCGAAGAGGTCGACATCCGCGTCCTGCACCGCGGTGTCGGTGCGGTCACGGAGTCCGACATCGACCTGGCCATGGGCTCCGACGCCATCGTCATCGGCTTCAACGTGCGCGCCGCCGGGCGTGCGCAGCAGATGGCCGAGCGCGAGGGTGTCGACGTCCGGTACTACTCGGTCATCTACCAGGCGATCGAGGAGATCGAGGCGGCCCTCAAGGGCATGCTCAAGCCGGAGTACGAAGAGGTCGAGCTCGGTACGGCGGAGATCCGCGAGGTCTTCAAGTCGTCCAAGCTGGGCAACATCGCGGGTGTTCTCATCCGCTCCGGCGAGGTCAAGCGCAACACCAAGGCGCGCCTCATCCGCGACGGCAAGGTGGTCGCGGAGAACCTCAACATCGAGGGGCTGCGTCGCTTCAAGGACGACGTCACCGAGATCCGCGAAGGGTTCGAGGGCGGTATCAACCTCGGCAACTTCAACGACATCAAGGTCGACGACGTCATCGCGACGTACGAGATGCGCGAGAAGCCGCGCGTCTGACCTGAGTCACGATCGGGGCCGGTCGGCGGGACATATTCCGTCGATCGGCCCCGGCCGTTGCGTGTACGGTTCCCGTATCGGCGTCGAAGCGTGGCGCCCGTACCCCGAACCGGCGGGACATCCGGATACACACATGTATGTGGGGACTCTGTCCTTCGATCTGCTCCTCGGCGATGTCCACTCGCTCAAGGAGAAACGCTCTCTCGTCCGCCCGATCGTGGCCGAACTCCAGCGCAAGTACGGGGTGAGCGCGGCCGAGACGGGTAACCAGGACCTCCACCGCAGAGCCGAGATCGGGCTCGCGGTGGTCTCGGGGGAGACCGGACACCTCACCGACGTCCTGGACCGCTGTGAGCGGCTCGTCGCCGGCCGGCCCGAGGTCGAACTGCTCTCGGTTCGACGCCGGCTCCACAGCGACGAAGACTGAAGCAACAAGTAAGCACTTAAGGAGACGGACCAGTGGCCGACAACGCGCGGGCTAAGAGGCTGGCGGACCTCATCCGAGAGGTGGTGGCCCAGAAGCTGCAGCGGGGGATCAAGGACCCGCGGCTCGGCTCCCACGTCACCATCACGGACACCCGGGTCACGGGTGACCTCAGGGAGGCGACCGTCTTCTACACGGTCTACGGGGACGACGAGGAGCGCTCGGCGGCCGCCGCCGGCCTGGAGAGCGCCAAGGGCGTCCTGCGGTCCGAGGTGGGCCGCGCGGCCGGTGTGAAGTTCACGCCGACCCTGACCTTCGTCATGGACGCCCTCCCGGACAACGCCCGCACCATCGAGGACCTCCTCGACAAGGCGCGCCAGTCCGACGAGAAGGTGCGCGAGGCGTCCGCGGGCGCCAAGTACGCCGGCGGGGCCGACCCGTACCGCAAGCCCGACGAGGACGACGAGACGGACGACGGCGCCGAATGACCCAGAAGCACACCACGCCCGACGGCCTTGTCATCGTCGACAAGCCGTCGGGCTTCACTTCGCACGACGTGGTCGCCAAGATGCGCGGCATCGCCAGAACGCGACGCGTCGGGCACGCCGGAACCCTCGACCCCATGGCGACGGGCGTCCTCGTCCTCGGCGTCGAGAAGGCCACCAAGCTCCTCGGCCACCTCGCGCTGACCGAGAAGGAGTACCTGGGCACCATCCGGCTCGGGCAGAACACCCTCACGGACGACGCCGAGGGGGAGACCACCTCCTCCACGGACGCCTCCAAGGTCACCCGCGACGCGATCGACGCCGGCATCGCCGAGCTGACCGGCGACATCATGCAGGTGCCGTCCAAGGTCAGCGCCATCAAGATCAATGGCGTGCGGTCCTACAAGCGGGCACGCGAGGGCGAGGAGTTCGAGATCCCGGCCCGGCCCGTCACGGTCTCCTCCTTCAGTGTGTACGACGTCCGGGACGCCGTCGCCGACGACGGCACGGCCGTGCTCGACCTGGTCGTCTCAGTCGTCTGCTCCTCCGGCACCTACATCCGGGCCCTGGCCCGCGACCTCGGCGCCGGCCTCGGTGTGGGCGGGCACCTCACCGCGCTGCGCCGCACCCGCGTCGGCCCCTACAAGCTGGACACGGCCCGCACGCTGGACCAGCTCCAGCAGGAGCTCACGGTGATGCCGATGGCCGAGGCCGCCGCGGCCGCGTTCCCCCGGTGGGACGTCGACGCCCGGCGGGCCAAGCTGCTCACCAACGGCGTCCGGCTGGAGATGCCCGAGACGTACGCCGGCACGGGCCCCGTCGCCGTCTTCGACTCCGAGGGCCGCTTGCTCGCGCTCGTCGAGGAGCAGCGCGGCAAGGCCAGGAGCCTCGCCGTCTTCGCCTGACATCCCGGGCGCGGGAGTCCGCCCGTGGAGCGGCGGCCACGGGGTACCTCCACTTCCGCCGCTCCACGGTCCCCCCTCGGTTCCCCCACCCCTAGGGTGTATCCAGCCACCCCAGCTTCTTCACCCGTCCGTGCGGGCGCTCGGAGTGAACCGGGGGAGCGGAAGGGGGCGCTTTCGGGAAGGGATCTGTCCCGCTGATCATCTCGCCCCTACCGTCGAACACAAGGGCACGGGTGTACGGCGGGGAGGCTCGACGATGGCGTCGCGGAACCGGTCCCGGGAGACGGGCGGCAACGCACCGGACTCCCCGGACCGCCCCGGAACAGCGGGGCAGCAGGGCAGGGCGGTCTCCGACCTCGGCACGGCCGGGCAGGAGGGCCGGGCGCTCCCCGGCCCCGGGACGGCCGGGCACGAGGCAGGGGCGGTCCCCGGCGACGGTCTCGTCCGGATCCACGATCTGGCCGGCCGCCCCCGCGGCACCGGCTTCCTGGCCGACCACCACGGCACACTGATCACCAGCCACGAGGCCGTCGACGGCCTGTCCCGGCTCGTGCTGCACGGGGCCGGTGACCGCCGCCTGGTCGTGGCCGCCGACGCGGTCACCCCGCTGCCCGCGCTGGATCTGGCCCTCGTACGGACCGAGGGGCTCGGCGTGCCGCCGCTGCCCGTCACCGTGCGCGACGGGGCCGGGACCGGCACGTATGTGCGGATCGCCGCCGGTGGCTGGCGCGAGGCGCGGGTGCTGGGCCCGGCCTCCGTCACGTACGCGGCCACGGACCGTTTCCACCGTCTCGACGACGCGCTGGAGCTCGCGGTCGGCACGGCAGGGCGGGACGCGCTGCGGCTGGGCGGAGGAGCGGCCGGGGGCCCCGTGCTCGACGCCGGGACCGGCGCCGTCGTCGGAGTCCTCGGCACCGCGCTCAGCTCCGAACACCGCGACGTCGGGTTCGCCGTGCCGCTGCGGGCGCGGGCCGCCGGGGCGGCAGGCCCCCTCGCCGGGCTGCTCGCCGAGAACGCCGCGACGATCCCCGCCTACGGCGCCGATCTGAACCTCGCCGGAGTGCTGGAACTGACCGGCACATCCCGGGGCCTGGAGGGCCCGCCCGGCGGGACCGGCGTCCCGGAACCGGTCGAACGAGCCGGTGTGGCGGCCGAGTTCGACGCCTTCGCGGCAGGCGGGGCAGCCGTCCTCGGCCTCGTCGGGGCGCCCGGCAGCGGACGTACGACGGAACTCGCCGCGCTCGCCGAGCGCCGCGGCCGCAGAGGGCATCCCACACTCTGGCTGCGCGGCTGCGATCTGCGCGACGACGACAAGTCGGTGGCGGACGCGGTCCGCAGGGCACTCACTCGGGCCGCCCCCGTCGTGGCCGCCACGCGGGCCCCGTCCCCGCTCTCCCCGTCCTCCCCGTCCTCCATGGCCGACCTGGGGGACATGACCCCCGGGCGCCTCGCCCGCCTCGCCGGTTCCCTCGGCCGGCCCCTGCTGCTCCTGCTGGACGGCCCCGAGGAGATGCCGCCCGCGGTGGCCCGCCGCCTGTCCGACTGGGCGGACGCAACCGTGCGGTGGCTCGGCGAGACGGGAGCGCGGCTGGTGGTGGCCTGCCGGCCGGAGTACTGGGAGGAGGTGTCGGGCCCGCTGCACCGTCCCGGATGCGTAGTCCTCGGCGACCTCGCCGAGGACGAGGCCCGGGAGGCCCGGCTGCGGTACGGCATCGCCGAGGGTGCCCTCGGCGATGCCGACGCCCGGCACCCTCTCACCCTGCGCCTCCTCGGCGAGATCCGGGACGGGCTCACTGACGCCACCGAAACACCCGTCCCGGCGACCGGCCCCGTCGACCGGGACGAGGTCTTCTCCGCCTACCTGGACCTGATGGCGCTGCGCGTCGCCACCCGGCTGGCCGCCGGCAGCGGTCTGCGCGGCACGGCCGTACGCCGGCTGGCGGCCAAGGCCGCGGGGCAGGTGCACGAGGCGGCCCGCCGGGGCCTCGGCCCCGGGCCGGGAGACCTGGACCGGGAGGCGTTCGCGGCGGTGTTCCCCTGGGGGACCGCCCCGGAGCGGCTCGGCGGCTGCACGGGCTGGGCGTCGGCCGTGCTCGCCGAAGGCCTGCTCGTGCCCGCCGGACCCGGCTACCGCTTCGCGCACGAAGGGCTCGCCGACTGGCTCCAGGGCATGCACCTCGACCTCGACGAAGCCCTGCACGCCCTCGTTCACCGCGGCACCGACACCCACTCCGACCCCGTGCCGCACCACCGCATCGGGCCGGTCGTCCAGGCCCTGCTGTACCTCGGCCGCCGGCACGGCACCGGCCCCCTGGCCTCCCGCCTGGCCGACCTGGTGCACGCCCTGGACGCCGACCCACGGTCCTGGTGGGCCGCCCGGCTGCTCGCCGGGACGCTGTCGGCCCTGCCCGACGCGGCGCCGTACACAGAGGTGCTGCGGCTGCTCGCCGACCGGATCGTGGCCTGGCGGCGGCAGGAGCGGCCCCTGCCGGAGGAGATCGGGCCCCCCTTCTGGACCGGCCTACGGCTCCTGCCGGACACGCGCTGCGCGCTGCTGCGGCGGCTCGTCCACGCCGACGGGCCGCCGTGCGCGGCCGGTCCCAGATTCCTGGACGCCGTCGCCGAACTCCTCGCCGCCGACCCCACCGCCGTACAACCACAGCTCGTCCGCTGGTTCGACGACGAGGAGCCGCTGCCCGCCACCCCGGACGCCACCGTGGCCACGGCCGCGCAAGTCCTGCTGCACACCCACCGCCACCGTGCTCTGGACGAGCTGACGGACGTGCTGGTGGACCGCGCGCACCCGCGGGCCGACGAACTGCTCGCGGTGCTCGCCGAGGAGGAGCCGTCGGCGATGTGCCGGGCCGTCGACCGGTGGGCGCGCGACGAGCGCCCCGCACGGCGGAGCGCAGCGGCGGCCCACGCACTGCGCGTCGCGCCGCACGCCGGCACGGCAGGCGACCGCGCCCTGCTGCGCTACGCGGCCCTCACCCTGCTCGCCCGTCCCGCCGACCGCGCCCTGCACGGCGGCGCACTAGCCCTCCTCGTCCAGGATCCCCACACCCGGGCCCGCTACCTCGCACGTGCGCTGGAGCACTTCGCGGCGGGCGACCCCCGGTTCTCGCCCGAAGCCCTGGCCGGAGCGCTGCTGAGCGATCCCGAGCCGGTCCTCGGGGCCTTCGCGGCCCGGCTGGAGCGACCGGGCGCGGAGGAGGCGCTGCGGGCCCTCGCCGACGCGACCCCGCCGGGTCTGGCCCGGCGGATCGCCGCGCTGCTGTGCCGGGCGGCACGCGGGCGGCCGGAACTCGCGGGGCAGGTTGCGGCGTACGCGGACCAGCGGCTCGACCGGGGGCCCGCCGCCCGGCCCGTGCTCCTGCCGCTGGTCACCGTCCTCCTGGAGGACGGTGACGTGCGGCTGCGCTGCGCCCTCGCCGCGGCCCTCACCCCGCCCGGCATCCCCGCATCGCGTCCGCTCCGCCGCGAACTGCGCGACGCCCTCCTGGCCCGCGAGCACGACATCGACGTCCTGGACGCGCTGCTGCACGCCGCCGCCCGCAACGGCGGCGACGACCTGCGCGACCTCGTCCACCGGATCGGACTGCTCCTCGTGCGCACCCCCCAGGGCGCCACCCGCTTCGACCGCGCCCTGGTCGACCTGGGCCGGCACGTGCCCGGCTTCGCCGCCCGCGCCGCCGCCTGGCTGACCGAGGCGCCGGGGGACTGGGCGGCGCTGGTCGGGCCCAGCTCCCACCGGACGATCGAGAACCTGGCGGGCGCGGGCGTCCCCGCGTGACCGGCCGTGCGGGACCGACGTGATCGGGTCCGGCATCGCCCCGGCCCGAGGGCCCGGGCCGCCGCGGTGCCGTGCGCCCTGTCACAGCCCCCATGCCGATGCGGGCGGCAAGCACCCGGCATGGCACCCTTAGACCTGCGTACGAGGCACCACGGACAACCGACCGGACACGGGTTCGACGAGCTTTCGACAAGGAGCAGGCACAGTGCAGCGCTGGCGTGGCTTGGAGGACATCCCCCAGGACTGGGGGCGCAGCGTCGTCACCATCGGCTCCTACGACGGAGTCCACCGCGGACACCAGCTGATCATCCGGCATGCCGTGGACCGCGCCCGGGAACTGGGCGTGCCCGCCGTCGTCGTCACCTTCGACCCGCACCCGAGCGAGGTCGTCCGCCCCGGCAGCCACCCGCCGCTGCTCGCCGCGCACCACCGCCGCGCCGAACTCATGGCGGACCTCGGCGTGGACGCGGTGCTCATCCTCCCCTTCACGACCGAGTTCTCGAAGCTGTCCCCGGCCGACTTCGTCGTCAAGGTCCTGGTCGACAAGCTGCACGCCAAGGCCGTCGTCGAGGGCCCCAACTTCCGCTTCGGCCACAAGGCCGCCGGCAACGTGGAGTTCCTGGCCACGCAGGGCAAGACCTACGACTTCGAGGTCGAGGTCGTCGACCTGTACGTGACGGGCGAGGCGGGCGGCGGCGAGCCGTTCTCCTCCACCCTGACGCGGCGGCTCGTCGCCG
The DNA here is from genome assembly GCF_040706515.1 of Streptomyces sp. NPDC047880. Taxonomy (NCBI): domain Bacteria; kingdom Bacillati; phylum Actinomycetota; class Actinomycetes; order Kitasatosporales; family Streptomycetaceae; genus Streptomyces; species Streptomyces sp. NPDC047880. The sequence goes on along the minus strand of NZ_JBEZOK010000006.1, from coordinate 17,316 downwards.
AGGGCGATGTCCGGGGCGCCGCGGAGATCCTGGGACGGCCGCACCGGGTCGAGGGCGTCGTCGTCCGGGGTGCCCAGCGCGGGCGCGAACTCGGTTTCCCCACGGCGAACGTGGAGACGCTGCCGCACACGGCCATTCCGGCCGACGGCGTGTACGCCGGCTGGCTGCACGTCCAGGGCGAGGCGATGCCGGCAGCGATCTCCGTCGGCACGAACCCGCAGTTCGAGGGCACCGAGCGGACGGTGGAGGCGTACGCCATCGACCGTGTCGGGCTCGACCTGTACGGGCTGCATGTCGCGGTCGACTTCCTGGCGTTCGTGCGGGGGCAGGCGAAGTTCGAGACGCTGGACGCGCTGTTGGTTCAGATGGGGCAGGACGTCGAGAAGTGCGCGGCGCTGGTGGCGGCCGAGGGGCCTGCGTAGCCCCCTCGCCATCCGTCCGCGGGTGCGTCGTGGTTTGCCGCGCCCACGCGGCGGAGCCGCACAATGTCACAGCCCCGCGCCCCTTCGGGGCGCGCCCGCAGCCGCCCAGTGGCAGGCCACCTGCGATGCACCACCCCCGCTCAGCACCGGCAAGTCCTGGTCCCTGCACGCGTCCGCCACGCCCGCTCGCTCCGCCTCGCCGCCCGCCAGGATCTGGCAGCGGGCGTGGAAGCGGCACCCTGACGGGACGCCGGTCGGATCCGGGGGCTCCCCCGTGAGGACCACCGGTGGCCCAGGTGCCTCCGGGAGAACGGACAGCAGAGCCTGCGTGTAGGGATGCCGCGGTGCCGTCAGGACCTGCTCCACCGCGCCCGTCTCCACGATCCGGCCCAGGTACATCACGGCGACCCGGTCGGCGATGTTCCACGCCAGGCCCAGGTCGTGCGTGACGACCAGGGCGGACAGGCCCAGCTCGGTGCGCAGCCGGAGCAGCAGGGCGAGGATCTCGCCCCGTACCGAGGCGTCCAGGGACGCCACCGGCTCGTCCGCGACGAGGAGTTCGGGTTCCAGGACCAAGGCGCCCGCGATGACCACCCGCTGGCGCTGCCCGCCGGACAGTTCGTGCGGATAGCGCAGGAAGAAGCGCTCCGGGGGGCGCAGACCGGCCCGGGACAGGGCGCCGGCGACCGCGGTGCGCTCGTCGCCGCCGTAGCCGTGGATGCGCAGGCCCTCGGCGACCGCGTCGTACACCGTGTGCCGGGGGTTGAGGGAGCCGCTCGGGTCCTGGAGGACCAACTGGACGCGTTTGCGGTAGGCCTTGAGGGACCGGCCGGAGTACTCCAGCGGGCGGCCGTCGAAGGTGACCCGGCCCGCCGTCGGTTCGACCAGGCCGAGCAGACTGCGGGCCAGCGTCGTCTTGCCGCACCCGGACTCGCCGACCAGCGCGACGATCTCGCCGGGGCGGATGTCGAGATCGACGCCGTCCACGGCCCGGGCCCGGGGGCCGCCGTGCCGTCCGGCGAACGTGACGTGCAGGCCCTGGGCGCTCAGCAGCGGGACCGTGGTGACCTCGGGGGCCGTGGGGGACGTGGTCATGGCGTAGTGGGCCTCGCTTCCTCCAGCGCTTCCGGCTCCCCGGCCGACTGCTGCTCCCGGGCTCCCGGTTCCCCGGCAGAGCCCTTCCCACGGGCCTCCTGGTCCACCGTCGCCCGCTTCGCACCGGACTCCGCTCCCGGCGGCCCGACCAGCACACACGCCGCCCGCCGCTCCGGCCCCGCCGCGCGCAGCACCGGGTCCTCCTCCGGGCACGAGTCCAGCGCCACCGGACAGCGCGGATGGAACGTGCACCCGGACGGCAGGGCGGCCGGGTCGGGCGGGTCGCCCGCCAGTCCCCGCGGGGCGAACCGGGACGCCGGGTCGCCGATGCGCGGGAACGCCGCCGACAGGGCCCGGGCGTACGGGTGCCGGGCGTCCTCGTACACCTGCCGGGCGGGCCCCTCCTCGACCACCCGGCCCGCGTACATCACCGCCAGCCGGTCGCAGGTGTCGGCCAGGACCGCCAGGTCGTGACTGATCATGATCAGGCCCAGGTCCTGGTCCGCGACCAGCTGCTCGATGAGCCGGAGGATCTGCGCCTGGATCATCACGTCGAGCGCGGTGGTCGGCTCGTCGGCGATGATCAGCCGCGGGTCGCAGGCCAGGGCCATGGCGATCATGACCCGCTGGCGCTGACCGCCGGACAGCTCGTGCGGGTAGGCGTCCGCGCGCGCGGCCGGCAGGCCGACCTGCTCCAGCAGCTCCCCGGTCTTCTTCTTCGCCCCGGCCGTCGTGGCCTTCCGGTGCAGCAGGATCGGCTCGGCGATCTGGTCGCCGACGCGGTGCACGGCGTTGAGGGAGTGCATCGCGCCCTGGAAGACGACGGAGGCCCCGGCCCAGCGGACCGCCCGGACCCGGCCCCACTTCATGGCCAGCACGTCCTCGCCGTCCAGGAGCACCTCCCCGGTGATCCGGGCGCCCGCCGGCAGCAGCCGCAGCAGGGCCAGCGCCAGCGTGGACTTGCCGCAGCCGGACTCCCCGGCGAGGCCGAGCTTCTGGCCCGCGTCCAGGCGCAGATCCACCCCGCGCACAGCGGCCGCCCCGCCCGCGTAGGTCACGGTCAGGTTCCTGACGTCGAGCAGAGTCAACGCGACACCCCCAGCCTGGGGTTGAGGACGGACTCCACGGCCCGCCCGCACAGCGTGAACGCCAGCGCCACCACGGCGATGGCGATACCCGGCGGCACCAGGTACCACCAGTCCCCGGCACTGACCGCGCCCGCCTCCCGCGCGTCCTGGAGCAGCCCGCCCCACGACACGACCGTCGGGTCGCCCAGGCCGAGGAAGGCGAGCGTCGCCTCCGCGAGGATGGCCGAGGAGATGATCAGGGTCGTCTGGGCCAGCACCAGCGGCATCACATTGGGCAGCACGTGCCGGGACATGATGTGCCGGTGCCCGCCGCCGAGCGCCTGTGCCCGCTCGATGTACGGCCGGGTCTCCACCGCCAGGGTCTGCGCGCGCACCAGCCGGGCCGTGGTCGGCCAGGTGGTGACGCCGATCGCGACGACGGTCGTGGTCAGCGAGCGGGACATCACGGTCGCCAGCGCGATCGCCAGCACCAGCGTCGGCATGACCAGGAACCAGTCGGTGATCCGCATCATCACCGTCGCGTACCAGCCCTTGAAGTGTCCCGCCGTCACACCGATCAGGGTGCCGATCGCCACCGACAGCACGGCCGCGAGCAGCCCGACCAGCAGCGACACCCGCGCCCCCCAGATCACCAGGCCGAGCAGGTCCCGCCCGAACTGGTCCGTGCCGAGCGGGAACTCGGCGCTCGGGCTCTGCATCGGACGCCCCGGCGCGTCGGTCACGCTGCTCACGTCGGCCCCGACGAACAGTGGTGCGAACAGCGCCAGCAGCGCGCACAGGGCGAGCACGGCCAGGCCGTACAGCCCCGCCCTTTCGGAGCGGTACTGCCGCCAGAAGCGGGCGACGGACGCCCGGCGGCGCTGCCGGGCGAGAGAGCGCGGGCTCGGGGCCGTTCCGGTCGTCGTCATCGGGCCACCCGGGGGTCCAGCAGCGGATAGACCAGGTCGGCGAGGGTGTTCATCAGGATCACCGCGGTGGCGAAGACGAAGAACAGCCCCTGCACGAGCGGCAGGTCCGGCACGCTCAAGGCCTGGTAGAACAGCCCGCCGAGGCCAGGCCAGGAGAACACCGTCTCCACGAGGATCACGCCCGCCACCGTCCGGCCGAGGTTGATGAAGATCAGCGTCACGGTCGGCAGCAGCGCGTTCGGCACCGCGTGCCGACGCCGTACGAGGTCGTCGCGCAGCCCCTTGGCCCGCGCGGTCGTCAGATAGTCACTGCCCATCTCGTCCAGCAGCGCCGACCTCGTGACCAGCAGCGTCTGCCCGTACTCCACGGCCACCAGCGTCACCACCGGCAGCACCAGATGGTGCGCCACGTCAAGGACGTACGCGAAGCCCTCCTCGCCGCCCGACTCCATGCCGCCGGTGGGGAACATGCCCGGCAGCGGGCCGATGCCCACCGACAGCACGATGATCAGCAGCAGTCCCAGCCAGAAGGACGGAATGGAGTACAGCGTCAGCGCGAGGCCCGTGTTCAAGCGGTCGCCGAGCTTGCCGTGCCGCCAGGCCGACCGGGTGCCGAGGAAGATGCCCAGCGCCGTGTAGAGGACGAACGCCGTCCCCGTGAGCAGCAGGGTGTTCGGCAGCGCCTCGGTGATCTTGTCGACGACGGGGGCACGGAACTGGTACGACGTCCCGAAGTCGCCCGTGAGCGCCTTGCCGCAGTAGTCGGTGAACTGCCGCCACAGCGGCAGGCCGAGCCCGAACTCCTCACGGTAGGCGGCCAGTTGCTCCGCCGACACCTGACGGCCGCCCGTCATGGTCTTCACCGGGTCGCCGGGGATCAGCCGGAAGAGGAAGAAGCTGGTCACGAGGACGGCCAGCAGCGATACGGCGGCCCCGGCCACCTTGCCCGCCAGGTACCGCGGGTACGCGGAGCTCTTGCGTACCCGTGGCCCGGCCGCCGGCCGCTGCTTGTCCTCGACGAGCGCGGGAGTCGCGTCAGCGGTCATGAGTACCCGCTCGCCGCCTACTCGCGTTCCTCGGCGGTGGCCCGCCGCCGCATCGCCGCGAAGGCGCCGAGCCCCCCGAGGATCACGACAGCCGCGACGATGCCGATCACGACCCCCGTCGACGACGCGCTGTCCGAGGAGCCGCCGGAGTCCGCCGGGACCGCAGACCACCAGCTCCAGTAGCCGTCCTGCCCGTAGATGTTGCCCGCCTTCGCCGGCATGGTCGTGATCGACTTGATCTGGTCCGTCCGGAAGGCCTCGACCGCGTTCGGGTACGCCATGACGTTCATGTACCCGAGGTCGTACAGCCGCGACTCCATCTGCTTGACGATGTCCGCCCGTTTGGCGGGGTCGTACTCGGTGAGCTGGCGGGCGTACAGCTCGTCGTACTTCTTGTCGCAGATGAAGTTGTCCGTCGCGCCGGTGTCCTTCGGGGTCGCCGGGAGCGCGCCGCAGGTGTGGATCGACAGCACGAAGTCCGGGTCGGGATTGACCGACCAGCCGTCGAACGCCAGGTCGTACTTGCCGGCCAGCCACGGGTCGGTCACGTTGTCCAGGCAGTTGAGCTGAACGCCGATGCCGAGGTCGCCCCACCACTCCTGGAGGTACTTGCCGACCGCCTTGTCGTTCGGGTCGGTGGCGTGGCACAGCACGCGGTAGGTGATCGGCTTGCCGTCCTTGCCGACGCGCTTGCCGTCGCCGTTCTTCTTGTACCCCGCACGGTCGAGCAGCCGGGCCGCCTCGGCCGGGTCGTACGCCAGCTTCCGGTCCGCGGACGGCTTCCAGAAGTAGTCCTGGAAGCGGGGCGGGATGTAGCCCTCGCCCTCGACGGCGTGCCCCCGGAACACCTTGTCGATGATGGCCTCGCGGTCGACGGCACGGAACAGCGCGTTGCGCACCCGCTGGTCAAGGAGGGAGGGGTGGCCGTCGCCGAACTTCTCGCCGTTCTTCGCCTTCGCGCCCGGGTTGGTGGCGAGGGCGTAGAAGCGGCGGCCGGGGGCGTCGTTGACCTGGATGTCGTCCGCGCCCTTCAACGACTCCGCCTGAGCGGGCGTCAGGGACGGTGACCCGGCGACGAAGGACACCTCGCCCTTGCGCAGGGCCGACACGGCCGCGTCCTGGTCCTTGTAGTAGCGGAAGACCAGCTCGTCGAACTTCGGCGACCCGCGCCAGAAGTCCTTGTTGGCCTTGAGCCGGACGTAGCTGTCGGCCTTGTAGCCACTCAGCACGAACGGCCCGTTCCCCACGACGGGGAAGCTCTTGTCGTTGTTGAACTCGGAGAAGTCCGAGACCTTCTCCCACACGTGCTTCGGCACGATCGGCACGTCCAGCGCGGCCATGGTGGCCTGCGGCTTCTTCAGCTCGATGACCAGCTTGGTGGGGCTGGGCGCGGTCACCTTCCTGAAGTTCCCGACGTAGCTGCCGTTCGCGGTGGCCGCGCCGGTGTCGGTCATCATCTTGTTGAACGTCCACGCCGCGTCCTCGGCGGTGGCCTGCTCGCCGTCCGACCACTTCGAGTTGTCGCGGATCGTGTACGTCCACGTCAGCTTGTCCGCCGACGGCTCCCACTTGGTCGCCAGGCCCGCGATGGCGTGGTTGTCCTTGGGGTCGTAGTTGGTCAGGTACTCGTACATGAGCCGGTGGATGCTCGTGCTGAGCAGCCGGACCGCCAGGAACGGGCTGAGCGAGTCCACGCTCTGCGCCACGGCGACGGTCAGCACCTTCTTGCCGTCGTCGGCCGCCCGGGCCTGCTGGGGAGCCGGGTCGAGCGGGGTCGCGAGACCGGCGGTGAGGGTGAGCGCTGCGGCCGCGGCCAGGGCGACGAGCCGGAGGCCGTGCGGGAGGCTGCGTTTCTGATCGTTCGTGCCCATGGTCGGACCTCGCGTCATCGCTCGGACGGGAAGGACGGGTTGATCAGCTGTCAGATACGTGATGTGTGTGTACCAGCGGCCGTCTCCACCCGTCAACGGCGCGTTCACCCCTTGTGGCCTGCGGAAATAACGAATTGGCGAGCTTTTCGCACCCATTGGTGGAGACCACTGACGCGCCCCTGGCCAGGGCCTGGCAACGGAATTTCGCCCCTGAACGCACCGTGGCCCGCGCCGAGTCGGAACGGCGCGGGCCGGGCGGGGATCGGCCCCTGAGAAGGGGCCGATCGGGTGAGGCGATTACTGCGTCGGAGGCGGGGGCGGCGGGGTCTGGCCGTCCGGCTGGGGTCCGTCCGGCCGGCCCGGCTGCGGGTAGCCGTAGCCCGGCTGCGGGGGAGCGGCCGGGGGCTGACCGGGCTGGGGGTACGGCTGGCCGGGGTGGGCCGCCGGCTGACCCGGCTGCTCGGCTTGCTGACCCGGCTGCGGGTACGGCTGACCCGCCGCCTGGGGGTACGGCTGGGCGTGCTGGGCGGGGGGCTGGCCCGGCTGGGCGTACGGCTGACCGGGCTGCGGCTGCTGGGGCAGGTGCGGGTACACGCCCGGCTGGCCGGGAGCCGCCTGCTGCTGGCCCGGGTACGGAGGCTGGCCGGGCTGGGCGTAGGGCTGACCGGGGGCGGGCTGGCCGGGCTGGGCGTAGGGCTGACCGGGGGCGGGCTGACCGGGCTGGGCGTAGGGCTGACCGGGCGCGGGCTGACCCGGCTGGGCGTACGGCTGGCCCGGCATGGCCTGGCCCGGCATCGGCGGGGCCGCGACCGGCGGCGGGTTGCCGTCGGAGGTCCACAGCCCGTGCGACTGCTGGTGCCGGACGAAGTCCTCGGCGACCATCGCGGCCAGGTTGAAGTACGCCTCCCGCACCTTGGGCCGCATCATGTCGAGGTCGACCTCGGCACCGGCGGCGAGGTGCTCGTCGAAGGGCACGACGACGACCCCACGGCAGCGCGTCTCGAAGTGCGACACGATGTCCTCGACCTTGATCATCTTGCCGGTCTCGCGCACACCGGAGATGACCGTGATGGACCGCGAGACGAGGTCGGCGTACCCGTGCGCCGACAGCCAGTCCAAGGTCGTGCTCGCACTGCTCGCCCCGTCCACCGACGGCGTCGAGATGATGATGAGCTGGTCGGCGAGGTCCAGCACACCGCGCATGGCGCTGTACAGCAGACCGGTACCCGAGTCGGTGAGGATCACCGGGTACTGCTTGCCGAGCACGTCGATCGCGCGCCGGTAGTCCTCGTCGTTGAACGTCGTGGACACGGCCGGGTCGACGTCGTTGGCGATGATCTCCAGCCCGGAGGACGCCTGCGACGTGAACCGCCGGATGTCCATGTACGAGTTGAGGTACGGGATCGCCTGGACGAGGTCACGGATGGTGGCCCCGGTCTCCCGCCGCACGCGGCGCCCGAGGGTGCCCGCGTCCGGGTTGGCGTCGATCGCGAGGATCTTGTCCTGCCGTTCGGTGGCGAGCGTGGAGCCCAGCGCGGTGGTCGTGGTCGTCTTGCCGACACCGCCCTTGAGACTGATCACCGCGATCCGGTAGCAGGAGAGCACGGGCGTGCGGATCAGGTCGAGCTTCCGCTGCCGCTCGGCCTCCTCCTTCTTCCCGCCGAGCTTGAAGCGCCCGCCCCCCGCCACCGGACGGCTGCTCTTCGCCTTCTGCTTCTTGCTGTTGAGCAGCCGGTCCGACGACAGCTCCACGGCAGCGGTGTAACCGAGCGGTGCTGCGCCGGGGTTGGTCGGCTGCCGCTGGTCGTGCTGGATGGGCTGCGGCCAGGCCGCACCGGTACGGGGGTCGACGGGCTGCTGCGGCGGGAGTTGCCCGGGCTGTTGCTGCGCCGCGGGGTCGGACTGCCCGGACTGCCCGGGCTGCTCGGCCTGCGAGGGCCGGCCTTCGGGGTGGGGCCGGCCCTGCGGGGGGACATGGGGCTGCGGCTGGGCCTGCGGGGGGACATGAGGCTGCGGCTGGGCCTGCGCGTGCGGCGGCTGGGCGCCCGGGTGCGGGAAGCCGTAGCCGCCTTGGGGGTTGGGCGCGGCCGGGGCCAGCGGGAAGCCGTAGCCGCCCTGGGCGTCGGGTGCGGGGGCCGGCGCGTTCTGGGGCTGCTGGGCGTCCGGGGCCGGAGCGCCCGGCTGGGGGAAGCCGTAGCCGGCCTGCGGGGCGGGCGCGTCGCCTTGCTGCGGGAAGCCGTAGCCGCCCTGCGCGGGGGGCGCGGGAGCCGGCGGGCTCTGCGGCTGCTGGGCGTTCGGGGTGGGGGCTGCGGTGTGCGGGTATGCGTAGCCGCCCTGGGGGGCGGGCGGTGCAGCGGGCGGGTTGCCCTGCTGAGGGAAGCCGTAGCCGCCGGGCTGCGGTGTGGGCTGGGCGGGCGGCTGGTGGGGCGGCGTCGGTGCGGCGTTCCACGCGGTGGGCGCGGGCTGCGGCGCCTGCGGCTGGAACGGCGGCTGCTGTGCCGGCATCTGGGGCACCGGGGGCTGCCCCTGTGCGGCCGTCGGCTGCGGCTGAGCGGGTGCGGCGTTCGGGTCCGAGGGCTGCGCCGGGGGCTGCTGCGGCTGGGCGGGCCACTCGCTCGCCGGTGCCGGAGCGGCCGGCTGGTACGACGGCGGCAGCGGCGGTACGTCCTGCGGGGGCGGGGGAGCGGAGTCGGCCGACGTGCTCTGCGGCGCCTCGGGGGAGGCCGGTACGGCGTCCTCCGGCTCGCTCTGCGCGGGGACGCCGTCGGTGGGGGGAGCGTCAGCGGGGGGTGTGTCAGCCGGCTCGGCAGCAGGTGCCACCGGGTCCTCGCCCTCGTGTCCGGCACTGGCCGGCACCGCGTCCACAGGCTCGTCGGAGTCGGGCTGCGTTTCTTCGGGCAGCGCTTCCCCGCGCTGGACGTCCTCGGGCCGGGCGTCCTCGGGCTCCGCATGCTCGGGCTCGGCGTCCTCGGCCTCTGCGCCCTTGGACCCGACGGCTTCCGGCCCGGCGTCCTCGGCCTCGGTGGCCTCGGGTGCGGCGACCTCCGGCTGGGAGACCTCGGGAGCCACGTCCTCGGGCTCCGGCCGGGTGTCCTCCGGCTCCGCCTCCTCGACCGGCGGCACGTCGGTGAAGGCGTCCGCGTCCAGCGCGTACTCCGAAGCCGCGACGGAGTCGTCGGCCTCCGCACCGGGGCCGTCGTCCTCCGTGCCGTCGGCACGGGCACCGCTGTCGGCGCCGTCGGAGTCCACCGCCTCAGGAGCCTCGGCAGCCTCGGGGGCGTCGGCAGCTTCGGGAGCCTCAGGACCGGCGACCGCCTCCGCGGCGGCACGCTCCTCGATCTCCCGCTTCAAGGCGACAGCGGAGAAGCGCATGGTGGCACCGCTCTCCAGATCGCCGTTCTCCGGCTCCGGGGCATCGACGGAAGCCGCCGGGGTCGAAGCCTCGGGAGTCGTCGGAGTCTCAGGGGCCGCAGGAGCCTCGGCAGCCGCCGAGGTCTCGGGGGCGTCCGGAGTCTCCGCAGCGGCGGGCTGCGTAGCCGGAGTCTCGGAGACGGCCGGGGCCTGCGGCGACCACGGCGACTGGTACCCGACGACGGGGATGTTCGGCACCGCCGTGGGAGAGGCCGCATCGCCCGCGGGCGTCTCGGACGGCCCCGAAGGCCGGTCCCCGTGCGGCGGCCCCTGCGGCTCGAACCCGCTGCCCATCGGAAGCTTGGGGACGCCCGAAGGACCCCCCGAAGCGGGCGTGGGAGGTGCGGGCGGCGTGAAGGGCGCACCCGGCGCGGGCGCGGGAGGTGTGAACGGGGCGCCCGGAGCGGGAGCCGGAGCGGGAGGAGTGAACGGCGCCCCGGGCGCAGGAGCCTGTGCGGAGCCCTGCCCGGGCAGGGACGTCGGCAGGGACGAAGGACCACCGGAAGGATTGGCGTGCGGCGGCGGAGTCAGCCCGGGCAGCGGCGGTACGGGTCCCTTCGGCATTCCGGACCCGCCGGGCACCCCCGAGGCCCCGGCAGCGCCGGAACCACCGTTCACCCCCGAACCACCGGGCGCCCCGTAAGCACTGCTCGCCCCCGGACCCCCGGGCACACCGGAAGCCCCCGGCCCGGAACCCCCGGGCGCTCCCGAAGCGCTCGAGTCCTCGGACGCCCCCGCCCCCTGCCTCGAGGACGAACTCCCCGAAGCGTTCTGCGTGTACCAGGCGGGCGGCGCGTAGTCGATGGTGAACTCGCCCGTCATCTCCGCTGCGGACTCCGCGTCGGGCTGGTCATCGCCGGGTGTCGCCCAGCCCCCGCGGATCCCGTCCCGATCGCTGCTCACAGTGTTCCTCCTGGTGTGGTCGAGCACCCTCATGCCGTGCTGGGGCGACCCTTGCTTGTCGTCCGACGTCGTGCGAAGTCGTTTGAGGCGTATCGAGGTCGTCCGAGGTCGTCCGCTCCACAGGCTCCCCCGCCTTCCCCCCTGGGACGCCGACGCCTACCACGGGTTCTGACGGCGCGCCCCGTCCCAGCCTAATCACCACAAGCCCCGCCCCGGCAGGCCCGTCCGTCCCCGATCAGCTGTCCGCCGCGTCACAACCTGCCCAGAAGGTGCCCGGAAGTGACGTATACGGCACGCACTTCGGTGAAGAAAAAGGGTGATTGGCGTGAAGGGTTGTGAACCACCTTGCGGCGCAGCCGTATTGAGGTCACGAGAACGCAGTCGCCTCCAGGCCGGAGAGACATGCGAAGAGGGGCGGCCGTTCACCGGCTCACCCCTCTTCGCCCACGCGTTGCCTACTGCCCGGCTTCGGGCCCCCCGGTGCGCGCCCCCGGCTCGAGATCGAACTCTCCGTCGCGCGCCCCCAGCACGAAAGCCCGCCACTCCGCCTCGGTGTAGCGCAGCACCGTGTCCGGGTCGAGCGACGACCGCATCGCCACGGCCCCCTCGGGCAGGTAGGCGATCTCGACCCGCTCCTCGTGCGCCTCGGTGCCCGGCGCGCCGTGCCACTCGACCCCGGAGATGTCGAGGGCGTAGAGCTCGTCCCGCTCCCGTTCCTTGCGTGCCTTGATCTCCTCAGCCGTCTCCGCCATGCCGCAGCGACCCCTTCCCGACGTACGAACGATCCGAGTCCGCTCACCCTAGTGGCCCCTTGCACCCCGGCCGGGAGGTTCGACGGACCAGGGCAAAGGGGACCCCGGCGGCCTGGTACGCTGGTCGACGGCCGTTTGTGTACGCACCCCCGGAGCTCACCGCTCTGGAGGCCGCGCCCAGCGGATCTCGCCTTCCGAGTCATGGAAGCTCCCCCGAGATGCAGACCGGGGGCACTCGGTGGCCACCACAGACCATGAGGAGTACGCGTGTCGCTCGACGCCGCTACGAAGAAGCAGATCATGTCCGAGTTCGGTACCAAGGAGGGCGACACCGGCTCCCCCGAGGTCCAGGTCGCTCTGCTGTCCCGTCGGATCTCCGACCTGACCGAGCACCTCAAGACCCACAAGCACGACCACCACTCCCGCCGTGGCCTGCTGATCCTGGTGGGTCAGCGTCGCCGCCTTCTCCAGTACCTGGCGAAGAAGGACATCCAGCGCTTCCGTGCGCTGGTCGACCGCCTCGGCATCCGCCGTGGTGCGGCGGGCGCCAAGTAAGACGCCGTGAGGGGAGCGGTTCCCGGAGAATGGGGGCCGCTCCCTTTGCTGTACGTGCGGAGTGTCACCACCGCTTTGTAGTGTGGTAGCACAACGCAATACGGACGAGACAGTACGACAAGAAGAGGAGAGGCGCTCCTGGCCGCCGCCGGTCCTCGGTAGTGGCCCCCGGGAAAACGAACCCCCGGGAGCTTCGATCGAAGACCGGCCCGCACAGCACGGCGCGCTTCTCCGCAACCGTCTCCCTGCCACACGGGCAGCCGGAGACGAGGACGAGGAGAAAACGCTAGTGGAGAACGAGACCCACTACGCCGAGGCCGTCATCGACAATGGCGCCTTCGGCACCCGCACCATCCGCTTCGAGACGGGCCGCCTGGCCAAGCAGGCCGCCGGCTCCGCCGTGGCGTACCTGGACGACGACACCATGGTGCTGTCGGCCACCACCGCCTCCAAGAACCCCAAGGACCAGCTCGACTTCTTCCCCCTGACGGTGGACGTCGAGGAGCGGATGTACGCCGCCGGCAAGATCCCCGGCAGCTTCTTCCGCCGTGAGGGCCGTCCCTCCGAGGACGCCATCCTCACCTGCCGCCTGATCGACCGCCCGCTGCGCCCCTCCTTCAAGAAGGGCCTGCGCAACGAGATCCAGGTCGTCGCCACGATCATGGCGCTCAACCCCGACCACCTGTACGACGTCGTCGCGATCAACGCCGCGTCCGCGTCCACGCAGCTGGCCGGCCTGCCCTTCTCCGGCCCGATCGGCGGCGTCCGCGTCGCGCTGATCCGCGGCCAGTGGGTGGCCTTCCCGACGCACACCGAGCTCGAGGACGCCGTCTTCGACATGGTCGTCGCGGGCCGTGTCCTGGAGGACGGCGACGTCGCGATCATGATGGTCGAGGCCGAGGCCACCGAGAAGACCATCAAGCTGGTCGAGGGCGGCTCCGAGGCGCCGACCGAGGAGGTCGTCGCCGCCGGTCTGGACGCCGCGAAGCCCTTCATCAAGGTGCTCTGCAAGGCCCAGTCGGACCTCGCCGCCAAGGCTGCCAAGCCCACCGGCGAGTTCCCGATCTTCCTGGACTACCAGGACGACGTCCTGGAGGCGCTCACCGCCGCCGTCCGCCCGGAGCTCGCCTCCGCGCTGACCATCGCCGGCAAGCAGGAGCGCGAAGCCGAGCTGGACCGCGTCAAGGGTCTGGCCGCCGAGAAGCTCCTCCCGGAGTTCGAGGGCCGCGAGAAGGAGATCTCCGCCGCGTACCGCGCGCTGACCAAGACCCTGGTCCGTGAGCGCGTCATCAAGGAGAAGAAGCGCATCGACGGCCGCGGTGTCACCGACATCCGCACCCTGGCCGCCGAGGTCGAGGCCATCCCGCGGGTCCACGGCTCCGCCGTGTTCGAGCGTGGCGAGACCCAGATCCTGGGCGTCACCACCCTGAACATGCTCCGCATGGAGCAGCAGCTGGACACCCTCTCCCCGGTGACCCGCAAGCGCTACATGCACAACTACAACTTCCCGCCGTACTCCACCGGCGAGACCGGCCGCGTCGGCTCCCCGAAGCGCCGCGAGATCGGCCACGGCGCCCTCGCCGAGCGCGCCCTGGTCCCGGTCCTGCCGACCCGCGAGGAGTTCCCCTACGCGATCCGCCAGGTCTCCGAGGCGCTGAGCTCCAACGGCTCGACGTCCATGGGCTCGGTCTGCGCCTCCACCATGTCGCTGCTGAACGCCGGTGTGCCGCTGAAGGCCCCCGTCGCCGGTATCGCCATGGGCCTGATCTCCCAGGAGATCGAGGGCGAGACGCACTACGTCACCCTCACCGACATCCTCGGTGCGGAGGACGCCTTCGGCGACATGGACTTCAAGGTCGCCGGCACCAAGGACTTCGTGACCGCCCTCCAGCTCGACACCAAGCTGGACGGCATCCCGGCCTCCGTCCTGGCCGCGGCCCTCAAGCAGGCCCGCGACGCCCGCCTCCACATCCTCGACGTGATGATGGAAGCGATCGACACCCCGGACGAGATGTCCCCGAACGCCCCGCGGATCATCACCGTCAAGATCCCCGTGGACAAGATCGGCGAGGTCATCGGCCCCAAGGGCAAGATGATCAACCAGATCCAGGAGGACACCGGCGCCGAGATCACGATCGAGGACGACGGCACCATCTACATCGGTGCCGCCGACGGCCCGGCCGCCGAGGCCGCCCGCTCCACGATCAACGGCATCGCCAACCCGACGATGCCCGAGGTCGGCGAGCGCTACCTGGGCACGGTCGTGAAGACGACCACCTTCGGTGCGTTCGTCTCCCTGCTGCCCGGCAAGGACGGCCTGCTGCACATCTCGCAGATCCGCAAGCTCGCCGGCGGCAAGCGCGTGGAGAACGTCGAGGACGTCCTCGGCGTGGGCGCCAAGGTCCAGGTCGAGATCGCCGAGATCGACTCCCGCGGCAAGCTCTCTCTGATCCCGGTCATCGAGGGCGAAGACGGCGACGAGAAGAAGGACGACGGCGACAAGTGACGTCCCGTGGCTTCCAGGCGACGGCCCGCACCTCCTCGGAGGCGCGGGCCGTCGCCCGTACCCAAACCCTCATCAGGGGCGAGAACGGCATCGGCACGGTCCGCAAGACCACCCTCCCCGGCGGTCTGCGCATCGTCACCGAGACCCAGCCCGCGGTCCGCTCCGCGACCTTCGGCATCTGGGCGCACGTCGGCTCCCGCGACGAGACCCCGGCCCTGAACGGCGCCACCCACTACCTGGAGCACCTGCTCTTCAAGGGCACCAGCCGCAGGTCGGCCCTGGACATCTCCGCCACGCTCGACGCGGTCGGCGGCGAGATGAACGCGTTCACGGCGAAGGAGTACACGTGCTACTACGCACGCGTGCTCGACAACGACCTGCCGCTCGCCATCGACGTCGTCTGCGACATGCTCACCGGCTCGCTCATCCGCGAGGACGACGTCGACGTCGAGCGGGGCGCGATCCTCGAAGAGATCGCCATGACCGAGGACGACCCGGGCGACTGCGTGCACGACCTGTTCGCGCACACGATGTTCGGCGACAACCCCCTCGGCCGCCCGGTCCTCGGCACGGTCGACACGGTCAACGCCCTCACCGCCGACCGCATCCGCCGCTTCTACAAGAAGCACTACGACCCGACCCACCTGGTCGTTGCCTGTGCCGGCAACATCGACCACGCCAAGGTCGTACGGCAGGTCCGCGCCGCCTTCGAGAAGGCCGGAGCCTTCAAGGACACGGCCGCGGAACCCGTCGCCCCGCGCAGCGGCACGCGAGCCCTGCGCACCGCGGGCCGCGTCGAGCTGATCGACCGCAAGACCGAGCAGGCGCACGTCGTGCTCGGCATGCCCGGCCTGGCCCGCACCGACGAGCGCCGCTGGGCCCTCGGCGTGCTGAACACGGCCCTCGGCGGAGGCATGTCCTCCCGCCTCTTCCAGGAGGTCCGCGAGAAGCGCGGCCTGGCCTACAGCGTGTACTCGTACACCTCGGGCTTCGCCGACTGCGGCCTGTTCGGCGTCTACGCCGGCTGCCGGCCCTCGCAGGTGCACGACGTGCTGAAGATCTGCCGCGACGAGCTCGACCAGGTCGCGCAGCACGGCCTCTCGGACGACGAGATAGGGCGTGCCATCGGCCAGCTCCAGGGGTCCACGGTCCTCGGTCTGGAGGACACCGGCGCGCTGATGAACCGCATCGGCAAGAGCGAGCTGTGCTGGGGCGAGCAGATGTCCGTCGACGACATGCTGGCGCGGATCGCGTCGGTCACCCCGGACGACGTCCGCGAAGTCGCCCGCGAGATCCTGGGCAGGCGGCCCTCCCTGTCGGTCATCGGCCCGCTGAAGGACAAACAGGCGACCCGCCTCAACGACGCCGTCGCCTGACGATCCCCTGGTTGAAGGAAGCACAAGAGATGAGCAAGCTGCGCGTGGCGGTCCTCGGTGCCAAGGGCCGGATCGGCTCGGAAGCCGTACGAGCCGTCGAAGCCGCCGAGGACATGGAACTCGTCGCCGCCCTCGGCCGCGGCGACAAGCTGGAGACGCTGACCGAGACCGGCGCTCAGGTCGCGGTCGAACTGACCACGCCCGACTCGGTCATGGCCAACCTCGAGTTCTGCGTCGGCCACGGCATCCACGCGGTCGTCGGCACCACCGGCTGGACCGACGAGCGCCTCGCGCAGCTGAACGGCTGGCTGTCCGCCTCCCCGGAGACGGGCGCGCTCATCGCGCCGAACTTCTCCATCGGGGCCGTGCTGAACATGAAGTTCGCGCAGATCGCGGCACCGTACTTCGAGTCGGTGGAGGTCATCGAACTCCACCACCCGAAGAAGGTCGACGCCCCCTCGGGCACCGCCACGCGCACAGCCCAGCTCATCGCGTCGGCGCGTGCAGAGGCGGGTTCCGCCCAGGCACCGGACGCCACGGAGAAGGCCCTGGACGGCGCGCGGGGCGCGAACGTCGACGGCGTCCCCGTGCACTCCGTGCGCTTGCGCGGCCTGCTGGCCCACCAGGAGGTCCTGCTGGGCGGCGAGGGCGAGACGCTCACCATCCGGCACGACTCGCTCCACCACAGCAGCTTCATGCCGGGCATCCTGCTCGGCGCCCGTCGCGTGGTGAGCACCCCGGGCCTGACATTCGGCCTCGAACACTTCCTTGATCTGAACTGAGCCCCTGACCGTCATGCGCGCGAAGCTCACCTACGCCCTCACCGCCGCCGTCCTGGTCGTCTACTTCGTCCTGGTCGGCAGCCGCGGCGTCCTGCTCATCAAGATCGGCACGCCCCTCACCGTCACCTTCGGTGTCGCCGTGCTGATCCTGCCGGTCATCGGCCTGTGGTTCCTGTGGAAGAACACGCAGTTCGCGCGGAAGGCCGGTCAACTGGCCGCCGAACTCGACGCCGAGGGCGGTCTGCCCGTCGACGAACTGCGGCGCACCCCCAGCGGGCGCATCGACCGCGACTCGGCCGACGAGGTCTTCGCCCGGCGCAAGGCCGAGACGGAGGACGCCCCCGACGACTGGCGCGCCTGGTTCCGCCTCGCCGTCGCCTACCACGACGCCCGTGACACCCCCCGCGCCCGCAAGGCGATGCAGCGCGCGATCGCCCTGCACGACGGAAAGCAGCCCGAGGCGGCCTGAGCCGCACCTCCTCATGCCGGTGGGGGGGGGGGGGGGTGGACCTTGCGGGCCCACCGCGAGGTGGGTTCGGGGGGGGCGGTGTCCGGGCCCGACACGCACGCCCACGCCGCGGCCGAGTCAGCGGAGCCGTGG